>NZ_JBEZJQ010000036.1:0-79522 GCF_040653135.1 Actinomadura sp. NPDC048021
CGGATCGCCGACCCGCCCGACTTCAACCTGCAGAGCTCGGTCCAGCTCGGCCTGTTCGTGGTCAGCAAGCTCGCCGAGCGCTACAACCTGCAGGTCTCGCTGAAGCGGTCCGCCTACGGCGGCACCACCGCCGTCGTCGTCATCCCCCGGGAACTGATCGTCGAGCAGGGCCCGGCGCAGGTCCCGGCCGGCACCACCACCACGAACGGCCTGGAGGTGCGGCGCCCCGCCGCGGCGCTCGCCGCGTCCGGCGTCCGCTCCGCGTCCCCCACGACGACGCTCCCCCCGGCGGGCACCGGCCCGCAGCACCCCGCACCCGCCCTCGTGGCGGTCCCCCCGCCGGCCGCGGACCCGCTGCCCGTGCGGCCCCCCGGCGGCGCCCCTGCACCGGAGCCCGAGGCCCCCACGCCCGCGCGGCACGACGACCCCGCGGACGGCGCACGTCCCGACCCCATCGAGCCGGAGGACCTGCCACCCGTGCCCGACATCTCCACAACACCGTCCGGTCTTCCCGTCCGTGTGCCGCAGGCGAACCTGGCCGAACCCCTGCGCACCGACGAGCCCGCCGTCGCCGACGAGCAGGACGAGCAGGAGGACCCGGGCCGCTCCCCCGAGGAGATTCAGCGGATCATGGGTTCCTACCAGCGCGGCACCCAGCGGGGCCGCGTCGACGCGGCGGAAGCCCTCGGCACCAACGCAGCGGAAGGCGAGGCAGATCAGTGACGCAGAAGACCGGTTCCTCCTCCGATCTGGGCTGGCTGCTGGACGACCTCGTCCACCGCCTGCCGCACGCCCGCAGTGCGGTCGTGCTGTCGGCGGACGGCCTGCTCATGGCGTCGTCCGAGGGCATGACGCAGGACGACGGCGAGCACCTCGCCGCCGTCGCCGCCGGCATCCAGAGCCTCGCCAAGGGCGCCGGGACCCGCTTCGGCGGCGGCCCGGTCCGGCAGACGATCGTCGAGATGGCGTCGGCGTTCCTGCTGGTCACGGTCGCCGGGAAGGGCGCGTGCCTCGCCGTCCTCGCCACCGAGGAGGTCGACGTCGGCCTCACCGCGTACGAGATGGCGATGCTCGTCACCGCCATGGGCCACCACCTCACCTCCCCGTCGCGTTCGGAATCCGCGCAGGAGGGGCGCCCGGCATGATGCCCCCCGAGGATCCCGCCCAGGAGCCCTGGGCGGACGAGGCCGCGACGCGCCCGCCGGTCGACGACCGGTTCCTGGACGAGCACGCCGGTCCGATGGTGCGGCCCTACGTGATGACCAGCGGCCGGATCGAGCCGACCCGCGGCAAGTTCGACCTCATCACCCTGGTGGTGGCGGTCGGACCGGAGCCGGAGGGCGCGATCGGCCTCGGACCCGAGCACCTGTCCATCATCCGGCTGTGCCAGGCGGTGATGTCGGTGGCCGAGATCACCGGCCATCTCGATCTGCCCGTGGCGACCGTCCGGGTGATGCTCGGCGACCTGCTCGACAAGGGATTCGTCTCCCTTCAGGAGCCCGAACCGGAGGCGGACATGCACGACATCAGGCTCTACAAGGCGGTGATCGATGGTCTCCGGGCCCTCTAGGCGCGGCGTGCGCGCCCGCCGGCTCCCCACCGCGGTCAAGATCGTGATCGCGGGCGGTTTCGGGGTCGGCAAGACCACGATGGTGGGCACGGTCTCGGAGACCAGCCCCCTGCGCACCGAGGAGTTGCTCACCGACGAGAGCGTGGGCGTCGACGACATCTCCGGGGTGGAGCGCAAGACGACCACAACGGTCGCGATGGACTTCGGCCGCATCACGATGCGCGACGAGTACGTCCTCTACCTGTTCGGCACCCCCGGCCAGGAGCGCTTCTGGTTCATGTGGGACGAGGTCTCGCTCGGCGCGCTCGGCGCCGTCGTCCTCGCCGACACCCGCCGTCTGTCGGACTGCTTCCCGTCCGTCGACTACTTCGAGCGCCGCGGCACCCCGTTCATCGTCGCCGTGAACTGCTTCGAGGGCGCCCAGCGCTACGACCTCGCGGAGATCCAGATGGCCCTCAACCTGGGCCCGAAGGTTCCCGTCATGCTCTGCGACGCCCGCAGCCTCGGCTCCTGCAAGGAGGTCCTCATCGACCTCGTCCTGCACGCCATGAAGACCCGCGGCCTCACGGAGGAGCCCGAACCCCAGAACGCCTAGCCGCGGACGCCCGCCGCGACGGTCCCGGCGAAGGCGCGGAGCCGCGCGGTGGCGCGGTCCCGATGCCAGACGAGCGCGAGCGCCGAATCGGGCAGGCCGGTGAGCGGGACGAAGACGACGTCGCCCCGCACGTGGCGGCGGGCGGTCGGAACGCACAGCGGCATCGCGCCGCGCCCGGCGGCGACCATCGCGAGGGCCTCCTGGATCGTGCTGACGGCCGGTCCGGACGGGATCGCGGCGCCGCCGGGCGTCAGCGGCGGGGACTGCGCGTCGCGCCAGTAGCGCGGCGCCGGGCCGGCGATCCTGACGAGCGGGTGCCCGGCCAGGTCCTCGGCGCGGACCGACGGGCGGTCCGCGAGCGGGTGGCGAGCCGGGACGGCCAGGCGCAGCGGCGCCTCGGAGAAGACCGGGCCGACGGCGAGGCCGGGCTCCCGCACCGGGGTCAGGACGATCGCGGCGTCCACATCGCCGCCCAGGACCGGCCCGAACGGGTCGGCCAGCGGCATCTCGACCGTCCGCACCTCGCAGCCGGGGTGGCCGCTCTGGAACGCGCGGACCAGACCCGCCAGCTCCTCGTCCAGGGACCCGAGGAAGCCGATCCGCAGCACCCCGCCGACACCGCGCGCCCTGCTCCTGGCCCCTTCGACGGCGTCGAGGAGGGCCGCGTAGGCGGGCCGCAGCTCGTCCCGGAAGGCGGCTCCGAGAGGGGTCAGCCGGACGCGGCGGCTGGTGCGCTCCACCAGCCGGGCCCCGACCCGCAGTTCGAGGGCGCGCACCAGCTGGCTGACGCGGCTCTGGGAGAGGTAGAGGCGCTCCGCGGTCCGGCCGAAATGCAGCTCCTCGCTGAGGACGAGGAAGCACTCCAGCTCCCGGGTCTCCAGTTCCGGCACGCGACGCCCCCGATCATCGATGAGTCTGGCTCATACAAGGATGCGATCTTCACCGTTGTTCCCCCATCGGCCCGCCCGCCAGGGTCGGGGGCATGACGGTTCCCTCCTCTCCCCCGCCGCGCCGGGGGTGGCCGGCGGTGCTCGCGGTCGCCGCGGCCACGTTCCTCGTCGTCACCAGCGAGATGCTGCCGGTCGGCCTGCTGACCTCGATCGGCCCGGACCTCGGCGTGTCCGCGGGCACGGCCGGGCTGGCGATGACCGTGCCCGGCCTCGTCGCGGCGCTGTCCGCCCCCGCGCTCTCCGCGGCGACCGCCCGGCTGGACCGGCGGGCGGTGCTGGCCGTGCTGGCGGGCCTGCTGGCCGCGGCCGACCTCGGCTCGGCGACCGCCCCCGGGCTGCCCGCGCTGCTGGCGTCGCGGGTCCTGGTCGGCGTGGCGATCGGCGGCGTGTGGGCGATCGCCGGCGGGCTGGCGGCACGGCTGGTGCCGGAGCGCTCCGCCGGCGCCGCCACTTCGGTGATCTTCGGCGGAGTGGCGGTGGCGTCGGTGGCGGGGGTTCCGGCCGGCACGCTGATCGGCGACCTCGCGGGCTGGCGGGCGGCGTTCGCCGCGGCCGGAGCGCTGTCGCTGGTCGCCTGCGCCGCGCTCGCCGCGCTGCTGCCGCCGCTGCCCGGAACCGGCGCGGCGGGTCTGGCCGCCATGCCGCAGGTGCTTCGCGCGCCCCGCGCGCAGGCCGGACTCCTGGTGACGTTCCTCCTGGTCACCGGGCACTTCGCGGCGTACACCTACGTGCGTCCCGTGCTGGAGCGGGTGTCCGGCGTGGACCCGGACCTGATCAGCACACTGCTGCTGGTGTACGGCGTGGCGGGCATCGCGGGCAACTTCACCGCGGGCACGGCCGCCGCCCGCGCCCCGCGCCGCACCCTGATCCGGATCACCGTCCTGCTCGCACCGGCCGTCCTGCTGTTCCCGCTGGCAGGCCGATCCCCGCTTCCAGCGATCGTGCTGCTGGTCCTGTGGGGGGTCGCCTACGGCGGAGTGTCGGTGACGCTGCAGAACTGGCTGCTACAGGCCGTGCCCCCGCACGCCGCCGAGCCGGCATCGGCGCTGTTCGTCGCCACCTTCAACCTCGCCATCTCCCTGGGAGCCCTGGCAGGCGGCCAGACGACCGACACCACAGGCGAAACCGGCGTCATGTGGCTGGGCGGAACCCTAGCCGCCCTAGCCCTGGCCACCGCCGCAACCACCCGGCGGCCTCTACGGCAGCGAGCACCGCAATAGCCCCCGCGCCGACCTCAGCCACCACCGCAACCACGCAACAACCTCAACGGCCGCGATCGCGTCCGAAGGCAGATTCGAGCGAAGCAAGAATCTGATCGCGCAGCGAGCCGCCAAGGCGAGACGAAGCGATGCCAGCGATCGCCCGCGTTTTTCGACGATGGAGGGCGCTCAGCGCCCGAAGGAGGAGAAAGACGCTAGCCAGTTCTAGTGATCACGTAGTCGCAGAGGTTGGTGAGGGCCTCGCGGGCGGGGATCTCGGGGAGGGTGAGGAGTTCGTTGCGGGCGTCCTCGGCCCAGCGGCGCAGGTCGGCGCGGGCGCGGTCCATGGCGGGGTGGGCGCGCAGGAGGGTGAGGGCCTCGGCGTGGAGGGCGTCGTCGGTGAGGTCCTGGGTGAGGAGCTCGCGGAGGCGGGCGTCGTCGGGGCCGGAGCCGATGCCGGCGAGGACGTGGTGCGTCGGGAGGGTGCGGATGCCTTCGCGCAGGTCGGTGCCGGGGGTCTTGCCGGACTCCTCGGCCTCGGAGGCGACGTCGAGGATGTCGTCGGACAGCTGGAAGGCGATGCCGATCTTCTCGCAGGCGGAGGTGACGGTGTCGACGACGTGGGCGGGGGCGCCCGAGAGCAGGGCGCCGAACTGGCCGGAGACGGCGATCAGGGAGCCGGTCTTGTCGGCGACGACCTGGAGGTAGTGCTTGAGGGGGTCGGCGTCCTCGCCGGGGCCGACGGTCTCCTGGATCTGGCCGCGGACTAGGCGGGCGAAGGCGCGGGCCTGGATGCGGACGGCCTCGGGGCCGAGGTCGGCGAGCAGGTCGGACGCGCGGGCGAACAGGTAGTCGCCGGTGAGGATGGCGACGGTGTTCGTCCAGCGGGAGTTGGCGGACTGCTGGCCGCGGCGGATGGTGGCCTCGTCCATGACGTCGTCGTGGTAGAGGGTGCCGAGGTGGGTGAGCTCGACGACGACGGCGGCGGGGACGACGCCGGGCGCGGCCGGGTCGCCGAAGTGGGAGGCCAGCAGCACCAGCATCGGCCGGAAGCGCTTGCCGCCCGCCTCGACGAGGTGCTGCGAGGCCTCGGTGAGCAGCGGGTCCTCGCCCCGGACGCAGTCGAGCAGAAGGGACTCGACGGCCGCGAGGCGGTCCTTGGCGTCGGACGCGAGCGCGGCGTCGACGGGAAGCCCGAACGGGCCGGTCTCCTGGATGGCCGGCCCGCCGGACTTCTCAGCGAATGGGTTGCTCACCCAAGACTCCCTACCGGACGAACATGTGGGTCGTGGCCTGCCCCGCGAGGTCCAGAACGGGCTGCGGGATCACGCCGAGTACCACAGTAGCCGTCACTCCGAGCGCGACCGCGACCGCGGTCGCCGGGCCGGCCACCACGACCGGACCCTCGGCGTCCGGCTCGCTGAAGAACATGACGACGATCACACGGACGTAGAAGAACGCGGCGACCGCGGAGGAGATCACGGCGACGATCACCAGGGGCGTCGCGCCGCCCTCGACGGCCGCCTTGAACACCGCGAACTTGCCGGTGAAGCCGCTGGTCAGCGGGATGCCCGCGAAGCCCAGGAGGAAGAAGGCGAACACGCCCGCGACCACCGGGGACCGCTTGCCGAGGCCCGCCCACCGCGACAGGTGGCCGGCCTCGCCGCCCGCGTCCCGCACCATCGTCACGACGGCGAACGCGCCGATCGAGGTGAAGCCGTAGGCGACCAGGTAGAACATCGTGCTGGACAGGCCGTCCGGGGAGCTGGCGATCACGCCCATGAGCAGGAAGCCCGCGTGCGCGATCGAGGAGTAGGCCAGCATCCGCTTGATGTCGGTCTGCGTGATCGCGATGATCGACCCGGCGATCATGGTGAGAATGGCCACACCCCACAGGACGGGCCGCCAGTCCCACTTCAGCGTCTCGAACGCGACGTAGTAGACGCGCAGGATCCCGCCGAACGCGGCGACGACGGTGCAGGACGCCATCAGCGCCGTGATCGGCGTGGGGGCGCCCTGGTAGACGTCCGGCTTCCACATGTGGAAGGGGACGCCGCCGAGCTTGAACAGCAGCCCGACCGACAGCAGCGCGACGCCCGCGAGGAGCAGGGTCTCGCTGCCCGCGTCCTTGCCGATCTGCGCGGAGATGTCCGACAGCCGGACGGACCCGGCGTACCCGTACAGCAGCGCCGCCCCGTACAGGAAGAACGCCGAGGAGAACGCGCCGAGCAGGAAGTACTTGACCGCCGCCTCCTGGGAGAGGAGGCGCCGCCGGCGGGCGAGCCCGCACAGCAGGTACAGCGGCAGCGACATGACCTCCAGCGCCACGAACATGGTGAGCAGGTCGTTGGCCGCCGGGAACATCACCATGCCGCCGACGGCGAACATCATCAGCGGGAACACCTCGGTCTGGGTGAACCCGGCCTCGGTGGTGCGCTGCTCGGCCTCGCTGCCGGGCAGGGCCGAGGCCTGCGCGGCGAAGTGGCCGCCGGCCCTGCCGTCGCCGCGCTCGGCGATGAGCAGGAGGCTGACGAGGGCCAGCACCAGGATGGTGCCCTGGATGAACAGGGTGGGGCCGTCCACGCCCAGGGCGCCCTCGGCGGCGACGTGGTGCGGGTTGTCGCGCCACGCCAGCAGGATCGTCCAGGCGAACCCGCCCGCGAGGCCGAGGAACGCCAGCGGCACCTGCACGTAGTAGCGCGCGGTCCGGCCGACGAACGCCTCGACGAGCACGCCCGCGACGGCGACGCCGAGGACCAGCAGCAGCGGGGCGATCTGCCCGTACTCGATGTGCGGCGCGGGGATGTCACCCCCCTGCGCGAGGACCGCGCTCACCTGACTGGTGGTGGTCATGGACGGGCTCCGTTCTCGGCGACGTTACCGGTGATGTCCGGCGCCGGGTCGTGCTGGTCGACCCGCGCCAGCGTGTGGTCCACCGACGGGTTGATCACGTGCAGCACCGGCTGCGGGAAGAAGCCCATCGCCACGATGATCGCGATGATCGGGGCGACGGCCCACTTCTCCCGGGCGGACAGGTCCTTCATGCCCTCGACCGCGGGGACCTTGGGGCCGCCCATGGTCCGCTGGTACATCCACAGGATGTAGACGGCCGCGAGCACGACGCCGCTGACCGCGAGCGCGCCCGCCCACTCGTACCGGCTGAACGTCCCGACGATGACGAGGAACTCCGAGACGAACGTGGACAGGCCGGGCAGCGACAGCGCGGACAGGCCGGCGATCAGGAACATCCCGGCGAGGACGGGCGCGACCTTCTGCACCCCGCCGAAGTCGGAGATCCGCGCCGACCGCCGCCGGACGATCATGAAGCCGACGACGAGGAACAGCGCGCCGGTGGAGAACCCGTGGTTCACCATGTAGAGCGCCGCGCCGGACTGGCCCTGCGACGTCATCGCGAAGATGCCGAGGACGATGAACCCGAAGTGCGACACCGACGTGTAGGCGATGAGGCGCTTCATGTCGACCTGGCCGATCGCGAGGACCGCGCCGTAGATGATGCTGAGCACCGCGAACCCCAGCACGACCGGGGTCGCCCACTTGGCGGCGCCGGGGAACAGCTCCAGGCAGAACCGGAGCATCCCGTAGGTGCCGACCTTGTCCAGGACGCCGACGATCAGCACCAGCGCGCCGGCCGGGGACTGCTGCGCCGCGTCCGGCAGCCAGGTGTGCACCGGCACCATCGGCGCCTTGATCGCGAACGCGACGAAGAAGCCGAGGAACAGCCACTTGGCCGTCGTCGGGTCGACGTTCATCTTCGACAGCTCGTCGAACATGAACGTGCCGTGCCCGAGGCCGCCCCTGTCGACCGACCGGCTCGACAGCGGGTACAGCCAGATGACGGCGACGAGCATCAGCAGCCCGCCGAACAGCGAGTACAGCAGGAACTTCACCGCGGCGTAGGACCGCTGCGCGCCGCCGTAGTACCCGATGATGAAGTACACCGGGATGAGCATCGCCTCGAAGAAGACGTAGAACAGGAACACGTCCGTCGCGGCGAAGACGCCGATCATGGCCGCTTCCATCGTCAGCAGCAGCGCGAAGTACGTCTTCACCGACCGCTTCGCCGGGACGTCCACGCCGCCGGACCGGTCGGCCTCGCTCCACGACGCCAGCATGACGAGCGGGACGAGGACGACCGACAGCACGATCAGCACCAGCGCGACGCCGTCGACGCCGACCGCCCAGTGGACCCCGAACTCCTTGATCCACCAGTACTTCTCGGTGAACTGGAACCGCGCGCCGCCCGCGTCGAAGCCCGACGCCATGACCCCGGTGAGGGCCGCGACGACGAGGGAGACGCCGAGCGAGAACTGCTTGACCAGCGTCTCCCGCTCGCGCGGGATGGCGCTGAGCAGCACCGCGCCCACCAGCGGCAGCGCGATGAGGACGCTCAGCCAGGGAAAGTCGCTCATGACACGTTCACCACCAGGAGCGCCGCGACCACGAGGGCCGCGCCGCCCAGCATCGAGAGGGCGTAGGAGCGGGCGAAGCCGGTCTGGACGCGCCGGAGCCGGCCGGAGCTGCCGCCGACGCCGGCGGCCGTCCCGTTGACGGCGCCGTCGACGCCGCGCCCGTCGAACCAGACCGCGAGCCGGGTCAGCCACTGGCCGGGGCGCATCAGCAGCGACTCGTTGAGCGCGTCGCCGTAGAGGTCCTTGCGGGCCGCGACGGTGACGAACGAGCCCTTGGGCGCCTCGCGCGGCACCTTGCGGGCGCCGTACTGCATCCAGGCGATCCCGGCGCCGACGATCATCAGGACGAAGGTGGCGGCGCCGGGCGCGGTGAGCCACTTGAACTCGTGCGCGTGCTCGGGCGCCCCGACGACCGGTTCGAGGAACTCGGGGAAGCTGCCGAGGATCAGGAACCCGCCCGCGAAGACGGACCCGACCGCGAGCAGCATCAGCGGCACGGTCATGACCGCCGGCGACTCGTGCGGGTGGACGTCGTCCTCCCAGCGCTTCTCGCCGAAGAACGTCATGAACATGACCCGGGACATGTAGTACGCGGTGATCCCGGCGCCGATCAGCGCGCAGGAGCCGAGGATCATCCCGGACGTGCCGCCCTTGGCGTAGGCGGCCTCGATGATGCCGTCCTTGGTGAACCAGCCCGACAGGCCGGGGAACCCGATGATGGCGAGGTACCCGAGGCCGAACGTCGCGTAGGTGATCACCATGACCGTGCGCAGCGCGCCGTAGTGGCGCATGTTCACGTCGTCCTTCATCCCGTGCATGACCGAGCCGGCGCCGAGGAACAGGCCCGCCTTGAAGAAGCCGTGCGCGACGAGGTGCGCGATGGCGAAGACGTAGCCCGCCGGGCCGAGGCCCGCGGCGAGCACCATGTACCCGATCTGCGACATCGTCGATCCGGCGAGGGCCTTCTTGATGTCGTCCTTGCCGCAACCGATGATCGCACCGGCCAGCAGCGTGGCCGCGCCGACGATCGTCACCACCAGCTGCGCGGTCTCGGACATCTCGAAGATCGGGCCGGACCGGACGATCAGGTAGACGCCCGCGGTGACCATCGTGGCGGCGTGGATGAGGGCCGACACCGGGGTCGGGCCCTCCATCGCGTCCAGCAGCCACGACTGCAGCGGGAGCTGCGCCGACTTGCCGCACGCGCCGACCAGGAGCAGCAGCCCGATGGCCGTCGCGGTGCCGGTGCCGAGCTTGGAGGCGAGCCCCACGTGCTCGGCGCCGGTGCCGAGGACCGCGCCGAAGTCGATGCTGCCGAACGAGGCGAAGATCAGCGCGATCGCGATGATCAGCCCCATGTCGCCGACCCGGTTGACGACGAACGCCTTCTTCGCGGCGGTCGCGGCCGTCGGCTTGTGCTGCCAGAACCCGATCAGCAGGTAGGAGGCGAGACCGACGCCCTCCCAGCCCAGGAACAGGATCAGGAAGTTGCCGCCCAGGACCAGCACCAGCATCGACGCCAGGAACAGGTTCAGGTAGGCGAAGAAACGGCGCCGGTCGGGGTCCCCGGCCATGTAGCCGATGGAGTAGATGTGGATGAGCGAGCCCACCCCGGTGATCAGCAGGACGAAGGTGATGGACAGCGGGTCCACCAGCAGGTCCATGCCGACCTTGAACGTGCCGACGTCGATGAAGTCCCACAGGTGCAGGGTGCGGCGCCGGGCCTCGGCGTCGTACCCGAGCATCTGGGCGAACATCGCGGCGCCCACCGCGAACGACGCCAGCGACATCGCCGCGCCGAGCAGGTGGCCCCACTTGTCGGTCCGCCGTCCCCCCAGCAGGAGGATCGCGGCGCCCGCGAGCGGGAGCGCGACGAGGAGCCAGGACGCGGCCTGGATGCCTTCCGCTTTCATCCCTGGCCTCTCAGTACTTCAGCAGGTTCGCGTCGTCGACCGACGAGGACCTGCGGGTCCGGAAGATGGTCATGATGATCGCCAGACCCACCACGACCTCCGCCGCGGCCACCACCATCACGAAGAAGGCGATGATCTGGCCATCCAGGTTGCCGTGCATTCGGGAGAACGAGACGAACGCCAGGTTCGTCGCGTTCAGCATCAGCTCGACGCACATGAACACCACGATCGCGTTGCGGCGCACGAGGACGCCGAGCGCTCCGATGGTGAACAGGACCGCCGAGAGCGCCAGGTAGTGCCCCGGGCTCATTCTCCTGCCTCGCCTTCACTCGCGCCGCCGCCGGCGGCCGGCGTCCCCGACTTGACCGAGCGCTCCTCGGCGTCCGAGTCGCGGACGTCCTCGGTGACCGCCTTGACCGCGGCCACGTCCCGTTCGAGGGCCTCCTCCTCGGAGCCGCCGTACAGGTCGGCGTGCCGCTCCGCGGTGTCGGTGCGGGCCGCGATGACCGGGTTGACCGACAGTTCCGAGGGCGTCCCGTCGGGCAGCAGCGCCGGCATGTCGACGGCGTTGTGCCGGGCGTAGGTGCCGGGACCCGGCAGCGGGCCCGGGTGGGAGCCGGACAGGAACCGCTGCCGCGACAGGTCCTTCTGCGTCGGCTTCGGCTCGGTGCGCTCCCGGTGCGCCAGCACCATCGCGCCCAGCGCCGCGGTGATCAGCAGGGCGCTGGTCGCCTCGAACGCGAACACGTACTTGGAGAACAGCAGCCGGGCCAGCCCGACGACGTTGCCCTCGGAGTTGGCCTGGGTCAGCCCGGCCGAACCGCCGAGCGCCGCGTTGCCGACCCCGACCGTGAGCAGGACGAGGAAGCCGACCGCGGCGATCACCGCCCAGAACCGCTGGCCCCGGATCGTCTCCACCAGCGAGTCGGTGGAACTGACCCCGACGAGCATCAGCACGAACAGGAACAGCATCAGCACCGCGCCGGTGTAGACGATCACCTGCACGAACGCCAGGAAGGGCGCGTTCTGGATCGCGTACAGCGCGGCCAGGCAGAGCATCACGGTCGCCAGCAGCAGCGCCGAGTGCACCGCCTTCCGCATGAAGATCATGCCGAGCGCGGCGAGCACCGAGACGATCGCCAGCAGCCAGAAGAAGAACGGCTCCCCGGACTGCTTGTCGGCGACCTCGGCGGCGAGCACGTGCGCGCTCGCGACGGAGCCGGTCACTTGCCCTCACCGCCCTTGCGCGCCTTCGCCTTCTCGCGCTCGACGGCCTGGTCGGCGCTCGCGCGCCCGCCGTCCTCGGAAGGGATCTTCGGAGCGGAGGGCGTCCCGGACGACGGCTCGCCCTCCTGGAGGCCGAGGCGGTAGTACTCCTCCTCGGTGTCGCCGAGCCGCATCTCGTGCGGGGGCGCCTCCATGCCCTCGCGCAGCGGCGCCAGCAGCATCTCCTTGGTGTAGATGAGGCTCTCGCGGCTGTCGTCGGCGAGCTCGTACTCGTTGGTCATCGTGAGCGCCCGGGTCGGGCACGCCTCGATGCACAGCCCGCACAGGATGCACCGCAGATAGTTGATCTGGTAGGTGCGGCCGTAGCGCTCGCCCGGCGAGTACCGCTCGTCGGCCGTGTTGTCGGCGCCCTCGACGAAGATGGCGTCCGCGGGGCACGCCCACGCGCACAGCTCGCAGCCGATGCACTTCTCCAGACCGTCCGGCCACCGGTTCAGCTGGTGCCGCCCGTGGAAGCGAGGAGCCGTCGGCTTCTTCACCTCGGGGTACTGAACGGTCTCGCTCTTCATGAACATCTGGTGGAACGAGACCCCGAACCCCTTGACCGGGTTCAGGAAATCAGTGAGTCCCACTGGTGACCTCCTCGGAGGGGGTTTCGATCGTGGCCGGCCGGACCGGCTCGCGGGCGCGGCCGTGGTAGTGGGGCGCGTCCATCGGCGGCACCGGGAACCCGCCCGCCGCCGGGTCGGTGCGCGGCCCCGGCGTCGCCCCCGGGACGATCTCCTTGTCGTCCTCGCGGCCGCGCGCCATCTCCCAGATCACCGTGGCGACCAGCACGATCGCGGCGACCACGGCGGCGGCGATGAACAGCTGCCGCATCTCGTAGCCGTCGTTGCGCAGCGCGCGGATCGTCGCGACCAGCAGGATCCAGCCGAGCGAGAAGGGCATCAGCACCTTCCAGCCGAGCTTCATCAGCTGGTCGTAGCGCACGCGCGGCAGCGAGCCGCGCAGCCAGATGAAGAAGAAGATGAACATGAAGATCTTGATCAGGAACCACAGGACCGGCCACCAGCCGGAGTTGGCGCCCGCCCACACCGTGGAGATCGGAGCGGGGGCGCGCCAGCCACCGAGGAACAAGGTGGTGGCCAGGGCCGACAGCGTCGCGAGGTTGATGTACTCCGCGAGGAAGAACATCGCGAACTTCAGCGACGAGTACTCGGTGTGGAAGCCGCCGACCAGCTCGCCCTCGCCCTCGGGCAGGTCGAACGGGATGCGGTTCGACTCGCCCATCATCGTGATGACGTACACGACGAACGACGGCGCGAGCAGCACCACGAACCACTTGTCGTGCTGCGCCGCGACGATCTCCGAGGTGGACATCGAGCCCGCGAACATGAACACGGCCACGAACGACAGGCCCATCGCGATCTCGTAGGAGATCATCTGCGCGGACGAGCGCAGCCCGCCGAGCAGCGAGTACGGCGACATCGAGGACCAGCCGGCCAGCACGATGCCGTAGATCGCCATCGAGGACATCGCGAGGACGAGCAGCACCGCGACCGGAAGGTCGGTGCCCTGCAGCGCCGTCTGGTGCCCGAAGACCGACACCGTCGGCCCGAACGGGATGACGATGAAGGAGATGAACGCGGGCACCGCGGCCATCACCGGCGCCAGGACGAAGACGATCTTGTCGACCTGGCGGGGGACGATGTCCTCCTTCAGCGCCAGCTTGACGCCGTCGGCGAGGCCCTGGAGCAGGCCGAAGGGCCCGGCCCGGTTGGGGCCGACCCGCAGCTGCATCCGCCCGATGACGCGCCGCTCGATCCACATCGTCATCAGCACGGTGACGACGAGGAACACGAAGATGGCGAGGACCTTGCCGCCGATCAGCCACCACGGGTCCGACCCGAAGTCCTGCAGCTGCGGGTCGGGCGCCGGCGCCGCGGCCAGGGAGCTCATTCGATGCCTCCAGCGTTCTCGGTCGCGGTCGCGGGCACCGCGCCCGCGATCTTGACGACGCCTCCCGCGGCCGCGCCGAGGTCCCGGTGCAGAGCGCAGCCCGCCGAGTTCGTCGGCAGCCACACCACCCGGTCGGGCAGGTCCGGGGTGATCTCCAGCGGGAGCGTGACCTCGCCGCGCGGGCCCGAGACCGTCACCGCGCCGGTCGCGCCGATCTCCGCGGCCGTCGCGGGCGACAGCCGGGCGGCGGCGGGCTTGGCGGTGCCGGCGAGGAACGGCTCGCCGTCCTGCAGGCGGCCCCGGTCGAGGAGCAGCCGCCAGGTCGCCAGCAGCGCCTCGCCCCGCTCGGGGTGCGGCGCCAGGCCCTGCGCGACGCTCGGCGCGTCCGGGCGCTCGCCGCGGTGGGCGCCGAGGCCGGCCATCTCGCGGCGGGCGGCCTCCGGGCCCGGCAGGCCCAGGTGGACGTCCATCTCGTCGGCCAGCGCGTCCAGCACCCGCAGGTCGGACATCCGCCCGGCGGACTTGAGCACGACGTCGAACGGGCGGCCGCGGCCCTCCCAGTCGACGAACGTCCCGGACTTCTCCGCGACCGCCGCGACCGGCAGGACGACGTCGGCGCGGTCGGTGACCGCGCTCGGCCGCTGCTCCAGGCTCACCACGAACGGGGTGGCCTCCAGCGCCCGCAGCATCGCCTCCGGGTCGGGCAGGTCGTCGGGGTCGACGCCGCCGACGAGCAGCGCGCCGCGCCGCCCGGCGGCCGCCGCCGCGATGATGCCGGCCGTGTCCTCGCCGGGGTCGGCGGGCAGGTCGGCGACGCCCCAGGTGCGGGCGACCTCGGCGCGGGCGGCGGGGTCGGTGACCGGACGGCCGATCGGCAGCAGCCCGGGCAGCGCCCCGGCCTCGATCGCGCCGCGCTCCCCGGCCCGGCGCGGCACCCAGGCCAGCCGGGCGCCGGTCGCCTGCGCCACCCGCGTCGCCGAGGTCAGCGCCCCCGGGCTGGTGGCGAGCCGCTCGCCGACGAGGATGACGGCGCCGGGCGTCTCCAGCAGCGTGCGGATGTCGGATCTGGCGTCGTCCCCGATGAGGGAGCCGAGGACCTCGGCCTCCGCGCCGGGGAGCGTCGGCAGCAGCGTGCCACCGACCTTCGCCAGACCGCGCGTCGCGAACGGGGCCGCCGCGAACACCTTCAGGCGGTTCTTGCGGAACGCCTTGCGGAGCCGCAGGAAGACGATCGGCGACTCCTCCTCGGGCTCGAACCCGGCGAGCAGGACGACCGGCGCCTTCTCCAGGTCGGCGTAGGTCACCTCGATGGGGTGGCCCGCGACGGACGAGGCGAGGAACCGCGACTCCTCCTCCGACAGCGGCCGGGCCCGGAAGTCGACGTCGTTGGTGCCGAGCGCGATCCGGGCGAACTTGGCGTAGGCGTAGGCGTCCTCAAGGGTGACGCGGCCGCCGGTCAGGACGCCGGCCGAGCCGCGCGCCGCCGCGAGCCCGCGCGCCGCGATGGTGAGCGCCTCGGGCCAGGACGCCGGCTCCAGCTCGCCGTCCTCACCGCGGACGAGCGGCTGGGCGAGCCGCTCGGGCTGCGTCCCGTAGGTGAACGCCCAGCGGCCCTTGTCGCAGTTCCACTCCTCGTTGACCTGCGGGTCGTCCCCCGCCAGCCGCCGCGTGATCTTCCCGCGGCGGTGGTCGGTGCGCAGCGCGCAGCCGGACGCGCAGTGCTCGCAGACGCTCGGCTGCGAGACCAGGTCGAACGGGCGGGACCGGAACCGGTACGCGGCGCCGGTCAGCGCGCCCACCGGGCAGATCTGCACGGTGTTGCCGGAGAAGTAGGACTGGAACGGCTTGCCGTCCGCCGCCCCGACCTGCTCCTTCGCGCCGCGCTCGAACAGGTCGATGAACGCGTCGCCGGCGATCTGGTCGGAGAACCGGGTGCAGCGGGCGCACTGGATGCAGCGCTCCCGGTCGAGCAGCACCTGGCTGGACAGCGGGATCGGCTTGGGGAAGGTCCGCTTGGCCTCCACGAACCGGGACTCGCCGCGGCCGTTGGACATCGCCTGGTTCTGCAGCGGGCACTCGCCGCCCTTGTCGCAGATCGGGCAGTCCAGCGGGTGGTTGATCAGCAGCAGCTCCATCACGCCGTGCTGCGCCTTGTCGGCGACCGGCGAGGTGAGCTGGGTCTTGACCACCATCCCGGGCATCACCGTGGTGGTGCACGACGCCTGCGGCTTCGGCATGCCGCGGCCGTTGCCGGCGTCGGGGATCTCCACCAGGCACTGCCGGCAGGCCCCGACCGGGTCCAGCAGCGGATGGTCGCAGAACCGGGGGATCTGGATGCCGAGGAGCTCGGCGGCCCGGATGATCAGCGTGCCCTTGGGCACCTCGATCTCGAAGCCGTCGATGGTGCAGGAGACCATCTCCACCGGCTTCTCCACCGCCGACTTGTCGTCGGTGACGGTCACTTGGCACCTCCCCAGAGGGTCGACTTGGCCGGGTCGAACGGGCAGGCCCCGAGCTCGAAGTGCCGGAGGTACTCGTCCCGGAACAGCTTGATGGACGAGACGACCGGGCTCGTGGCGCCGTCGCCCAGGGCGCAGAACGACCGGCCCAGGATGTTGTCGGACAGGTCCAGCAGGGTCTCCAGGTCCTCCTCGGAGCCCTGGCCCGCCTCCAGCCGCTTCAGCATCTGCTTGTACCAGTAGGTGCCCTCGCGGCACGGCGTGCACTTGCCGCACGACTCGTGCGCGTAGAACTCCGACCAGCGCAGCACGGCGCGGACGACGCAGGTCGTCTCGTCGAAGATCTGCAGGGCCCGGGTGCCGAGCATGGACCCGGCGGCGCCGACGGACTCGAAGTCCAGCGGCACGTCCAGGTGCTCGTCGGTGAAGATCGGGGTGGACGACCCGCCGGGCGTCCAGAACTTCAGCCGGTGCCCCTCGCGGACGCCGCCCGCCATGTCGAGCAGCTCCCGCAGCGTGATGCCGAGCGGCGCCTCGTACTGCCCGGGCCGGGTGACGTGCCCGGACAGCGAGAAGATCCCGAAGCCCTGGGACTTCTCGGTGCCCATCGAGGCGAACCATTCCGGCCCGTTGGCGATGATCGAGGGAACCGAGGAGATCGACTCGACGTTGTTGATGACGGTGGGCCCGCCGTAGAGGCCCGCGACCGCCGGGAAGGGGGGCTTGAGCCTGGGCTGACCGCGGAACCCTTCGAGGGAGTCCAGCAGCGCCGTCTCCTCGCCGCAGATGTAGGCCCCGGCGCCGCTGTGCACGACCACGTCCAGGTCGTAGCCGGAGCCGAGGATGTCCTTGCCGAGGTAGCCGGCCTCGTACGCCTCCGCCACCGCCTGGTGCAGGCGGCGGATGACGTGCAGCACCTCGCCGCGCACGTAGATGAACGCGAGGTTCGACCGGATCGCGTACGAGCTGATGATCACGCCCTCGACGAGCACGTGCGGGTTGGCCATCATCAGCGGGATGTCCTTGCACGTGCCCGGCTCGGACTCGTCGGCGTTGACGACGAGGTAGCGCGGGTTCGGGCTGGACGGCGGCAGGAAGCCCCACTTCATCCCGGTGGGGAAGCCAGCGCCGCCGCGGCCGCGCAGGCCGGAGTCCTTGACCGCCTGGACGATCTCGTCCGGCTCCATCCGGAACGCCGTGCGCAGCGCCTCGTAGCCGCCGTCGCGCTCGTAGCCCGCGCGGGTGAACGAGTCGGCCTGGTCCCAGTTCTTCGTGAGGATGGGGGTCAGCGTGGTCACTTGTTCCGCCCCTCCTGCGATCCCGGCTTGGCCGCGCCGCCCATGGGCTTGCCCGGCTCCTGCGGGGGCGAGCCCATCTCCTCGGGCTTCACCGGCTCCTCCGGACGCTCGCGGTCGACGTCCGCGCGGGGCGCCTCCCAGCCGCGCTCCTGCGCCAGCTTCAGGCCGCGCAGCGACTCGGGCCCGGCCTGGACGCCCTCGCCGGCGCGCCCGTCGGGGAACCCGGCGAGCACGCGGGACGCCTCCTTCCAGGTGGCCAGGCTCTCCGGGCCACGCGAAGGAAGCACTTGCTTACCTGAGCGCAGGTCGTCGACCAGCTGCTTGGCCTTCTCGGGAGTCATGTTGTCGAAGAACTCCCAGTTGACCATCATCACCGGCGCGAAGTCGCAGGCCGCGTTGCACTCGATCCGCTCCAGGCTGACCTTGCCGTCCGGGGTGGCCTCGTCGTGGCCGACCCCGGCGTGCTCGCTCAGCTCGTTCCAGATCTGGTCGCCGCCCATGACCGCGCACAGCGTGTTGATGCAGACGCCGACGTGGTACTCGCCGACCGGTGCGTGCTTGTACTGCGTGTAGAAGGTCGCGACGCCGGTCACCTGGGCCGGGGTGATGCCGAGCTGCTCCGCGCAGAACTCGATCCCGTCCTCGGTGACGTGGCCCTCCACCGACTGCACCAGGTGCAGCATCGGCAGCAGCGCCGAGCGCGGCCGGGGGTACCGGCCGATGATCTCCTTGGCGTCGCGCTCCAGCCGCTCGCGGACCTCAGGTCCGTATGTCATCGGTCCACTCCCCCCATGACCGGGTCGATGCTGGCGACCGCCGCGATGACGTCGGCGACCATGCCGCCCTCCGCCATCGCCGGGGTGGCCTGCAGGTTGACGAAGGACGGCTCGCGGAAGTGGACGCGGTACGGCCGGGTGCCGCCGTCGCTGACCACGTGGGCGCCGAGCTCGCCGCGCGGCGACTCGATGGGCGCGTACGCCTGCCCGGCGGGCACGCGGAAGCCCTCCGTCACCAGCTTGAAGTGATGGATCAGTGCCTCCATCGAGGTGCCCATGATGTGCGCGATGTGCCGGGGCGAGTTGCCCATGCCGTCCGCGCCGATCGCCAGCTGCGCCGGCCAGCCGATCTTCTTGTCCTCGATCATCACCGGGCCCTTGACCGACTGGAGCCGGTCCAGGCACTGCTCGACGATCTTCAGCGACTCCTCCATCTCGTCCATCCGGACGAGGTAGCGGCCGTAGACGTCGCAGGTGTCCTGCGTCGCGACCTCGAAGTCGTAGGTCTCGTACCCGCAGTAGGGCTGCGACTTGCGCAGGTCCCACGGGAGCCCGGTCGCGCGCAGCACCGGGCCGGTGACGCCGAGCGCCATGCAGCCGGTCAGGTCCAGGTACGCGACGTTCTGGGTGCGCGCCAGGTAGACCGGGTTGGCGTCCATCAGCTTGCGCAGCGCCTGGATCCGCTTCGGCATGCGGTCCAGGTAGTCGCGGATCTTGCTGGTGGCGCCGCTCGGCAGGTCCTGCGCGACCCCGCCCGGACGGACGTAGGCCATGTTCATCCGCAGGCCGGTGATCTCCTCGAACAGGTCGAGGGTGTACTCGCGCTCGACGAAGCCGTTCAGCATCACCGTCGTCGCGCCGAGCTCCAGGCCGAACGTGGCGATCGCGACCAGGTGCGAGGAGATCCGGTTGAGCTCCATCATCATCACGCGGATGATCTGGGCCCGCTCCGGGATCTGCTCGGTGACGCCGAGCAGCTTCTCCACGCTCATGCAGTACGCCGTCTCGTTGAAGATCGGCGCGAGGTAGTCCATCCGGGTGCAGAACGTGGTGCCCTGCGTCCAGGTGCGGAACTCCATGTTCTTCTCGATGCCGGTGTGCAGGTAGCCGATGCCCACCCGGGCCTCGTTCACCGTCTCACCGTCGAGCGTCAGGATGAGCCGGAGCACCCCGTGCGTGGACGGGTGCTGGGGGCCCATGTTGACGACGAGCCGCTCGTCGCCGAGATCCTCTGCGCCGGAGACGACCTGGTCCCAGTCCTGGCCGTTGACGTCGAAGACCTTGCCCTCGGCCGCCTCCTCCGCGGCGTAGGCGTCGTACTCGGTGTACTTCGTGGAACTCATACGTACGACCTCCGCTCGTCGGGCGGGGGGATCTCCGCTCCGCGGTACTCGACGGGAATACCGCCGAGGGGGTAGTCCTTGCGCTGCGGATGGCCGACCCAGTCGTCGGGCATCTCGATGCGCGTGAGCGCCGGGTGGCCGTCGTAGACGATCCCGAAGAAGTCGTAGGTCTCGCGCTCGTGCCAGTCGCTCGTCGGGTAGACCGGCACCAGCGACGGGACGTGCGGGTCGGCGTCCGGGCAGGTCACTTCCAGCCGGACGCGCCGGTTGTGCGTGATCGACAGCAGGTGCACGACCGAGTGCAGCTCGGCGCCCTCGTCCTTCGGGTAGTGCACGCCCGACACGCCCGAGCACATCTCGAAGCGCAGGGACGGCTCGTCCCGCATGGTCCGCGCGACCTCCAGCAGGTGCTCGCGCTTCACGAAGAACGTGATCTCGCCGCGGTCGACGACGACGCGCTCGACGGCGTCCCCGAAGTCCGGGTAGGCGCGCTCCAGCTCGTCGGCGACCTCGTCGAACTCGCCCGCCTCCGCCGCGCCGCCGGGCCCGCCGTACGGGCGCTGCGCGGACACCTTCGGGCTCTGCCGGATGACGAGCCCGCCGTAGCCGGAGGTGTCGCCGGTGGTCCGCGCGCCGAACATGCCCTTGCGGACGACCGGCTGCTCGCGGCGCTCCTCCTCGGCCTGCGCGGGAAGCTTGTCGGCGTTCTGCTCGGCCCGCTGCTCAGGATTCTCGGAACTCACGTCACGCTCCTTGACCGAGCAGCGGAAGCCGGCGGCGCTTGGCCTCTTCCAGCTCGGCGATCTGCTTCGCGCGCTGCGGCCCGAGCTTGGTGTTCTGGACCTTGTCGTGCAGCTTGAGGATCGCGTCCAGCAGCATCTCCGGCCGCGGCGGGCAGCCGGGCAGGTAGATGTCCACCGGGACGATGTGGTCCACGCCCTGCACGATCGCGTAGTTGTTGAACATGCCGCCGGAGGAGGCGCACACGCCCATCGCGATGACCCACTTCGGCTCGGTCATCTGGTCGTAGATCTGCCGCAGCACCGGCGCCATCTTCTGGCTCACCCGGCCCGCGACGATCATCAGGTCGGCCTGGCGCGGCGTCGCCGAGGCGCGCTCCATCCCCCACCGGGAGAAGTCGTGCCGGGGGTCGCCGGTCGCCATCATCTCGATCGCGCAGCACGCCAGGCCGAACGTCGCCGGCCACATCGAGCTGCTGCGCGCCCACCCCGCGACCTGCTCGACCGTGGTCAGCAGGAAGCCGCTGGGGAGTTTCTCCTCTAGACCCATGTCAGTCCCACTCCAGACCGCCGCGCCGCCAGATGTAGGCGTACGCGACGAGGACGGTGACGATGAAAAGAACCATCTCGACAAGGCCGAAGAGCCCCATCCGGTCGAACGCGACCGCCCAGGGGTAAAGGAAGATGATCTCAATGTCGAAGACGATGAACAGCATCGCCGTCAGGTAGTACTTGATCGGGAAGCGCCCGCCGCCGACCGGCTGCGGGGTCGGCTCGATGCCGCACTCGTAGGCGTCCAGCCGGGCGCGGTTCCAGCGCTTGGGTCCCGTGAGCGCGGCCATCGCCACCGAACCGCCGGCGAAGGCGAAGGCGAGCACCCCCAGCACGATGATCGGAATATAGAGATCCATATCTCTACAGCCTCTCCTCGGGACGTACGACGTTGTACGGGACGGGCCGCCTGCGACCCGCCACCCTAGCCAAGGTGATCAATAGCGCTCCCCTCAGGGGGTCGGGTACTGCACTTTAGTCCGCTCACCTGCGGAAGCCTGAAATCCACGCGCGCGTTCATGCCGCCGGCGCCACCTTCTGCATCGCGTTGATGACGCGGTCCATCGCGTCCCCGCCCTTGGGGTCGGTGAGGTTCGCGAGGAGCTTCAGCGTGAAGCGCATGAGCGTGGGGTGCGGCAGGCCGTGCGCGGTCAGGAACTTCATGACCCGCGGGTCGCCGATCGCCTGGACGAACACGCGGGCGAGGGTGAAGTAGCCGCCGTGCTCGTCCTTGAGGATGCGGGGGTACTCGTACAGGGTCCGCTCGCGCTGCGCGGGAGTGCGGCGGGCGAGCGCCTGCACCATGATGTCGGCGGCCAGCCGGCCGGACTCCAGGGCGTAGTCGATGCCCTCGCCGTTGAACGGGTTGATCATGCCGCCGGCGTCGCCGACGAGCAGCATCCCGCGGGTGTAGTGCGGCTGCCGGTTGAAGCCCATCGGCAGCGCCGCGCCGCGGATCTTGGAGGTCGCGTGCTCCTCGTCGAACTGCCAGTCCTCCGGCATCTGCGCGCACCAGCGCTTGAGCATGCCGCGGTAGTCGACGCTCTGGAACGCCTTGCTGGTGTTGAGCAGGCCGAGGCCGACGTTGGACGTGCCGTCGCCGACGCCGAACACCCAGCCGTAGCCGGGCAGGAGGCGCTGGCCGTCCCACAGCTCCAGCCACGCCTCCATGTAGTCGTCGTCGTGGCGCGGGGTCTGGAAGTAGCGGCGGACCGCGACGCCCATCGGACGGTCCTCGCGGCGCCGCAGCCCCATGGCGAGCGACAGCCGGGTGGAGTTGCCGTCGGCGGCGACGACCAGGGGCGCGTGGAACTCGATCTCCTCGCCCTGGTACTCGGCGGTGACGCCGGTGATGCGGTCGGTGCGGTCGTCGACGATGGGGCCGGTCACGTTGCAGCCCTGCAGCAGCTGGGCGCCGGCCTTGGCGGCGTGCTCGGCGAGGAGCTGGTCGAGGTCGGTGCGCTTGCGGACGAGGCCGAAGTCGGGGAAGGACGCGAGCTCCGGCCAGGGCAGCTCGACCTTGACGCCGCCGCCGTAGATGCGCAGGCCCTTGTTGCGCCCCCAGCCGGGGTCGTTGATGTCGACGCCCATGCCGATGAGGGCGCGGACGGCCCGCGGGGTGAGGCCGTCGCCGCAGATCTTGTCGCGCGGGAAGGTGGCCTTCTCCAGCAGGAAGACGTCCAGGCCGGCCTGCGCGAGCCAATAGGCGGTCGACGATCCGGCGGGGCCCGCCCCGACGACGATGGCATCCGCGTGTCGGGTGGAGTCGGTCACGATGGTCCTCTTCGCTCGTTCGCTTGTGAAGTACTTCACAAGGATCCGGTGGGGAGTCTATTCCTTTATCACGACTGGTGGGTACTTCTGGGCCGGTCCAAGTTTGGACCGGTCCGAACCACCGGCCGCCGTCTGTCAAGCAGCCTTGACGGACGGGTTGACGGCATAGTGCAGGGCGACCACCCCGAAGGTGAGGTCGCGCCAGCGCACCTCGCCCCAGCCCGCGTCCTGGATGAGCCGGGCCAGCCCCGCCTGGTCGGGCCAGGCGAGCGTCGACTCGGCGAGGTAGCGGTAGGAGTCGGGGTTGGAGCTGACCCGCGCCAGCAGCGGCAGGCCGTAGCGCAGGTGGGCCTTGTGGCCGAGCGCCAGCAGCGCGTTCGGGGGGTGGCTCACCTCGCAGATCACCAGCCGCCCGCCGGGCTTGGCGACCCGGCGGAGCTCGCGCAGCGCGAGGCCGGTGTCGGCGACGTTGCGGAGCCCGAAGGAGATGGTGACGGCGTCGAAGGAGGCGTCGGCGAAGGGCAGCCGCAGCGCGTCCCCGGCGACGAAGCGCAGGCCCGTGACGCCCGCCTGGCGCCGCACGCCCACGCGCAGCATGCCGAGCGAGAAGTCGCACGCGACCGTGTCGGCCCCGGCCTCGGCGAAGGGCACCGACGACGTCCCCGTGCCGGCCGCGAGGTCGAGGACCCGCTCACCCGGCCGCGCCCCCAGCGCCCGGACGACCTCCCGCCGCCACCGCCGGTCCTGGCCGCCGGTCATGAGCGAGTTCATGAGGTCGTACCGCTCGGCGGTGCCGTCGAACATCGCCGCGACGTCGGCGGGCTGCTTGTCGAGTGAAGCGCGGGTCATGCTCCCAGCCTAGGCCGCGCAAGCCCCTGCGCGCGGGGGCGGGGGTCACTCCGCGCGGGTGCGCGGAGCGTCCTCCTTGGCGACCGACCTGTCGAACCTCTCGCGCTGCGAGCGCACCCCCCGCACGACGACGGCGGACATGCGATCGCGCTGCGCGGACAGCAGCACGTAGCTGACGACGCCGCTGATCAGCAGCGCCAGCATCAGGAGCAGGAACCCGCGGGCCCCGAAGAGCGCGAGCACCCCCGCGGTGACCGCGAAGATCACGGCCCGGGCCAGGGTGTAGAGGATGACGGAACGCATGGCCTTTCGAGGTTATCCCCGGTCCTGACCGCCCTCGCCCCGGGGTCGGCCCAGCACGTCCAGCAGGAGGGCCGGGTCGACGTTCCCCCCGGAGAGGATCGAGACGTAGGCGCGGCCCTCGGGAAGCTCCGCGCGGCGGTAGAGGTAGGCGGCGGTGGCGACGGCGCCCGCCGGCTCGGCGATGAGGCGAGCCTCGCGGGCGAGGCGCCGCATCGCCTGCCGGATCTCGTCCTCGGTGACCGTGACGATCCCGTCGACGTGGGCGCGCATGTGCGCGTACGGCAGGTCGCCGACCCGCTGGACGCGCAGCGCGTCGGCGATGGTGCGGCCCGTCTCCTCCGCGGCCCACTCGACGGGACGCCCCGCCGCCATCGAGTCGCGGGCGTCCGCGGCGAGCTCCGGCTCGACGCCGACGATCTTCGCCTCCGGGCGCAGCGCCTTGACCGCGGCGGACACGCCGGCAATCAGGCCGCCGCCGCTGACCGGGACGAGCACGACGTCCACGTCCGGGCGGTCCTGGACGATCTCCAGCCCGGCGGTGCCCTGGCCGGCGATGATCCGCGCGTCGTCGTAGGGCGGGACCAGGGCGAAGCCGTGCGCGGCGGCGAGCTTGCCGGCGGTCTCGGATCGGGCCTGGGCGGTCGGCTCGACGTGGACGACCTCGGCGCCGAGCGCGATGCACGCGTCGACCTTCACGGCGGGGGTGGTGTGCGGCATGACCAGGACCGCCCGGACGCCGAGCGCGCGGGCCGCGTAGGCGACGGCCTGGGCGTGGTTGCCGCTGGAGTGCGTGACGACGCCGCGCTCGCGCTCCTCGGGGGCGAGGGAGGAGATGGCCGAGTAGGCGCCGCGCAGCTTGAAGGCGCCGATCGGCTGCAGCGACTCGGCCTTCACCAGCAGCGCCGGCGCGCCGGCGGCGGACGGGGCGGGGTCGCGGGAGAACAGGACGAGCGGCGTCCGGACGGCGACGCCCGCGATGCGCTCGGCGGCCCGTTCGATCTCCGGCAGCGTTACGAGGTCGGACATGCCCGGAGACTACTTCTCCGTGCTGGTCGCGGGGGCCTCGACCGCGTGACAGGGCAGGTCAGCGGGGGTCAGGGTGATCACTGTGGCCCATGCCGGAATCACCGTCCGTCATCGCCGCTGTTCGGCGGACTACGGTCGGTGATCTTTTCCGAAAACAAGGGAGAAATCGGTCTTGACCCGCCACACTGTTAAACAGTCCACCCGCGCCGAGAGCGGGACAAAGGGGGAGAGAAAACGTGGAAAGCACGAGCGAGCGCCTGCTGACTCCAGGAGAGGTCGCCGCCCTCTTCCGGGTCGACCCGAAGACGGTCACCCGGTGGGCCGCCGCGGGCCGGATCAGCAGCATCCGCACTCCGGGAGGCCACCGGCGCTTCCGCGAGTCCGAGGTGCACGCGCTGCTGCGCGGCGAGGAGCCCGTCGCCGAGCATTCGGCCCACTGACCTGGGCCCCTCGCCCGGACCCCGGTCCTGAGCCGCCCGGACCGCCCGCCGAAGCAGTCCTTGGCCGAAGGCAGTCCTCGCCGGGCGGCCGGGGCGCTCCCCGCCCCGCCTCTGCTCACTTCTCCGGCACCGCCCTCCAGGGCTTGGACTCGCGCCCGCTCTCCAATGCCCGCCTTTTCGCCCTCACCCCGCGCCGCTCATTGTCGGCGCTCACTCCTCGGCACTCACTCCTCGGTGCCGCCCGCCTTCCATTCCTCGAACCGGCGGAGCAGGTCCGCGTCCTCGTCACGCCAGCGGCGCCGCCGTTCCGCCAGTTCCTCCTCGGTGAGCGACTCGCCCAGCAACCGGTCGTAGTCGGGATCGTCCGGGCCGATCTCGACGTAGGCGTCGGCGATGATCCGTCCCTCGCTCGCCTCGGGCCCGGGCTCGCCGCCGTCGGCGAGAACGCTGTGGGGGACCCGGAGCGTGCCGTCGGGAAGCCGGATCACGTACATCGTCGATCACCTTCGCCGTCTGTCGTCGCGCGGCCTGTCATCTCGGTGTCCTAGATCCCGTACCTGCGGTTGAAGAAGAGCATGACCTCAAGGGCCGTGCGGATGTTGCCGGCGAGCATATCCACCAGGGCGGGACGCTGCCGGGAGGAGATCGCGGCGAACGCGTCGGCGAAGAACTCGCGGCGGCCGAGCGCGTTCGGCTGCTTGTGGAACTCGCTCGCCAGGTACGGCAGGCACTCCTCGTACAGCTGCCGGAAGGCGGGGCTGTCGGAGGTCCACTCGCCGTCGTCGCCGTCGATGTCGTCGAGCGCGTGGCCCACCTCGTGCAGCATCACGTCGGGCGTCGGGGACGGCCGGTCCCCCACCACGATCTTGCGGTCGCCGTACGCGCCGGCGCAGATGTCCCAGGTGGCGCGGCCGGACGGCAGCGGGCGGTCGCGCAGGTGGCCCATGTCGTCGAGCTGCGGGACGCCGCCGGGGCCGACGTAGATGCCGTCGAGGCCGCTCGCCAGCTTCTCCTTGAGCGCCTCCGGCAGCGACGCCAGGCTCTCCACCGCCCCGATGACCGCGTCCGGCGGCGGCCCCTCCCGGACGTCCCACTGGCGGTGCAGGACGGCCTCCAGCACGCCGCAGTCGCGGCGGCCGTCGGCGGCGTGCGGCGTGCCCGGCGGGTGGGGCTCCACGCGCGGCCGGTCGTCCTCCAGCTCGAAGTCGCTCCAGGAGTAGTCGCCCGAACGCGGCCGGCCCTGCCCGCGCCGCCCGAGCCGGCCGGTCATCCCGCGCAGGCCGCCCGCCGTGTCGACGGGATCCGCCTCCGGACGATCGGGCCCGAGCGCGTAGTCGTCGTCGCGGCCCGCCTTGCGGAACCGGCCGAACCGGTCGCGCGGCTGGTTGCTGCGCGGCCGCACCTGCCCCGAGTCGGGCGGGGACGGCGCGTAGGGGACCTCGTCGCCGGCCGCGTCCGCGCGGAACCGTCCGCCGCGGAACGTCTCCCGGGGCTTGCGGTGGACGCCTTTGAAGCGCATCGGGCTCCTCTGTCAGCCGGACCCGCGGGGGTATCGGGCGGCGACCGCCGCCGGACCGGGTCCCTGAGGAAGGGTAAGCCGGAACCCGACTCTCCGTCATCCCGTGGAGTTGCGCGGCCGCGGCGCTCCGCCGGGCGTCAGGCGTAGGAGTGCAGGCCGGAGAACATGTAGTTCACGCCGAAGAAGTTGAACAGCAGCGCGGCGAACGCGACCAGCGACAGGATCGCGGCCTTGCGGCCCTTCCAGCCGGCGGTGGCGCGGGCGTGCAGGTAGGCCGCGTAGATGATCCAGGTGACGAAGGACCAGATCTCCTTGGGGTCCCAGCCCCAGTAGCGGCCCCACGCCTGGTCGGCCCAGATGGCGCCCATGATGATCGCGGCGGTCCAGATCGGGAACGCGAACATCGTGACCCGCATCGAGAGGCGGTCCAGGGCCTCCACCGACGGGATGCGCGACAGCACGCCGCCCGCCGCGGCCCCGCCGCGCGACTCGGCCCGCTCCTTCAGCAGGTACAGGATCGTCGCGGCGCCCGCGACGGTGAACGCGCCGGTCGCGATGATCGCGGCGGTCACGTGGATGGCGATCCAGTAGGAGTTCAGCGCCGGGCTGACCGGCCCCACCGAGTCGTACAGCCAGATGTTGGCGACGCCGAGGGCGACGACCGCGGCGGCCATGACGAACGCGCCGAGGAACCGCGCCTTGTAGCGGAACATCACGACCATGAACGCGGTGACGGCCGCGAACGAGATGGCGGTGAGGAACTCGTACATGTTCCCCCACGGCCAGCGGTTCGCGGCGAGCCCGCGGGTCACGAGGACGCCGAGCTGCGCGCCCCAGCCGAGCACGTTCAGCAGGACGGCGAGCCGGATCCAGTCGACCCGGGAACGCTCGGTTCCCTCGTCCGCGGCCGTGTCCGGGGCGGCGCCCGTTTCCGAGGCGTCGTCCTCGGCACCGGCGGCGCCCACGAGCACCTTCGCCCCGCTCTTCGCCGGGACGGCCGCGACCGCGCGGCGGCGGCCGAAGCCCATGTCGGCGGCGTAGGCGACCAGCGCGATGATGTACATCACCACGGTGGTCAGCATGAGCTTGTCGCTCAGGTTCGCGAGGTCGGCGTTGCTCACCTCGTCACTCCTTCGGTTCGTTCGCCGCACCCGAGGGGCCGTCGGCGGCGGGGGTCTCGCCGGGCTCGGATGCGGGCCCGTCCTGCGGACCGCGCAGGGCGGCCACGATGTCGTCGAACTCCGAGGTCGGGTTCCCCAGCGTGAGACCGCCGACCTCCACCACCGTACGCCCGCCCTCTCCGGCGCTCGCACGGACCCACACCCTGCGCCTGCGGACCATGAACGAGGTCGCCACGCCGAGCACGGCGAGGATGGCGGCGATCAGCGCGGGGATGCGGCCGGGGTCGCGGTTGACCGACAGGCTCGTCCACTCCCTGAGCCCGTCGAAGGTGACCGTGCCGGCGTCGCCGGGCAGCTTGAAGGACTCCCCGGGCTCCAGCAGCTTCTGGCCGCCCTTGATCGGCTGGATCGTCCGGCCGATGCCCTCCAGCTTGTAGACCGACTGCGGGCTGCCGGAGTCCAGGCCGAGGTCGCCCTTGAAGGCGGTGATCGTGACGACCGGGCGCAGCGGCGCCGGGAACGCCGAGACGATCTGCCGGCCGTCCTCGCTCGCCACCGCGGTCGGCCACAGGATGGCGTAGAAGGCGAGCTGGTCGGGCTCGGCGTCGGGGACCTTGACGACGCCCTCGGACGTCAGGTTCCGCGGCTCCATCTCCAGGAACGGCACCGAGTCCTGGAAGGCGACGTTCCCCTTGGCGTCCCGGACGGTGAACACCGGCGCGTACCCGTGGCCGAGCAGGTACACCTTCGCGCCGCCGACCTTGAGCGGATGGTTGATCTGGAGGTCGTAGGGCTTGTTCGGGGCGTCCGGACTCGACCGGTAGCGGATCTTGGCGTTGAACGACGTGGCCTGGCCCCGCTTGGCGCCCTTGGCCTCGTACTCCGCCTTGAAGTCGTCCAGCGTGATCGTGAACGGGGCGAGCTCGCCGCCGCTGAACGCGCGTCCGGGCTGGAACTGGTCGTAGAGACCGAGCGAGTTGGCGAACGTCTTGCCCTCGGTCAGCAGGACGTTGCCGCGGTAGCCGAACAGGTTGCCGAGGCCGAGCGCGAACAGCAGCGCCAGCAGCGCGAGGTGGAAGAGCAGGTTGCCCGTCTCGCCCAGGTAGCCCTTCTCGGCGGCCGCGGCGCCGTCGGACACGTCCACGCGGAAGCGGCGGGAGCGCAGCGCCGTGCGGGCCTCGGCGAGGACGTCCTCCGGGGAGGCGTCGGTCTCGTACGTCGCCGACTGCGGCAGCCTCGCCAGGTTCCGGGGGGCCGCCGGCGGGCGCGCCCGCATCGACCGGTAGTGCTTGACGGCGCGCGGCACGACGCAGCCGGCGAGCGAGACGAACAGCAGGATGTAGATGGCCGCGAACCAGGGGGCCGCGAACACGTCGAACATGGAGAACCTGTCGAGCCACGGCCCGAGGCTCTCGTGCTTCTCCAGGTAGGCGGCGACCTTCTCGGGCGCCTGGCCCCGCTGCGGCAGGATCGAGCCCGGCACCGCGCCGAGCGCCACCAGGAACAGCAGGATCAGCGCGGTCCGCATGGTGGTGAGCTGCCGCCAGCCCCACCGCAGCCAGCCGAACGGGCCGATGCCGGAGGGGCGCGGCACCTCCTGCGGGGCCTGCCGCGCGGCGGGCGCGTCGGTGCCGGCGTCCCCGGCGGCCTGGTCCTCGGCGGGGCCGGCGCCGGCGTGGTCCGTGTTGGTGTCAGTCATCTCAAATCACCGGTTCGAAGCCGCTGATCCACGACCTCAGCTCGATGGTCAGGTCACCCCACAGGCCGCTCACGAGCAGCACCCCGATGAGGACGAGCATCCCCCCGCCGATCCGCATGACCAGGGGGTAGTGGCGCTTCACGGCGCCGAACGCGCCGAGCGCCCTACGGTAGGCGATCGCGGTGGCCACGAACGGCAGGCCGAGGCCCGCGCAGTACGCCAGCGACAGCAGCGCCCCGCGCCCGGCGCTGGCCTCGGTGATCGCCAGGCCCTGCACCGCGCCGAGCGTCGGGCCGATGCACGGCGTCCAGCCCAGCCCGAACAGGACGCCGAGCAGCGGCGCCCCGGCGAGCCCGGCCGCCGGGAGGCGCCCCGACTTCACCGTCCGCTGGAGCCCGGGGACGAAGCCCATGAACGCCAGGCCGAACACGATCGTGATGACGCCGAGGACGCGGGTGATCGTGTCCTGGTACTCCAGCAGCCACCGTCCGAGCCCGCCGAAGACCGCGCCGTAGCTGACGAAGACGACGCTGAACCCGGCGACGAACAGCAGGACCCCGGCGAGGAGCCGCCCCCGCCGCTGCTCGGCGAGGTCGGCGCCGGTCATGCCCGTCACGTACGACAGGTAGCCGGGGACCAGCGGCAGGACGCACGGGGAGGCGAACGAGACGAGCCCGGCGAGGGCCGCCAGCGGCGCCGCCGCCACCAACGACCCGCTCACGACCGTCTCGTCCAGGGAGCTCACTTCTCCGCGAGGACCTTGCCGACCAGGGGGTCCAGCTTGGTGAACGTGGTCGCGCCGATGATGCGCGCGGCGACGCGGCCCTGCCGGTCCAGGACGAGGGTGCTCGGGATCGCGCTCGGCGGGACCTCGCGGAACGCGAGCGTGACGCGGCCGTCGGCGTCGAAGAGGCTCGGGTAGGTGACCTTGAACTTGCGCTCGAACGCCTGCGCGTTGGGCTTGGAGTCCTTGAAGTTGACGCCGAGGAACTCCACGCCCTGCGCCTTCTTCCCGTCGTAGACGTGCTGGAGGGACGGCGCCTCGCCCCGGCAGGGCGCGCACCACGACGCCCAGAAGTTGACGACGACGACCTTGCCCCTGAGGTCGGCCAGCCTGAAGGATCCGCCGTCGAGCCGTTCCCCGGTGACGCTCGCGAGGCTCTTGCGCTGCGCCGCCTGGTACTCGGTCACGTTGCCGTCGCCCGAGATGAAGCGGTTGTCGCCGCCGTCGGGGCCGCCGTCCGCGGCGCCGGTGCCGGCGCAGCCCGCGAGCAGGCCGCAGAGCGCGACGGCGGCGCCCGCGCGGAAGGGAGCGCGCGAGGGCGAGATGCGGCGGGGGTTCACGTGCCCCTCCTCGGTGGTACTACAAGGCGTTCAGTACAAGACGTGGAGTACTACAGGATGTAGTACGAACTTAGCGGTGCGGTCAGGCGCCCGCGACACTGGGGCCCTTCGCGATCCCGGCGGCGGGCTCGGAGTAGGCGACCTCCACGAGCCGGCTGCCCTCGAACGTCAGGCTGGTGAGGCTGGCGAGCGAGCACTCCCGGCGGGCCGGGTGGTGCCAGAGCCGGCGGCGCTCGGCCGACAGCCGCAGGATCCAGATCGGCAGCTGGTGGCTGACGCAGACGGCCTCGTGGCCGCGCGCCGCCTCCCGGGCCCGGATGACGGCGGCGCGCATCCGGGCGGCGAGCAGCTTGTACGGCTCGCCCCAGGACGGGCGGAACGGGTTGACGAGGTGGCGCCAGTGCTCGGGGCGGCGCAGCGAGCCGGTCCCCACCCCGAACGTGAGCCCCTCGAAGTGGTTGCCGGCCTCGATCAGGCGGTCGTCCACCGTGACGGGCAGGCCGAGCGCGTCGGCGAGCGGCGCGGCCGTCTCCAGCGCACGCTGCATCGGCGAGGAGAACAGCGCGGTCACGTCCCTGTCGGCGAACCACCGGGAGGCGGCCTTCGCCATGAGGACGCCGTCCTCGCTGAGGCGGTAACCGGGCAGCCGCCCGTAGAGGACGCCCTCGGGGTTGTGCACCTCGCCGTGCCGCAGGAGGTGAACGATCGTCGTGTCAGTCATGGCGTCGTCAGATTACCCGCGCTGACGCCTCCTCCCCGCAACCGGCCGGCACGGCGGCGCGCAGGGCGGTCACGGCGGCGCGGATCGCGGGCCGGCGGGCCGCCTCCTCGCGCCAGACGGCGTAGACGCGGCGCGACAGGGGGGCCGAGAGCGGGACGATCGCGACGCCCGGCGGGACGTCGCAGCGGCCGAGGCGGGGCAGGATGACGTTGCCGAGCCCGGCGGCGACCAGGGACAGCTGGGTGGCGAACTCGTAGGCCTGGTGGTCGATCCGGGGTTCGCTGTCCACGGCGCGCAGCGTGCGCAGGAGCCAGTCGCAGCAGATGCTGTCGGGCGAGGAGCTGATCCACGGGTCCCCGGCGAGCTCCTTGAGGTCGATCGTGTCGCGCCCGGCCAGCTCGTGGCCCGCGGGCAGCGCCACGTCCGCGACGTCGTCGCAGATGACGCCCTTGCACAGGCCCTCGGGGATCGGGAGCGGCTCGTTGTTCCAGTCCTGGACGACGGCCATGTCGAAGTCGCCGCGCAGGACGAGCGGCATGCTGCGCATGGGGTCCTCCTCGCGCAGCAGGACGCGCAGATCGGGGTGGTCGGCGCGCAGGGCGCGCAGCGCGACGGGCATCAGCCCGCGGATCGCGGTCGGGAACGAGGCGACGGTGAGCTGGCCGACGACGGAGCCGCGGTGCGCCTCCAGGTCGGCCTGCGCCTGCTCGACGAGCGACAGGATCCGTTCGGCGTGCGCGACGAGCAGCTCGGCGGCGTCGGTGAGGCGGACGCCGCGGCCGTTGCGCTCCAGCAGCTTCTGCCCAGTCTCGCGCTCCAGCTTCGCGAGCTGCTGGGACACGGCGGACGTGGTGACGTGCAGGACGTCCGCGGCGGCGCTGACCGACCCGTACGTCGCGACCGAGTGCAGGGCGCGCAGCCGTTCCAGATCAAGCATGAAGCAATACTAAAACGAGGTGTCAAGAAGTTCTCGCTTGTCCTAAATCAAGTGTTTCCTCACGATCGAGGGATGAGATCGCGCCACGTCCTGCTGGCCACGCTGATCGCCGCGCTGTGGGGCTTCAACTTCGTGCCCATCAAGGTGGCCCTGGACGACTTCCCGCCCCTGCTGATGGCCGCCCTGCGGTTCACGGCCGCGGCGGTGCCCGCGGTCTTCCTCGTCCGCCGCCCGCCGGTCGCCGCGCGCTGGTTCGTCCTGGTCGGCGTCCCGCTCGGCGTGGGGCAGTTCGGCCTTCTGTTCATCGGCATGAGCATGGGCATGCCGGCCGGCCTGGCGTCGGTCGTGCTCCAGGTGCAGGCCGTCTTCACCGCCCTGTTCGCGGGCCTGCTGCTGGGCGAGCGCGTCGGGGGCCGCCAGGTCGCGGGGATGGTCGTGGCGTTCGCCGGGATCACCGTGCTCGGCGTCGCGCAGGGCGAGGGCGGGAGCCCGCTGGGGGCGTTCCTGGTCTGCCTCGGCGGCGCGGCCGGCTGGGGGCTGGCGAACGTCGCCATGCGGCGGATGAACCAGTCCACCGAGAAGCCGGTCGACCCGTTCGCGTTCATGGTGTGGATGTCGCTGGTGCCGCCGCTCCCCCTGCTCGCCCTGTCGCTGGTCTTCGAAGGGCCCGGGGCCGTGCCGGAGGCGGCGCGCGACCTCTCGGTCGCCGGGGTGGGCTCGCTGGCGTTCATCGCCTACGTCGCGACGCTGTTCTGCTTCGGCGGATGGGCCTGGCTGATCCGCCGGTACGAGGCCGGCACGGTCGCCATGTACTCGCTGCTCGTCCCGCCGTTCGGGCTCGTCTCGGCGGCCCTGCTGCTGGGCGAGCACGTGGACGCGGTCCGGCTCGCCGGCGCCGCTCTGATCATCGCGGGGGTCGCCGCCGGCAGCGTCCGGCCGCGGTCCCGCGCCCGCAGCCTGCCGGCGCCGTCCGCACCACCCGCCCCGCCCGCACCGCCCGCACCGCCCGCGCCGTCCGCACCGCCCGCGCCCAACGCGCCGGCCGCCTGAACGAGGTGAGATCCATGCACGGAATCCACGCGCCGCTCGTCACGCCGTTCACCGGCTCCGGCGAGGTGGACGCCAAGTCCCTCGAACGCCTCGCCCGCCACTGCCTGGAGAACGGCGCGGACGGCCTCGTCGCGCTCGGCACCACCGGCGAGGCCGCGCTGCTGACCGCCGCCGAGCAGCGGACGGTGCTGGAGGTGTGCCGGGGCGTCTCGATCGAGCACGGGACGCCGCTGACGGTGGGCGCCGGGACCATGGGCACCGAGGACTCGATCCGCCAGGCCCGCGAGCGCGCCCCGCTCGCCGACGCGCTGCTCGTCGTCGTCCCGTACTACCTGCGGCCGTCGGAGGAGGGCGTCATCGACCACTTCGCCGCCGTCGGCGCGGCCGTGGACGTCCCGCTGATCCCGTACAACGTGCCGTACCGGACGGCGAGGCCCCTGTCGGCCGACGCCCTCCTGGAGATCCTCGCGCTCGACTGCGTCGCCGGCATGAAGCACTGCGCGGGCGCGATCGACCAGGACACCCTCGCCGTGCTGGCGGCCAATCCCGGCAAGGCGATCCTGTCCGGAGACGACGCCTTCATCTACCCCATGCTCCAGCTCGGCGCGGCGGGCGGCGTCGCCGCGTGCGCGTGCCTCGCCCCGTCCGCCTACGCCGCGATGGCGCGGGCCGTACGGGAGGGGAACGGGGCGCGGGGGCTGACCTTCCACAACGCCCTGCTGCCGATGGCGGAGGCGCTGTTCGGCGAGCCGTCCCCGGCCGTCCTCAAGGCGTGCCTGGCCGACGAGGGGCTGATCGACGACCCGGCGGTGCGCGCACCCCTGCACGCACCGCGCCCCGAATCGGTCGTCAACGCCTTGAAGGCTTTCCGCCGTCTGCCGCTCTAGGACCCCGTCCTCAGGACGCCGCAGCTCGGGCGGCGGCGCGGGCGGCGTGCGGGAGGGCCTCCAGGACGCGTCCCAGAGCCTCGTCGTCGTGCGCGGCCGACAGGAACCACACCTCGTACGCCGAAGGCGGCAGGTACACCCCGCGCTCCAGGGCGGCGTGGAAGAAGGCCGCGTACGCCTTGGGATCCTGCCGCTGCGCGGCGGCGAAGTCGCCCACCGCGCCCTCGGTGAAGAAGATCGAGAAGAGGTTGCCCGCGTTCTGCAGCGAGTGCGGGACGCCCTCGCGCTCCAGCGCCTCGGACGCGGCCTTCGAGACGATCTCCGCCGAGCGGTCGATCGCGGCGTACACCTCGTCGGTGGCGCCGCGCAGCGTGGCGAGCCCGGCGGCCGTGGCGAGCGGGTTCCCCGACAGGGTCCCGGCCTGGTAGACGGGCCCGGCGGGGGCGAGATGGTCCATGACGTCGGCGCGGCCGCCGAACGCCGCGGCGGGCAGCCCGCCGCCCATCACCTTGCCGAACGTCACCAGGTCGCCGGCCACGCCCTCGATCCCGAACCAGCCGGACCGCGACGCCCGGAACCCGGTGAGCACCTCGTCGATCACCAGGAGCGCGCCGTGGCGCTCGCACAGCCGCTTGAGCAGCGCGTTGAACCCGGCCAGCGGCGGGACGACGCCCATGTTGCACGGCACCGCCTCGGTGATCACGCAGGCGATGTCGGTGCCGTGGTCGTGGAAGGCCGTCTCCACGGCGGTCACGTCGTTGTAGGGGAGGATCAGCGTGTCGGCCGTGGTCGCGCCGGTCACGCCCGGCGTGTCGGGGAGCCCGAAGGTGGCGACGCCGGACCCCGCCGCGGCGAGCAGCGAGTCCACGTGCCCGTGGTAGCAGCCCGCGAACTTCACGATCTTGGTGCGGCCGGTGAACCCGCGGGCCAGCCGGATCGCCGACATCGTCGCCTCGGTCCCGGAGTTGACCAGCCGGACCTTCGCCGCCGGCGTGCGGGACACGATCTCCTCGGCGAGTTCCACCTCGCCCTCGGTGGGCGCGCCGTAGGACGTTCCGCGCCCGGCCGCGTCCCGAACGGCCTCGACGACGGCCGGATGCGCGTGCCCGAGGATCATCGGTCCCCACGAACACACCAGATCGACATAGGTATTGCCGTCAGCGTCGGTAAGGTACGGACCACGCCCGGACGCCATGAAACGGGGCGTTCCGCCAACGGCACCAAAGGCCCGCACCGGGGAGTTGACGCCACCTGGGACAACGGCGGCGGAACGGTCGAACAACTGCCGGGAGCGATCGAAGTCAGTCACGGTTGCAGTCTCTCAGTTGCAGTTCGGCGACTTGCCTTGACCCGGTGGCGTACGGGCCGATATTCCACCAAGTACGACATCGGAGGGATGGCTTTCACCGTGGTCAACGGCTGGACGGTCCCGGGTTTCACCCACGAACGCGAACTGGGCGGCGGAGCCTCGGGCCGGGTGGTGCTGGCGGTCGACGACATGACCGGCACGCGAGTCGCGATCAGATACCTCGACCCGGCGCTCGGCGCCGACGAGGCGTTTCTCGCGCGCTACCGCGTGGCGGCCCGGGGCCTGTCCCAGCTCGAAGACCCCAACGTGGTCGACCTCTACGACTTCGTGGAGACCGCCGACGGCGCCGCGATCGTGACGCAGCACGTCGAGGGCGTGAGCCTGCGGCGGATGCTCGCCGCGCAGGGCCCGTGCGGCCCCCTCGCCGCCCTGTCGATGCTGGGCGGCACGCTCCTCGGCCTCGCGGCCGCGCACGACCATGATCTCGTCCACGGTTCGATGCGCCCGGCGAACATCATGGTCGACGCCGAGGGCAACGCCCGCCTCACCGACTTCGCGACGGCGGCCGCGGGCACCGAGGCGCAGCACGGCCCGCAGTACGCGGCGCCCGAACTGTGGGACGGCGCGCCCGCGACCGTCGCCACCGACCTGTACGCCGCCACCGCGATCTTCTACGAGTGCCTCACCGGGCGGCCCCCGTACGCGGGCCGCAACATGGCGCGGCAGCACCGCGAGGCGCCGATCCCCGCCGAGGAGGTCCCCGGGCCGCTGCGCGACCTGATCCACCAGGGCCTGGCCAAGGAGCCGGAGAAGCGGCCGAAGTCCGCCGCCGACTTCCTCGGCGCGCTGGAGGACGCCGCCGTCTCCGCCTACGGGCCGTCCTGGGAGGCGCAGGGCCGCGGCCGCCTCACCGAGCTCGCCGCACGGGCCGCGCAGCAGCCCGAGCCGCCCAAGCCGAAGCCGTCCCGCGGCAGCGGCCGCACCCCGGTCACCGCCGGCCCGAAGAGCGGGGGCCGGTCGCGGACGCGCTGGATGGTCGCCGCCGTCGCCGTCGTGCTCGTCGCCGCGGGGGCGGGCGCCGCGGTCCTGCTCAAGGGCGGCACCTCGCTCGGCGGCGAGAAGCAGCCGCCCCAGCCGACGCCCGCGCAGAGCAGCAGCCCGCAGCCGACGCTGCCGGTCGGCGGCGTCGACCCCGGGCCGCTCATCGCCCGCATCGACCAGGCCGTCGCCCAGACGCCCGGCGCCGCGTTCAGCTACCGACAGACCGGCTGCTGCGGCTTCCCGGTCACCGGCCAGGGCACGATCGGGCTGGTCCAGGGCGGCGCCCCGTCCTACACCCTGACGCTGGCGGGGACGGGCTCGGCCCGCAAGCCGGTCAGGGCCGTCATCGTCCAGGACCGGCTGTACGTCCGCGCCGGGAAGAAGTGGCGGCAGTCGCCGCTCGGAGGCCACGGCTACCCGGCCGCCGGCGACCGGGTGCGCCAGGGCGGGTCCGTCGCGAACCTGACCGCGCTGCTGCGGGCGGCGACGAAGCTCAGCAAGTCTGGAGCGGTCTACGAGGGCGAGGCGCCCGCCGCGAAGCTGGCGCAGGCGCCCGGCGTCGGCCCCCTGTACGCGCAGATGTCGCAGGCGACCGGCGCGCAGCAGATCGCGTTCGCCGTCAGGCTCGACGCCGGCTTCCGCCCCGTGAAGTTCTGGGTGCGCGCCGGACCCGAGGACGGCCGCAACCAGATGCAGCGCGGCTCCTACAGCGGCTGGGGCCGCAAGGCCCCCATCAAGGCGCCCCGCTGACGACCGCCGCGTGCGGCCGCCTCGCCCGGCGAGGCGGCCGCATGCGCGGCTAGGCGTCCTCGCAGGCGTCCGAGAGGACCTCCAGGAGGCGCAGCGGGTCGGGCAACGGGCCGCGGGACGGCGGGCGCAGCCACGCCGCCTCGCGCCCGTACGGCAGGACGGACGGCGGCGCGACGACGTAGCTGTCGCGGCAGTGCCACCGCATCCCCGGCGTCTCGGCGACGTCCTCCGGGGAGCAGTCCAGCTGGCAGGACCACCACTCGTCCTCGTCGACGGGCGCGCCGCGCGTGGCGACGAAGAACAGGTGCCGGTCGTCCCCGAAAGACGCGACCGGACCGACGGGGAGGTCGTCCCGTGCGATCCGGTCGAGGGCGATGGTCCCGGCCGCGGCCGGTACGTCGAACACGTCGAACACCCGGCCCGTCGGCAGGATGATGTTGGCCTGCGGCCGCTCCGCCCACCAGCGTTTGATCACGGCCGCGTCGACGCTCGCCTGGTGCGCCCAGGCGGCCGACACCGGATGGGCGCCCGGGTCGGGACAGCCGAGGCGGTCGCACGAACACGCCCGGTCACCGCCCACCGGGGGGTGGGCGCCGGGATAGCAGGGCCACCCCAGTTCGGCGTACTCCCGCGCCGCCGCGGCCATCCGGTCGCGTGCCGCGCGCTGCCGTCTGCTCCCCGAGACCGCCAGCATCTCCGCCCCCCAATACCCAAGGTCGCACGTGGGTTCTTGGTTAACGATGATGCCCGCCGGAGCGAACCCCGGACACGGCAACCCCGAGAAAACGACCCTAAGTGACTAGAGGGCCAGCCGGCGGGCCACCTCGGTGGCCCAGTAGGTGAGGACGATGTCGGCGCCGGCGCGGCGGATCGACGTCAGCGACTCCATGATCGTCCGCTCCCGGTCGATCCAGCCCTTCTCGGCCGCGGCCTCGATCATCGCGTACTCGCCGCTCACCTGGTAGGCGACCACGGGGACGTCGACGGCGTCGCGGACGCGGCGGACGATGTCGAGGTAGGGCCCCGCGGGCTTGACCATGACCATGTCGGCGCCCTCGTCGAGGTCGAGGAAGACCTCGCGGAGCGACTCGTCGGCGTTGGCCGGGTCCTGCTGGTGCGTGGACCGGTCGCCGAACTGCGGGGCGCACTCGGCGGCGTCGCGGAACGGGCCGTAGTAGGCGGAGGCGTACTTCACCGAGTAGCCCATGATGGCGATGTCGGTGTGGCCGGCGCCGTCCAGGGCCTCGCGGATCGCGCCGACCTGGCCGTCCATCATCCCGGACGGGCCGACGACCGCCGCGCCCGCCTCGGCCTGGGCCAGGGCGATGGAGGCGTACCGCTCCAGCGTGGCGTCGTTGTCGATCTCGCCGGACTCGGTGAGGATGCCGCAGTGCCCGTGGTCGGTGTACTCGTCCAGGCACAGGTCGGTCATGACCACGGTCGCGTCGCCGAGGTCGGACCTCAGATCGCGCAGCGCCCGCTGGACGATGCCGTCCGGGTCGTCGGCGGCGGACCCCGTGCCGTCCTTCACGGCCGGGACGCCGAACAGGATGAGGCCGCCGACGCCGGCCTCGGCCGCCTCGTGGGCGGCCTTGCGCAGGCTGTCGCGGGTGTGCTGGAACACGCCCGGCATGGACGCGACCGGCTGCGCCTCGGAGATGCCCTCCTTGACGAACACGGGCAGCACCAGATCGGCCGGGCCGAGCCGGGTCTCGGCGACGAGCCGGCGCATCGCGGGCGTGCGCCGCAACCGCCGCGGGCGTGCGACGGGGAACTGTGCAGACATGATCCCTCTGTGTCTCCGCTTCGGGGTCTACTTACGGCGCCGGGCGCCCCGGCGCATCTGGCTGGGCTTGCGGAGCGGGTCGCCCGCCTCGATCTGGGCCGCCCTCCGCCCGGCACCGTACTCCGCGAGAGCCTCCGCGAGAGCCGACACCGACGGAGTCTCGGCCATGACGTCGACGCGCAGCCCGTACTCCTCCGCCGTCTTGGCCGTCTGGGGCCCGATCACGGCGATCACGGTCACGTTGTGGGGCTTGCCCGCGATCCCGATCAGGTTCTTCACCGTGGAGGACGAGGTGAACAGCACGGCGTCGAACCCGCCGCCCTTGATCGCCTCACGGATCGGCGCGGGCGGCGGCGCGGCGCGGACCGTCCGGTAGGCGGTCACGTCCTCGCACTCCCAGCCGAGCTCGGTGAGCCGGGCGATGAGCACGTCGGTGGCGATGTCGGCGCGCGGCAGCAGGACCCGGTTGATGGGGTCGAGGTCCTCGTCGTAGGGCGGCCACTCCCGGGCCAGGCCCTCGCCGGACTGCTCCCCGGAGGGGACCAGGTCCGGGTGGACGCCGAACTCCACCAGCGCGGCGGCGGTCTGCTCGCCGACGGCGGCGACCTTCAGCCCGGCGAACGCGCGGGCGTCCAGGCCGTAGTCGGTGAACTTCTCCCGGATGGCCTTGACCGCGTTCGTGGAGGTGAACACCACCCACTCGTACCGGCCGGTGACCAGGCCCTTCACCGCCCGCTCCATCTGCTGGGGCGTGCGCGGCGGCTCGACGGAGATCGTCGGGACCTCGTCCGGGACGGCCCCGTACCCGCGGAGCTGGTCCGACAGGGAGGCGGCCTGCTCCTTGGTGCGCGGCACGAGGACCCGCCAGCCGAACAGCGGCTTCGTCTCGAACCAGGACAGCTTGTCGCGCCAGTTCACCACGTCCCCGACGATGATCAGGGCGGGCGCCTCCATGCCCTTGGTGTCGGACGCCAGCCTGCCCAGCGTGGAGACGACGGTCTCCTGCTCGGTGGTGGTGCCGAGGCTCGTCATCGCGGCCGGGGTGGAGTCGGGCCGTCCCGCCGCGACCAGGCCCTTGGACAGCTCGGCGACCGCGCCCTCGGCGCCGAGGACGACCAGGGTGGTGTCCGGGGCGGCGAACCGCTCCCAGTCGACGCCGCCCTCGGAGGCGTCGACGACGCGGATCTCGCGGTTCGCGGCGTCGGTCAGCGGGATGCCCGCGTACCCGGGCACGGCGGTCACGGAGGACACGCCGGGCACCACCTCGAACGGCACGCCCGCCTTGGCCAGCGCGCCGCCCTCGGCGGCGTAGTTGCAGGCCACTCCGGGGTCGCCGCGGAACAGCCGGACGACCCGGCGCCCCGCCTTCGCGGCCCGCGCGGCGAGCTTCACGGGGTCGCCGTCCGCCGTGTCGAGGATCTCGGCGTCCGGGCGGCAGTGGGTCAGGATCTCGGCCGGGCAGTGCGCGCGGCTCACGACGACGGTGTCGGCGCGCTCCAGCTCGGCGGCGGCCCGCAGGGTCAGCAGACCGGGGTCGCCCGGCCCCATCCCGACGATCGCGACCGTCCCCGGGCCGGCCGTCCGGCGCGGCGCGGCCGGAGCCGCGCCCCTGGAGGGGCTGCCGGTCTTCGCGGCCCTCACGGGCCGGACGGTGCCGTCGGCGGTCGTCTGGTCGGTGGCGGTGGTCTCGTCGGCGGTCGGGTCGGTCTTGCTCTCGTCGGCGCTGCTCTTCGCCGTGGCGCTCTTCGCGGCGGGGCTCACTCGCGTTCCCCCATCAACTGGTCGGCCCCCTGCGCGAGCAGCCGGTCCGCGAGATCGCGTCCGAGCTGCTCCGCGGCGTCCGGGTGGCCGCTTGCGGACAGCCGCACCTGCCTGCTGCCGTCGTACGCCGCGACGGTCGCCGTCAGATGCAGCCTTTCATCTACTTCGGCAGCGTATGTTCCCACGGGCGCGGAGCAGCCCGCCTCCAGCACGGCCAGCACCGTCCGCTCGGCCGTGACGGCGCGCCGGGTCGCGGGGTCGTCGATCGTCCCGAGCAGGGCGCGCAGGTCGTCGCGGTCGGCGCGGCACTCCAGCGCCAGCGACCCCTGCCCCGGGGCGGGCAGCATCTGGTCGGGGTCGAAGACCTCGCTCACGGCGTCCAGCCGGCCGATCCTCTTCAGGCCCGCGTGCGCGAGCACCACGGCGTCCAGCTCGCCGTCGGCGACCTTGCGCAGCCGGGTGTCGGCGTTGCCGCGGATGGGGACGATCTCCAGGTCCGGCCGGAGCGCCCGCAGCTGCGCGACGCGGCGCGGCGAGCCCGTGCCGATCCGCGCGCCGCGCGGCAGGTCGGCGAGCTTCGCGGGGCCGCACAGTGCGTCGCGGGCGTCGTCGCGGGCCGGGGTGGCCGCGAGGGCGATCCCGGGCGTCTCCGACGTCGGCAGGTCCTTCAGCGAGTGCACCGCGAAGTCCACCTCGCCCGACAGCACCTTGTCGCGAAGCGCGTTGACGAACACGCCCGTCCCGCCGATCTGGGCGAGCAGGGCTTTGGAGACATCACCCTGCGTCGTTACCCCGACAAGCTCCACAGCATGCCCCGTGAGCCGCGACAACGCGTCGGCGACGCCCTGCGACTGGGTCGTCGCCATCAGGCTCTTGCGGGTGCCCAGCCGGAGCGGGCTCCTGCTCCCGGTACTCACGCTTCGTCTCCTTCGTGCGCCGGGACGGCGTCGCGGGCGCTGACCGCCCGCACGCTCGCGGCCTGCGCGTTCACCGTCTCGACGTTCACACCGTCCGCGGGCGGCCCGGCCATCGCCTCGGCCACGGTGTCGGGCATCGCCTCGGGCAGGGCGCCGGGCATCGCCTCGGACAGGGAGTCCTGTCCCGGCGCGGACGCGGGGCTGACGCAGTCGGCCTCCGCGCAGTCCGGATTCGGGTCCCAGGCCGTCGCGCCCTCGCGGACGTCGCCCTCTCCCATGTCGGCGCGGGCCACCGCCTCGGGGGCCTTCGGGTCCAGGTCGAACAGCTCGCGCAGCGCGTCGGCGTAGGAGTCGCCGCCCGGCGCCGCCGCCAGCTCCTTGACCTTGACGGTCGGCGCGTGCAGCAGCTTGTCCACGACGCGCCGCACGGTCTGCTCGATTTCTTTGCGGGCCCGGACGTCCATCTCCGGCACCCGCCCGCTCAGCCGGTTCAGCTCGGCCTCCACCACCCCGGCCGCCTTGCTGCGCAGAGCGACGACGGTGGGCGCGACGGCGGCGGCTCGGGCGGCGCTGAGGAACGCCTCGACCTCCGTGCACACGATCCGCCGCACGGCCTCGACCGCCTCCGGGCCCACGGCCTGCGCGGCCTCCTGCGCGGTCCGCAGGTCGTCGAGCCCGGCCAGCTCGACGTCCGGCAGGTTCCGCACGGCGCGCTCCACGTCGTGCGGGAGCGCCAGGTCGAGGAGGAAGCGGCGCCGTCCGTCCGTCCCGACCCCCTGGGCCGCGAGCTGCTCGGCGGTGATCACCAGGCCGGCGGCGCCGGTGCACGACACCACGAGGTCGGCCTCGCCGAGGGCCGCGTCCAGTTCCGCCAGCCCGATCCCGCGGGACGGGACGTCCAGCGACCCGGCGAGGCGCTCCGCGCGCGCGGGGGTCCGGTTGGCGATGGTGATCTCCCGCGCCCCGGCGCGGCTCAGCGTCGCGGCGGCCAGCGAGCTCATCGAGCCGGCGCCGACCACCAGCGCGCGGACGTCGCGGAGGGGGCCGAGGTGCCGGGCGGCGACGTCCAGGCCCACGCTGACCAGCGACGCGCCGGCCTTGTCGATCCCCGTCTCGTGGTGGGCGCGCTTGCCGACCCGCAGCGCCTGCTGCAGGACGTCGTGCAGGTCGCGCCCGAGCGTGCCCTCGTCCTGGGCCAGCCGGAACGCCTGCCGGATCTGCCCGAGGATCTGCCCCTCGCCGACGACCATCGACTCCAGCCCGCACGCCACCGCGAACGCGTGCTGGACGGCACGCTCCTCGTAGTGGACGTACAGGTGCCGCGACAGGTCGTCCATCGGGACGCCGGAGTGCAGGGCCAGCAGCTCCGAGATCGCCGAGACGCCGCCGTGGAACTTGCCGACGACCGCGTAGATCTCGACCCGGTTGCAGGTCGAGACGATCGCGGTCTCGGCGACGTTCGGGGAGGCGTGCACGGCGTGCAACAACTTGACGAGATCGTCACCGGCGACCGCGGCCCGCTCCAGCACCGCCACGGGCGCGCTTCGGTGGCTGAGGCCTACGACCAGAATGCTCATTCGCCGTCTCCAGCATCTTCCGAGTCTCCGCCCACCCGCGCCGTGCGAGCTCCTGCTGAGAAGGGGCCGTCCGCGGCCCCTCGGTCCGCTCCACTTCCGGCCGTCGGTCGAACGGGGGCGATCCTCCACGCCCCCGGGTTTGCCCACCTCATGCTTCCACCGTTTCCACGTAGTGCGCAGCACCGGCCGGCGTCTCGCCGGCCGCCAGCGGGGCGAAGCCGTCGGGGCCGCCCGCCTTGCGCTGCTCGTGGAACGCGAGGATCTGCAGCTCGATGGACAGATCGACCTTGCGCACGTCCACCCCGTCGGGCACCGACAGCACCACCGGGGCGAAGTTCAGAACGCTCGTCACGCCGGCGGCGACCACGCGGTCGCACACCCCCTGCGCCGCGCCGGCCGGGGTCGCGATCACGGCGATGGACACCCCGTGCCCGGCGATCATGTCCTCCAGCCGGTCGGTGTGCTCCACCGTCATGCCGGAGATCTCCTGCCCGACGATGGACTCGTCGGCGTCGAGCAGGCCCGCCACGCGGAAGCCGCGGGACGCGAAACCGCCGTAGCCGGCCAGGGCCCGGCCGAGGTTGCCGACGCCGATGATGGCGACGACCCAGTCCTGGGTGAGGCCGAGCTCGCGGGAGATCTGGTAGACGAGGTACTCCACCTCGTAGCCGACGCCGCGGGTCCCGTAGGAGCCGAGGTGGGACAGGTCCTTGCGGAGCTTGGCCGAGTTGACGCCGGCCGCGGCGGCGAGCTCCTCGGAGGAAACGGTCGCGACGCCGCGCTCCTGGAGCCCGGTGAGGGCGCGCAGGTAGACCGGGAGCCGCGCCACGGTGGCTTCGGGGATTCCGCGGCCCGCGCGGTCGCGGTGCCGGTTCTGTCGAGGTGTCACGGCCTGCTCTTCGGCTCGACGGTGTGTCCCCCAGGTTAAGCCCTTGTGAATACGCGCACAAAGTGGGCCCCCGGTTCCGCGGACCGCGAGCGTTCGGGGCGACGTCCCGGAAACGACGTCAATCAGGGGCTTTTCAGCATACGGGCGAAGTGCCAGGAAGCGGCCGGGTGTGACCGACCAGACATGCCCGGGCACGTGCCCGGACGGCGGCGCGGGAACGGCCCGGCGCGGGCGGCTAGCGAAGGCCCGCGATCGCCGCGCGCAGGCGGGCCTCGTCGACGCGCCAGAAGTCGTGCTGGACGCCGTTGATCAGCGTGACGGGGATCTGCTCCCAGTACTGCTCGGTGTCCTGCTCGGAGAGCGTGATGTCGCGCTCCTCCCACGGCACGTCCAGGTCGCGGCCGACCCGCTCGATCACCGCGCGGGCCTCCTCGCAGAGGTGGCAGCCGGGCTTGCCGAGCAGCGTGATCATGATGTCGCGCGCCACGTCACCTCCCGGGGAACTCCGGCGCCGGGAGCGGCACCTTGGCGGGGCCGAGCTTCAGCTCGATCACGTTCGTGGCGATCACGTGGGTGCGCGACTCGCCCAGGAAGCGCTGCAGGTGCGGCTGGCGGCGGTGCGCGGCGAACGCGGCCTGGTCCCGGAACAGCTGGTAGAAGATCCGCTGCGTGGGGCCGCCGACCACCTCGTGGCAGGCGAAGACCAGCGTCTCGGGCTCGGCCGCCAGCGCGGCCTTCACCAGGTCGGCGGCGAGCCGGTCGAAGGCCTCCTCGCGGCCGTCCAGCAGCGTGTAGACGGTGATCTGGCCGCACGCGTTCGCCAGGTCGCCGCCGAGGGCGCCGGGCTTGGCGAGACCGGCTAGCGGGGACCGGTCGAGCGGGCCGCCGAGCGGGCCGTCGATCGACGTGGCGCCCGCCGGGTCGCCGCCCGCCGGGAAGGCGGGCGGCGCTGGGATGCTGGTGTTCTCGGGGTAGCGCAGCTCCTCCGAAGCCGGCTCCGGGAAGCGCAGCTCGCCGCGCCGGGATTCGGGGGACGGGGTCGGCGCCGGGACGGGCTCGGCCTTGGCGCCCTGCGCGTAGCCCTGCTCCTCGTAGCCCGTCGCGGGCTCGTCCCCGTACTCGTCGTAGCCCTCGGCGTCCTCGTCGTAGACGGGGATCGTGCGCATCGAGCCGTACCAGACGAGGCCGGCGGCCGCGCCGAGCGCGATCACCGCGAGCGGGGCGGGCAGGAAGCCGCGGGTGCCGCTGACCACCAGGACGCCCGCGAGCGCGACCAGCGCCACCGGGATGAGCAGCTCGGCGGCCTCCTGGTCGCGCTTGCTGGCCAGCCAGGCGGTCACGCCGGTGCACCCCGCGAGCGCCAGCACGGCGACGACGTGCGCGCCGTCGACCAGCAGCAGCGGCAGCGCGTCGTAGGTGGCGCTCGGCTTCGGCAGGCTCTTGCCGAGCGTGCCCTTCAGCGGGTCCAGGATCAGGATCACGATCGCGACGACCGTGTAGGAGATCGTGAAGAGCCAGGCGCCGAACCGGACCTGCACGTACCGCGCGATCAGCTCGATCATGCCGAGCGCGAGCCACACCGGCCCGACCAGCGCGGCGCCGAGTTCCATGACGCGGAAGAAGGCGCCGTTGAACCCCATCATGAAGCCGAGGCTCATGGACAGCAGCGCGAGCGTGAGCCCGACCTGCGTGAACGACCAGGCGATCAGGTAGAGCAGCCGGTCCTTGTAGGCGCGCTGAACCAGCAACCCGGTGGCCGCCAGGGCACCAAGGGTCGCCAGCAACGCGAGAAGAGCATCGACCATCGCGCACCCATGGTGCCCGATCCGGGGGGTTGACGGGTAACCGCGGCCAAGGAACGCACCATTGCCTCGCGTACCTTTCGGTCTCTAGAGTGGCACTTCACGCCGGAGGTCGCGTAAGCCCCGAGGAGAACTGCATGAGCAGCTTGACCCTCGATGCCGGGGTCATCCCACTTCCTCGCCATTCTCGGAGCCCTCTCGCGCGTCCGGCCGACCGGGCCGGGGACCGCACCGCCGACCGCGCCGCCGACCAGGCCTCCGAGCGGGCCGAGATGCTCAAGGCGCTGGTCCTGCGGGCGCGGGACGGCGACGCTGAGGCGTTCGGCTCCCTCTACGACCACTACGTCGAGCTCGTCTACCGGTACGTCTACTACCGGGTCGGCACGCACCAGCTCACCGAGGACCTCACCAGCGAGACGTTCCTGCGCGCCCTCCGCCGCATGTGCGACTTCCACTGGCAGGGCAAGGACTTCGGGGCCTGGCTGGTGACGATCGCCCGCAACCTGGTCGCCGACCACTTCAAGTCCGGCCGCTACCGGCTGGAGGTCTGCACCGCCGAGCTGGTCGAGCCGGACCGCCCGCAGGAGGGCCCGGAGCGGGCCGTCCTGGACGCGATGACCAACCGGACCCTGCTGCGGGCCGTCCAGCGGCTGAACTCCGAGCAGCAGGAGTGCGTGGTGCTGCGCTTCCTGCACGGCCTGTCGGTCGCCGAGACCGCGTTGATCATGGGCAAGAAGCCGGGTGCGATCAAGGCGCTGCAGTACCGCGCGGTCCGCTCGCTGGCTCGTATGCTCCCGGACGACCTGCGCGGATGACCGTGTCGCCCCGCCCCCCTGCGGGACCGCGCGGCCCTCAGATAGTTTATTAATGAACTTTCGGGCCGTAACCCGGCCCACCTACCGATCGTTCAAGCGGGCAGGAGCGCGCTCGCGCCACGAGTCCGCAAGGGAGCGGCCAGTGAGAACCCGGTGTTGACGAGGCGAGAGAAGATCACGGAGCAGGGGAACGCGCTGGCCCGGCTGCGGGAGAGCACCGCGGGACCGGACCCGCTTTTCCGCGCCGTGCTGCGCGAGCGGCTGATGGCGGCCGCGAGCGACAGGAGTGAGGACTGTCGCAATCACGGCCGCGGGGAGGGCCGCGGAGAGGCGGTTGACTAGGCTTCGCCTCATGCGGCGATTCTGGCAGTCCGGATTCTGGGGACGCGGCAAGGACGAGGACCACAAGAGCGCGGGGCAGGTGGCCGCCGCCGCGGCGGCCGAGCCCGCCCCCCTCCCCGCCCCCGACCCCGCCGCGGCGGCGTTCTTCGACGTCGACAACACGATGATGCGCGGCGCGTCGATCTACTACTTCGCGCGCGGACTCGCCGCCCGCAAGCTGTTCACCATGCGCGACCTCGCCATGTTCGCCTGGGGGCAGGCCGCGTTCCGGCTGCGCGGCAGCGAGAACTCCGAGCACATCGGCAGCGCCAAGGAGGCCGCGCTCGCGTTCGTCGCCGGGCAGAAGGTCAGCGCGATCGTCAGGCTGAGCGAGGAGATCTACGACGAGGTGATGGCCGACCGCATCTGGCACGGCACCCGCACCCTCGCCCTCCAGCACCTCGACTCCGGGCAGCAGGTGTGGCTGGTCACCGCCACGCCCGTCGAGGTCGCCCGGACGATCGCGCACCGGCTCGGCCTCACCGGCGCGCTCGGCACGGTCGCCGAGACCCGCGAGGGCCTCTACACCGGCCGGCTCGTCGGGAACCTGCTGCACGGGCCCGCCAAGGCGGAGGCCGTGCGGGCCCTGGCGCAGCGGGAGGGGCTCGACCTCGCGCGCTGCTCGGCCTACAGCGACTCGATCAACGACCTGCCGTTGCTGACCGCCGTCGGCCACCCGCACGCCGTGAACCCGGACGCCGAGCTGCGCGCCCACGCCCGCGACCACGGCTGGCCGATCCACGACTTCCGCACGGGCCGCAAGGTCACGATGGTCGCGCTGCCCGCCGCCGCGGGCGCCGGGGCCCTCGCGGGCGGCGTCGCGGCCGGCATCGCGCTGCGCCGCCACTACCGGACGAACTGACCGCCGCCGCTTCCCGGCATCGACCGGCGAACGCGACCTAACGCGTTTGTCCCCCACGTCCTACCCTGTCCCCGTGATCGTGGAGCTGAGGGTCCTGTCCGGGGTCGCCTGCCGGGGGCGGGACGTCACAAGCCCGCGCCTGCGCGGCCTGCTCGCGCTCCTCGCGGGCGAGCCGCGGGCGGGCGTGTCCGTCGCCCGGCTGGTGGAGGGGCTGTGGCCCGAGGAGCGTCCGGAGAATCCGGCCAAGGCGCTCCAGGTCGTCGTGTCCCGGGCGAGGTCGCAGCTGGGCGCGGACGTCGTCGTGAGCACGCCGACCGGGTACCGCATCGGCCTGGACGAGTCCGCGGTCGACGCCTCCGCGGTGGTGCTCGCGGCCTCCGCGAGCGCGCGCCGCTCCCGCGACGGCGACCACGCCGGCGCGCTCTCGCACGCCGAGGCGGGACTGGCGCTCTGGGACGCCCCACCCGAACCGGACGACGCGGACGATCCGGTCTCCGTCCTGCGCGCGGCCCGGATCCCGACCTACTGGGCGCTGACGCGAGCCCGCGCCCTGGCCCTCGCGCGGCTCGGCCGGCACGCGGAGGGTTTCGAGGCGCTCACCCGCGCCGTCCGGGAGTATCCGCGCGACGAGGAGCTGTTCGCGGAGCTGCTGCGGTGCGAGGCCGCGACGGCCGGGCCGTCGGCGGCGCTGGCGCGGTACGAGTCCTACCGGCGGTCGCTGCGCGACGACCTCGGCACCGATCCGGGTGGCGCGCTCCAGCGCGTCCAGCGGGAGCTGCTCCAGGACGAGGCGCCCCCCGTCCGGCGCGGCGTGGCGCACGAGCCGAACCCGCTGCTCGGCCGGGCCGGGGACCTCGCCGCCGTGCTCGACCTCGTGCGCGCGTCCCGCGTCACCTCGATCGTCGGGGCGGGCGGGCTGGGCAAGACGCGGCTGGCGAACGCCGTCGCGCGCGAGGCGCCGCAGCGGGCGGTGCACTACGTCCCCCTCGCCGGCGTCGCGCGGGACAAGGACGTGGCGGGCGAGGTCGCGTCCGTCCTCGGGGTCGGCGAGTCGCCGAGGGCCCACGGACGCGTCGGCGGGCCCGCCGACCTCGTCCCGGCGATCGCGGAGGTGCTCGGGCCCGGCTCGGTCCTGCTCGTGCTGGACAACTGCGAGCACGTCGTCGCGGGCGCCGCCGAACTCGCCGGCGCGCTGGTGTCGATGACGCGGGACCTGCGGATCCTCACCACGAGCCGCGCGCCGCTCGGGCTGTCGTCGGAGTCGGTGTACCCGCTGCCCGCGCTGGACCCGGCGACGTCGGCCGAGCTGTTCCGCCGGCGGGCGCACGCGGCGCGTCCCGGCGCCGCGCTGCCCTCCGGCGCGGTGGAGGAGCTCTGCCGTCGCCTGGACGGGCTGCCGCTCGCGATCGAGCTGGCGGCGGCGCGCGTCCGCGTCATGTCCGTGCCCGAGATCGCCCGCGGCCTGGACGACCGGTTCGCCCTGCTGCGCGGCAACGCGCGCGACGCGCCGTCCCGGCACCGGACCATGCGCGCGGTCGTCGACTGGAGCTGGAACCTCCTCTCCCCGCACGGCCGGGCGGCCATGCGGGCGCTGTCGGTCTTCCCCGGGGGCTTCACCGCGGACGCGGCCCGCCACGTCCTGGACGGCGGCGACGCGCTGGAGGTCCTGGAGGACCTCGTCGACCAGTCCCTCCTGGAACCCGTCGAGGGCGGCCCCGGGACGCGCTTCCGGATGCTGGAGAGCGTCCGCGAGTTCAGCGCGGCCCACCGGGAGGCCGAGGGGGAGACCGGCCGCACGGTGGGCGGCCTGCTCGCCTGGGCGCGGGAGTTCGGCGCGGCGCACCACGACGCGCTGTTCGGCACCGACCCGTTCGCGCCCGTCGAACGCGTGCGGGTCGAGCAGGACAACCTCCAGCAGGCGCTCCGCCACGGCCTCGACCGCCGGGACGGCCCGGCCGTCGCGGCGGTGACCGCCGTCCTCGGCGGGCTGTGGACCCTGGAGGCGGCCTACACCCGGCTGGCCGCCATGGCGGCGGAGACCGCCGGGCTCCTGAGCCGCCTGCGCCCCGGCCCCGGGGACGTCGAGGTCACGCGGACGGCGCTGACGCTCAACGTGCTAGCGACGGGCCTGGTCCAGGGGCCGCAGGCGACCCGCACGCTCGTCGCGCTGCGCCGCCTCCCGCCCGCGCCGCCGGAAGGCCTCGTCCCCGCGATGGCGACCGTGCTGGCCGCCCTGCCGGAGATCCTCGCGCCCGGCGGCTCCGTCCTGGAGGAGCTGTGCGGCCGGGACGAGCCGCTCGTCGCCGCCATCGCGAACTGCGCCGCCGGATACATCCGCGAACGGGACGGGGACGTGGCGGGCGCGCTCGCGGCGACCGAGGCGATGATCGGGGTCGGCTGCTCGCCGGACATCCCCTGGTGCCGGCTGCTCGCCCACTCGCGGCTCAGCGAACTGCTGATGCAGCTCGACCAGGCCGACCGGGCCCTGCACCATCTGCGGATATCGATGGAGCTGCTGGAGCGGTACCGGTGGCCCGACATGTTCGGGCTGATGTGGGCGCTCGCCTCGGCCCACGTCGCGCTGGGCGAGTACGACGAGGCCGAGCGGTGGCTCGACCAGTCGCTGGTCCACGGGCCGGACGAGTCCTTCGGCACGGCCTCCTTCAACCTGGGAGCGCGCGCGGAGATCGCCCTCGGCCGCGGCGACGCCGACACCGGTCTGCGCCTCTGGCGGGAGGCGGTGGAGCGGCTCGCCGCCGAGGACGGCCCGATGGCGCCGACCGGACTCGACCCGTGGACGCTGGAGGCCCACTGCGTCACCGTCGTCGCGCACGCCCGGCACGGGCGCGTCGACCTGGTCGAGGACATCGTCGCCGGGCTCCCCGCCAAGCTGGCGGCGCTGGCCGACGGCCCGCCGTTCCCGATGCCCGCCTTCTACATGGACCTGCCGGTCACCGGCGGTCTGCTGCTCGCGCTCGCCATGGTCGACCTGGCCCGTCCCGGCGCCGCGCCGGACGTCCGCAGGCGGGCGGCGCGGGCGATCGCGCTGGCGCGGCGCCTCCACCACGTCCGGTCGTTCCAGCCGACGATGTCCTCGGCGGCGGCCGGCCGCGCCGCCGAGGACGCCGACGGGCCGGCGTACTCCGACGCGGTGTCGGAGTTCGCCGGCCTGGGCCGTGCGGAGCTGCTGGCCGCCGCCCGCGAGCTCGCGCGCGGGTTCTCGCGGGACCGGCGGGGCTAGCGGGGCGCCTTCCGGTCGAACAGCACCTTGGAGCAGGCGTAGCCGACGACGGCGAGGCCGGCGCACCACGCGACGGACACCGCCGCGTCCTGCCCGCTCGGGGTGCCGGTCAGCAGCCCCCGCAGCGTCTCGATCATCGGGGTGAACGGCTGGTACTCCGCGAACCACCGGACCCCGGCCGGCATCGACTCCGGCGGGACGATCGTGCTGCCGACGAACGGCAGGAACTGGATGATCAGCGGCGTGTTGCTCGCGCCCTCCGGGTTCTTGGCCAGCAGCCCGAGCATGACCGCGACCCAGGTCAGCGCGAACGTGAGCAGCACCAGCAGGCCGGCGGCCGCGAGCCAGTCCACCGCGCCGCCGCTCGTCCGGAATCCCATCGCGACCGCGGCGGCGACCACGGCGGCCGTGCTCAGCAGCGTCTGGATCATGCTGCCCGCGACATGCCCGGTGAGCAGCGACGACCGCGAGATCGGCATCGTCCGGAACCGGTCGACGATGCCCTCGGTCATGTCCACGCAGACCGACACCGACGTCGCCATGCAGCCGGACGCGACGGCCATCAGGATGATCCCCGGGGCGACGTACTGGATGTAGTCGCCCTTGGCCGCGCCGCCGACGCCCTCCCCGAGCGCGTTGCCGAACACGCCGACGAACAGCAGCATGATCATGATCGGCATCATCATCCCGCCGATCGTCAGCGACGGGTAGCGCAGCGCGTGCCGCAGGTTGCGGCGCAGCATCGTCGCGGAGTCGGCCGCCGCGTGCGTGAGCGTGGTCATCGCGAGGTCACCTTCTCGTGGTCCGTGCCCGTGAGGGCGAGGAAGACGTCGTCGAGGTCGGGGGTGTGCACGGACAGTTCGGCGACCTCGACCGAGGCGGCCTCCAGCCGTCCGAGCAGCGTCCGCAGGGAGGCGACGCCGCCGTCCCCGGGCACCTGGAGGGCGAGCGAGTCGTCGTCCCGCGTCACCGAGCCGAGCGTCCGCGCCGCCGCGTCGAGCGCCGCCAGGTCGGCGAACCGCAGCCGGACGTGCCCGCCCGGGACGAGCCGCTTCAGCTCCTCCGAGGTCCCCTCGGCGACGAGCCGTCCGCCGTCCAGGACCGCGATCCGGTCCGCGAGGTGGTCGGCCTCCTCCAGGTACTGCGTGGTCAGGAAGATCGTCACGCCGCTCCTGACCAGGCCGCGGATGAGCTCCCACATGGTCCGGCGGCTGCGCGGGTCGAGCCCGGTCGTCGGCTCGTCCAGGAAGATGATCTGCGGGGCGCCGATCAGCGTCATCGCGATGTCGAGCCGCCGCCGCATCCCGCCCGAGTACGTGCCGGCCTTCCTGCCGGCCGCCTCCACCAGGTCGAACCGCTCCAGCATCTCGTCGGCGGCCCTCCGCCCGGCGGCCTTGCCGAGCCGGTGCAGGTCCGCCATGAGGATCAGGTTCTCCCGCCCCGTCAGCAGCCCGTCCACGGCCGAGTACTGCCCGGTCACGCCGATCGCCCGGCGCACCCCGTCGGGGTCCGTCCGCAGGTCCCGTCCCGCGACGCTGGCCTCGCCGCCGTCCGCGCGGAGCAGCGTGGACAGGATGCGCACCGCCGTCGTCTTCCCGGCCCCGTTCGGCCCGAGCAGCGAGTAGACCGTCCCGCGCGGCACCTCGAAGTCGATCCCGTCGAGGACGGTCGTGTCCCCGAACGCCTTGCGCAGCCCGGTCACCTGGATGGCCGTCTGCCGTGCCTCGATGTTCATGCCCCGAAGCGTGCGCGCCCCCGGCTTCAGCCCGCTTTCACCCCGGTTTCGACCAGTCCGGGCGGCTGAAAGTCACCAGGTCAGAGGCAGCGTGTCCAGCCCCAGGACGAGGCTCGCGTGCTCCAGGGGCTCGGCGCCGGGGGCGACGCGGTAGTCCGGTATCCGGGCGTGCCATTCGCGCAGCGCGATCTGGAGTTCGAGCCGGGCCAGGTGCGCGCCGAGACAGCGGTGCGGTCCCGCGCCGAAGGCGAGGTGGCGGGCCGGCGGGCGGTCGATGTCGACGGTGGAGGCGGCGGGCACGGCGCGGGGGTCGCGGGTCGCCATGCCGGTCGGCAGCATGACCATCTCCCCCGCCTTCATCGGGCAGCCGCGCACCTCGACGTCGCGGGTGAGCTTGCGGGCGGGCAGGACGGGCGCGTAGACGCGGAGGAACTCCTCGATCGCGTCCGGCACGACGTCGGGGTCGGAGGCGATGCGGGCGCGGTCGGCGTCCTCCCTCGCCAGATGCCAGAAGATGTAGGACAGCTGGGCGGCGACGGTGTCGAGACCGGCGAGGAAGAGCAGGACGCACAGCTGGAGCAGCTCGTCGTCGGTGACGGGCCGCCCGTCGACGGCGAACCCGGTCGCGGCGCTGACCAGGTCTTCGCGCGGACGGGCGCGGCGGTCCCGGATCAGTTCGCCGAGGCAGGCCGTCAGCGCTCCCATGGCCTCGGCCCGGTCGCCGGTGGAGGGCCGCGAGTGCAGGATGGCGCGCTCCCACCCGAGGAACTCCTCCAGCCGCTCGGTGGGCAGGCCGACGAGTTCCAGGAAGATGGCGGTGGGGAAGAGGCGCGCGAAGTCGGTGACGAAGTCGCAGGAGCCGCGGGACGCGAAACCGTCGATCAGGGCGGCGCAGTGCCGGGTGATCCGCTCCCGGAGCACGGCGGCGGCGACGGGGGTGAAGAACGGCCACAGTAACCGCCGCCACGTCGTGTGCAGCGGCGGGTCCAGCATGACCGGGATCCACTGGTGCGCCGGGTCGGGGTCGATGACGGCGATCGCGCGGCTGGAGAACGTCCCCGGGTCCTGGAAGGCGGCGAGGATGTCGTCGTACCGCGTCAGCACCCAGAACCCCGGCCCGGCGGTGCTGCGGAACGCCGGATGCGTCTCCCGCAGCTCGTCCATCCGCGCGTGGGCCGTCCCGGCGGGCCGCGGTCCGGCGAACGGGTCGAAGTCCACCTGCGGGCCGCCTGCCTCGCCGCGTTCCGTCCCGTCCCGCATCACGGCCTCCCCACGGAGTGTGTCCCGCTGGCCAGGATGCCACGCCTCGTCCGGGACGGCCCGCCCGTCAGGAGGAGGACAGTTCAGCGGCGAAGAGGACCCGGACGCGGGACCAGGAGTCGACCGACCCCCGTCGTAGATCAACTCGGGGGATCCTACGTCGACGGCGCGGGTTTCGGCGCGGGGCGGGCGTAAGTGGCGGTGATGAGGAGCGCCAGGAGCGCGGCCGTCAGGAGGAGGGTCCCCGGGATGCCCAGGGCGGGTGCGGCGAAGATCGTGAGGAGCACCAGGACGGCCGTGGCGACGAGGAACCCCGGATGCGTGTTCATGCGCCGCATCGGGGCGTGCAGCGCCCACAGCATGACCAGCACGACGGCGACGGGGACGGCGACGGAGGCGGCCACCAGCCGGGCGCCCGCCTCGATGTGATGACCGGAGGAGGCCACCGCGGTCTCCAGGCCGGCGCCGAGGGCGGCGAGCGCGGCGAAGACGAAATAGTGGCCGTATCCCCACAGGAAGGACCGGTCGCGGCGCCGTTCCAGGCCCTCGCCCGCCGGCTCGGAGAAGTAGATCCACCAGATCGCGAACAGGATGGCGAGCCCGGCGAGGGCGATCGTGACGAGCTCGCCGCCCACGCCGCGCTTCACGGCGTCCTGCACCGCGTTCGTGGAGGCGAGCACGCTCTCCCCCAGCAGGATGATGGTGAACAGCCCGTACCGCTCGGCGATGTGGTGGGGGTGCCAGGTCGTCATGCCGGGCCGCTCCGCGACCGGCGGGACGGCCAGGTCGAGCGCCGCGCAGACGAAGAACACCCACATCGGGCCCTGGTCCGGCAGGGCGAGCCGCGCCACCCAGAACACCTGGACGACGGACAGGCCGATCGCGTACCGCAGGGCCGTGGCCCGGCCCTCGGGATGCGCGGCGGCCGCGCGCAGCCAGAGGGCGACGAGGCCGACCCGCATGACGAGGTAGCCGATCGTGACGGTGGTGAAGTCTCCGTCGAACGCGTCGGGGACCCCGGCCGCGAGGACGAGGACGCCCGCCATCTGCACGAACGTCAGGAGCCGGTACGGGACGTCGTCGGTGTCGTAGGCGGAGGCGAACCACGTGAAGTTCATCCACGCCCACCAGATCGCGAAGAACGTCATGAGGAACGGCGCGAGCGAGTCGCCCACGTGGCCGCTCTCGACGGCGTGGGCGAACCGTCCGGCGGCCTGGGAGACCGCCGCGACGAACGTCAGGTCGAAGAGCAGTTCGAGGGGGCTGGAGACGCGGTGGGGTTCGCCCAGGTCGCGAGCGACCATGCGGCTGCGGAGCGGCATGGCGCACACTCTAGGGCCGCCCACGGCCGGTCAGAGAAAGGCGGGGCCCCGGCGCAGCAGCGTCTCGTAGAGCATGTGCTGGACGTTCTCGCGCACATGGTCGGTGATCTCGAAGACCGTCATGGGGTCGTCGGCGGCGTCCGCGTCGTAGCCGTCCAGCGTCATCGGCTCGCCGAACCGGATCACCCACTTGGACGGGAGCGGGACGAGCCCGGCGGGGCCGAGCAGCGGGAACGTCGGCGTGATCGGGAAGTAGGGGAGGCCGAGGAGGCGGGCCAGCGGACGCAGGTCGGCGATCTTGGGGTAGATCTCCTCGGCGCCGACGATGGCGCAGGGCACGATCGGGACCCCGGCGCGCAGCGCGGTGCCGACGAAGCCGCCGCGGCCGAAGCGCTGGAGCTTGTAGCGCTCGGAGAAGGGCTTGCCGACGCCCTTGAAGCCCTCGGGGAAGACGCCGACCAGCTCGCCCTTGGCGAGCAGGCGGGCGGCGTCGGCCTGGCAGGCGAGCGTGTGGCCGGCCTTGCGGGACAGATGACCGAGCAGGGGGATCTGGTAGACGAGGTCGGCGCCGAGGAGGCGGACCTGCCGGCCGGCGTGGTCGTGCAGGGCGACCGACAGCATGAGCGCGTCGAGAGGGATCGTGCCGGAGTGGTTGGCCACGAGGAGGGCGCCGCCCTCGGGGATGTTGTCCAGCCCGTCGAGCTCGATGCGGAACCAGTGCTCGTAGAGGGCGCGGGCCAGCGGCAGCAGGACGGTGGAGTTGAACTCGGGGTCGTAGCCGAACTCGTCGATCTCGTACTCGCCCGTCAGCCGGCGCCGCAGGAACGCCAGCCCGGACGCCAGGGCCTGCTCGAACCCGCCGCGCTCGGGCGGCCGGTCGTCGCCGGGCGGTTCCCCGCCCGGGGCGTCCTCGCGGACCGAGGCGAGCCGGATGACCTGCGCGCCCTCGTCGTCCCCGGGGTGCGCGTCGTCCATCATCTCGGCTCTCCTCTCAGGCGGGTCCAAACGGGTCAGGTCCGTCCCAGCAGGGCCGTCAGGCCGCCGCGGACGAAGCCGCGGGCGGCGGCGAAGTCGGCGAAGGCGGCCTCGGAGCTGTACTTCGGGTGCCACGCCAGCTCGCGCTCCAGCGCGGTGGTGTCGAGGACCCGGCCGTAGGTCAGCCAGCGCAGCAGCTCGGGCGAGAACCCCGACAGGCCCGCGAAGCGGCGCCCCATGTCGCCGAGGACCGCGATGGACGGCGACGGGACCGGCAGGTAGGGCCGCCCGGCCCGGCGCAGGGCCTGCGACAGCAGCAGCACGCCGTCCCCGGCGACGTTGTAGCAGCCGGGGTGGTCCTCGACCGTCATGCGCCGCAGCACCTCGACGCCGTCGTCCTCGTGGACGAACTGCAGCCGCGGGTCGAACCCGAGCACGGTCGGGACGACCGGGAGGCGCAGGTACCGGGTGAGGGGCGAGTCGACGCCGGGCCCGAGGAAGTTCGCGAACCGCAGCACCGACACGGCCAGGTCGGAGCGTCGCCGCATCAGCCCGCGAACGTAGCCCTCGACCTCGACGGCGTCCTTGGCGTAGCCGGACCTGGGCGCCTCGACGGGCTCGTCCCGCTCGGTGAACACGGCCGGGTCCATCGGAGAGGAGCCGTAGACGGCGGCCGACGACCGGACGACCAGCTTGCGCATGTCGGGCGAGCGCTGGCAGGCCGCGAGGAGCTGCATCGTCCCGATGACGTTCAGCTCCTTGACCTTCGCCCGCGGAACCGACGAGGACGTCACCAGGTTGAGGTGCACCACCGTGTCCACCGCGGCCGACGAGATGATCTTTGCGATGCCGGGCGTGCGGATGTCGACCCGGACGAACTCGGTGCGGCCGAGCGACTCGGCCGGCGGCACCGTGTCCACCCCGATGACACGCTCGATCCCCGGGTCGGCTTGCAGGGTGTTCGCGACCCGCGCCCCCAGGAAACGGGAGACGCCCGTGACGAGGACGACACGGGCCGCGGCGGCGGGCATGGACGACACTGGGCCCTACCCCTTCACGGCTGGACGGCCGGTGTGGTCGCTACTTCTTGTTGCGGCGCTGGATGCGCGTCTTCTTCAGAAGCTTGCGGTGCTTCTTCTTGGCCATCCTCTTGCGGCGCTTCTTGATGACAGAGCCCACGGAACCTCGCTCGGAGTCTCGGGTGATGTGCAGGAGACCTGCGTGCCGCCGGAGAGCGAGTCTCGGTAGGCGCGCACGGTCCGAGGCCCCAGGGTACCGCTGCGTGGGTGGAGATCATGCCGCGGCCTGCCCCGCGGCCCGGGGACGACCGGCGCGGACGGCGGCCGGCACCGCGCGTCGCACGGCGCCGGGCACCGTCCCTTCCGGGCGGGCGTGGCCGCCGGCCATCGCCCGTCCGTTCGGTGTCCGGACCGCTCTGCCGGTCCTCGTCCTTCTTCCCCAGCTTCGGGACGGCCCCTCGGGGCCCTCCCGACGCCCCCTGCGCGGCCGGGTGCTGAGTTCGCGGCGGGGTCATGCCCCGCCCCTACCCGTTATCCGGCTTCGATGTACGCGTCGCGCAGGTAATCGTGGACGGCCTGCTCGGGAACCCGGAACGAGCGGCCCACGCGGATCGCGGGGAGCTCGCCCGAGTGGACGAGGCGGTAGACGGTCATCTTGGACACCCGCATCACCGCCGCCACTTCGGCGACGGTCAGGAACCTGACCTCACTGAGAGGTCGCTCGCCTGAGGTCATCGGACGCCCTCTTCCACACGTGCCGCGCACCGGCCCTTCGGGTGACTTTGATCACGCACGTGTACTTCCTCCAGCGTAAATCGCGTACCGGCAGTCGCAAGAGGGGAGTTCCGCACATTTCCGTACCCGACCTGACCCCGGGGATACAGTGCTGATTCCTTACAGAGGGTGGACGCGACGGCACCGCGCGTGTCGCGACGAAAATTTGTCAACCAAAACCACGAAACGACCTTCGGTTCCGCAGCGTCAGATGCCTCTCGGCAAGCCCATGCGCCCCGTTACGGCAACCCTGTCACAGGGCGTGACAGGCGAGCGGTCGCCACCCAGGCGTCCCCACGGAGTAAGCCTCCGGATCGGGGGCTCAGCCGGACGGCCGCAGGCCCGCGCGATCAAGGATGTAGGCGGTCAGGGGCGCGTAGTGGGGCGCGGAGACGCCGTCGTCGAGCGGGACCACCACGTCGATCTTGCCTTCGGCGGCCCCGGCGAACAGGGCCGGGTCGTTACAGTCCGCGAACCCCACGGTGTCGATGCCCGCCTGCCCGGCCGCTCCGGCCCACCCGTGGTCGGCGATGGCCAGATCCGGCCAAATATGTGGTTTAGCTTCCACATTTTCCCCGGACCCGCTAACAGCGAGCTCGCTGAGCATGGCCTCCATCGGGCGCGAGTCGTGCGTGTGGTGCGTGCGGAGGTCCTCGCCCTCCAGCATCGCGACGCCGGGGGCGGCGTAGACGATGCGGCGCAGCTCCGAGCCGCCGTACCCGGCGTCGACCTCGTAGGTCCAGCCGGCCGCGGGCGTCAGCACCCGGCAGCCCGCCTCCTCCAGCGCCCGCGCGACCGCCTGGTACAGCGGCGTCAGCGTGGACGGATGCCCGGTCGCGAGGAGCACGCTCTCCCCGCGCCGGGCCGCGAGGCCGATGCGCTCCCCCATCGCCTCCAGCGTGTCGAGCGTGATCTCGGGATCGATGGTGTCGTCCCCGTACAGGTGCATCGGATCGGGGTGGACGCCGCACCGCTCCACCATCATCTCCAGCACGGACCGCTCCGACCACGAAGGCTTCAGCTCCAGGCCGAACTGGTAGTACGGGTTGCCGTTGGCCATCCGCCGGTAGTGCAGCAGGTTGTTCTGGCGCGGCGTGGCCACGTCGCCGGCGATCATCGTCCGGACGAGGTGGGCGCGCAGCTCGTCCCTGGTCGGCGCCGGGCCTCCGGACGCCGGAGCGGGCCGGTTCACTCGTCGGTCATCGGGTCGAGGCCGTGCTCGGGGAACACCGCGCGGCGCGTCGCCAGGACCGCCTGGTCCACGGGGCTGCCGGGGTCGTACCCGTCCCCCCACCTGCTGATCTCCACCGTCTCCGTCCCGTCCGTCATGCGGCGCGGGGCGATCTCCTCGGTCCGCTGCCGGACGAACTCACGCCAGTCGTCCGGGGTCGCGGTGCCCGGCGGGACGGGGCCGCCCGCCGCCTCGGCGAGCAGGTGCGTCCACGCCCGCGGGACGACCTGCACCAGCTCGTAGCCGCCGCCGCCGGTGAGGACCCACCGGCCGCCGGCCGTCTCGTGCGCCAGCCGGTGCAGCATCGCGTACGCCGTCCGCTGCCCGTCCACGCTGAGGATCAGATGGGCGAGCGGGTCCAGTGCGTGGCCGTCGGCGCCCTGCTGGGTGACGAGGACGTCCGGGCGGAACCGGCGCAGCAGCGGCGGGACGATCGCCTCGAACGCGCGCAGCCACGGCCGGTCGCCGGTGCCGGGCGGGAGCGAGATGTTGACCGAGGTGCCGTCCGCGCCGGTCTCGTCGGGGAAGCCGGTGCCGGGGAACAGCGTCCGCGGCGACTCGTGGAGGCTGATCGTCAGCACGCGCGGGTCGTCGTAGAAGGCGGCCTGGACGCCGTCGCCGTGGTGGACGTCGATGTCGACGTACGCGACGCGCTCGGCCCCGTTCTCCAGGAGCCACGCGATCGCGACGGCCGGGTCGTTGTAGACGCAGAACCCGCTGGCGGCGTCGCTCAGCGCGTGGTGCAGACCGCCCGAGATGTTCGCGGCGTGCTCGGCGCGGCCCGTCCACACCGCCTCGGCGGCGGCCACCGACGCGCCCGCGACCAGGGCGGACGCCTCGTGCATGCCGAGGAACACCGGGTTGTCGGGGGTGCCGAGGCCGTGCCCGAGCTCCGGCAGCCCGGTGGCGCCGGAGTGCTTGACCGCCGCGATGTAGGACTCCTCGTGGACGAGCCGGAGCAGCTTGTCGTCCGCGGCCTCGAACGCCGAGACCCGCACGTTCGGGCGGTCCAGGACGCCGAGCCCGCGGGCGAGCGCCATCGTCAGCTCGACCCGCACGGGGTTCATGGGATGGCCGGGGCCGAAGTCGTAGGAGATGAGCCGCTCGTCCCAGAAGATCTCCAGGCCGCAGTTCTCGGGACCGGCGGACTGGGACGAATCGGAACTGCTCATGACCTCACGGTATCGCGCAGGGCATGTGACCTGGCCCACAGGCTCCCGCCCCGCGACGCCCCGCCCCGAGCCCGCCGCCGCAACATATCTGTGACGTGAGTTACATGCCGGAAACGGGCATACATCCGTCAGGCAGATATCTCCTCCGGGGGGTGCAAATGGACGGCGACCCGAGCGTTCGAAGCCGAGCGATCAGCAACGCGCTCCGTCTGAGCGTCCGCCCGTTCCTGCACTACATGCCCGGCCACGCGACGAGCATCCGCACCGCGCGCTCGACGGTGGACGCCGCGTCCCTGCTGCTGCGGCACAGCCCGAACGTGCGGGTCGAGTCGCTGAACGCCCCCGCGCCCGGGGACGACGGCGGCCTCCCGGTCAGGGGCGAGTGGATCGTTCCGCGCGACGCCGCGGAGGAGAACGCCCCCGGCGCCGTCCTCTACCTGCACGGCGGCGGCTACGTCTTCTGCTCGCCCCGCACCCACCGCCCCATCACCTCGCGGCTCGCGCTCGACACGGGCCTGCCGATCCTCGCCCCCCGGTACCGGCTCGCGCCCGAGCACCCGTTCCCGGCGCCGCTGGAGGACGCCGTCGCCGCCTACCGCTGGCTGCTCGCGCGGGGCGTGCCGGCGTCCGGCATCGTCCTCGCGGGCGACTCGGCGGGCGGGCACCTGTCCGCCGCGCTGACCGGCGAGCTGTGCCGCCAGGGCCTGCCGGGCCCGGCGGGGCTCATGCTGTTCTCCCCGTGGGTCGACCTGACCTGCGAGCTGTCGATGGGCGCGCAGAGCCGCGCCCGCGACCCCTACATCAGCGCGTCGTCGGCGCGCCGGGTCGCCCGCCTCGTCGTCGGTCCGACCGGGTTCGCGGACCCGCGGCTGGCCCTGCTCACCTGCGCCTGGAACGACATGCCGCCCGTCCTCATCCAGGTCGGCGGCGCCGAGGTCCTGCGCACCGAGGCCGAGGCGTTCGCCGACGCCCTGCGCCGCGCCGGCGCCCACTGCGACCTCCAGATCTGGAAGGGGCAGATGCACGTCTTCCAGATCCTGAACCGCGTCCTCCCGGAGGCGAGCGCCGCCATGCGGGACGCCGCCCACTTCGTCCGGACCGTCACGGGCGGGACGGGCAAGCACCCCCGGGCGAGGAAGCGCTCCAAGGCCGCCTAGTCCCGGCGGTCCGTCCGCTTCGCCAGGAGCCCGGCCAGCAGGGCGGCCGCGTGGTCGGCCATGAAGCGCGGGACCCGCGCTCTGAGCAGCGCCCTGTGCAGGGCGGACGCCGGGAGCGGCGTCTCGCTCGGACGTTCGCGCCGTTCATCCATCCGGGCCCCCAGAACTCCAAGATCAAATCGATGGTAGCCGGGTGGCGCCGGCCATGCCGCCGAAATAGTGATCTTTTCCTACGCCCCGCACGGAACTCGTCACGCTCAGTCCGCATCGCGCGGCGTCACTCCGCAGGCTTCTCGCTCGGCGCGCCCTTTCGCTTCCCGCGTTCGCGGCTCCGGGTCAGAAGCGGCCGGCGGGCTCGGGGTCGAGGGTCTCGTCGCCCGCGCGGCGGCCGCGTCCGGCGGTGAGGAAGCCCACCAGCGCGGCCAGCGCCGCGCCGCCCTCGCCGGCGAGGCTGATCGTCTTCTCGAGGTACCAGACGGGTTCGTGCATGTCCGGCAGCGGGCCGAGCGCGCCCGCGTCGACGTAGTGGTAGAGCACGACGGCGCCCGCCGCACTGGCCGCGACGAGGAAGGCGAGCGCGTACGCCCAGCGGGTCGCGTAGGTCAGGACGATCACCGCGACCACCCCGGCGACCGCGGCCTGGAGGCGGAACAGCAGGTCACCGTCGATGGAGCCGCCCCGCACGAAGGCCATGTCGGGCGCGAACTTCCAGTGCACGATCGCGTCGGCCGCCAGCCCGGCGGCGACGATCAGGCGGATGATGAGTCCCATACCTCTTACACGGACGCGGCCGCGGCCCGGCTCAACGCTCCGCGCGATCACGGGACGCCGTCACGGCGTCAGCCGCTCGCGAGCTCGCGTCCCCGGTTGCGGGCCGCCTCGATGGCCTCCAGGACGGCGGCCCTGACGCCGTGCCGCTCCAGCTCGCGGATCGCCGAGATCGTCGTCCCGCCCGGGGACGTCACGGCCTCGCGCAGCAGCACCGGGTGCTCCCCGGAGTCGCGGAGCATGATCGCGGCGCCGACCGCCGACTGGATGACCATCTCCAGCGCGGCGGCGCGCGGCATGCCGAGCAGGATGCCCGCGTCCACCATCGCCTCGACGAGGTAGTAGAAGTACGCCGGCCCGCTGCCGGACAGGGCGGTGGCGCCGTCCTGGAGCGACTCGGGGATGCGCAGCACCTTGCCGACCGGCGACAGCAGCTCCTCGGCCAGCTTCAGGTGCTCCTCGCCCGCGTGCGACCCGGGCGAGATGACGCTCATCGCCTCGTCCACGTGGACGGGCGTGTTCGACATGACGCGGACGACCGGCACCCCCTCCGGCAGCCGCGCCTCGACGAACCCCGTCGTGATGCCCGCCGCCATCGAGATCACCAGCCGGCCGGGCGGCACGTGCCGGCCGACCTCGTCCAGCAGGGCCCCCATGTCCTGCGGCTTCACCGCGAGGACCAGGGTCTCGGCCGTCGCGGCGGCCTCCGCGTTCGGCACGACCTCGACGCCGTAGCGCTCCCGCAGCAGCGCCCCCCGCTCCTCCCGGCGCGCGGTGGCGATCAGCTCGGACGGGCGGCGGCCGGCCCGGAGCACTCCGGACAGCAGCGCCTCGCCCATCTTCCCGGCACCCAGAATCGCGATCATCGACATACCTTGACGTGGGGTTCCAAACGACCGGTCCAGCCTATCGCCGGGCCGGTCGGCGCCGCCCGGCGACCGGCCGCGGGGCCGCTCCCGGGTCCGCCCTAGGACCGCCCCATGAGGGAGCGCATGAAGAAGCGCAGGTTGGCGGGCCGCTCGGCGAGCCGCCGCATGAAGTACTGGTACCACTCGCGGCCGTAGGCGACGTAGACGCGGACCTGCGCGCCCTCCGCGGCGAGGCGCCGCTGCTCCTGCGGGCGGATCCCGTAGAGCATCTGGTACTCGAAGGTGTCGTCGTCGCGGTCGTACAGCACCGCCAGCGCACCGGCGACCTCGATGAGCCGGGGGTCGTGCGTGGCCAGCATCGGGTACCCCTTGCCTGCCATCAGCACCTTCATGCACCGCACGTATGACCTGTCGACCTCCTCCTTGTCGGTGAAGGCGACCGCCGCGGGCGCCGCGTAGGCGCCCTTGCACAGCCTCACTCGCGACCCCTCGTAGGCCAGTTCCGCGCAGTGTTCCTCTGCCCGACGCAGATACGCCTGGACGACCGCGCCCACGTCCGGGTAGTCCCGCCGCAGTTCGTGGACGGCTCGCAGCGTCGTGTCGACGGCCGTGTGCTCCTCCATGTCGAGGGTGACCGTCGTGCCGGCCGAGCGGGCGGCGGCGCACACCCGCCGCGCGTTCTCCAGGGCGAGTCCTTCGTCGAAGGTCCGCCCGATGGCCGACAGCTTGAGCGACACCTCGGCGCGCGTCCCGAACCCGGCGGCGCCCAGCCGTCCCAGAAGCTCGACATAGTGCGCGGCGTTCGCCTCGGCGCGGCCCTCGTCGTGCGTGTCCTCGCCGAGGACGTCCAGGCTGACGAGCAGGCCCTCGCCGGTCAGCCCGGCCGTGACGCGCAGGGCGTCGTCGATCGTCTCACCGGCGACGAAGCGGCGGACCACGTCGCCGGTGAACGGCGCGGTCTCCACCACTCTGCGCGCGCCTCCGCTGCGCGACGCGACCAGCAACGCCTGACGAAGCACTGTGCGAACCCCTCGTTCCCTGGGCCTACCGTCCCAGGTTATGCCGCCGGGGCTCCGGGCTCACGACACGGTGCCGAGGCTGTTCCCGGCGCCGTACTGCTGCACGTACTCCTTCATCCGCGCGGTCTTGACCGCCTCGAAGAGGGCCTTCGCCTTCGCCCCGTCCAGGAACACGACGCTCTGCCGCTTGCGCATGCCGGTGCCCTTGTGCGGAAGCGTCATGAACATCACGTCGGACGCGCGGACGCTGCGCATGCTGAGCGCCAGCGAGCGCAGGTCGCCCGCCGACACCCCCTCGTCCACGCTGATCGACTTGGTGAGCGCCGACAGGAACCGGTCGAGCTTGAGCGGGTTGGTGAGCGTGCCCCGGTCGGCGGCCTGCTTGGCGAGCGCGCCGAGGAACGCCTGCTGCCGCTTGATCCGGTCGAAGTCGCCGTTCGGCAGGTTGTAGCGCTGCCGGACGAAAAGCAGCGCGTCCTCGCCGTTCAGCTTCTGCCGTCCCGCCTCCCAGCGCTTCTTGCGCGCCGGGTCGTACACGCCCTGCTTGATGTTGACCGTGACGCCGCCGAGCGCGTCCGTCATCGACTTGAAGCCCTCGAAGTCGATCGCCCCGTAGTGGTCGATGCGGATGCCGGTGAGGTTCTCCATGGTCTCGATCAGCAGCTTCGGCCCGCCGAACGAGAACGCCGCGTTGATCTTCTGCGGCCCGTAGCCGGGGATCTCCACCCACGAGTCGCGCGGGAAGGAGACGATGTAGGCCTTCTTCCGGTCCGCCGGCAGGTGGAGCAGCATGATCGTGTCGGTGCGCTGCTGCCCCGGCTTCCAGACCTGGTTGCCCTCGCCGGTCGTCGCGTCGGCCCGCGAGTCCGAGCCGACGAGCAGCCAGTTCTCCGTCCCCTCGACGTTCGCGCCCGGGCGGTTCGGGGAGTCGTCCGGCATCACGCCCTTGAGCCGGTCGATGTTGCCGTTGTAGGACGACTGCCGCTGCCACGCCAGCCCGCCGAGCCCGGCCACGACCAGCGCCACGAACACCCCGACCGCGATCAGGACGCGGGGCCACCGCCGCCTGCGCCGCGTCTCGCCGCCGCCGTCCGAGCCGCCCCAGAACGCGGCGTCGGCGTCCGGCTCCGGGGCCTGCGGTGCCCCCGGCGCCCCGGGCCCCGCGGGCTCGGGCGCCCCCTCGTCGGGCCTCGGGGGCACCGGAGAGCCGTGAAGATCTGGGGAGGTCATGGCGCGAAGCTACCAGCAGCACCCGGCAGGGATGGCCGACTTCGGCCCACCTGTCCGGTTGCGGCGCAACGGGGCGTCCGTGTAAACCCGGCTCCCCGTTCGCGGGTCGCTCACCCGCTCCGGCGGCGGAGCGTGACCGCCCCGAGCAGCAGGGCGACCACCACGAAGCCGGCGATCACGGAGACGTCCAGGGCCAGGGTGCCGGTGAAGTCGGGGCTGGAGCTGATCTCCTGCATGCCCTCGACCGCGTAGGACAGCGGCAGCACGTCCGCGATCGCCTGCAGCCAGGACGCCATGTCCGCGCGCGGGACGATCAGGCCGCAGAGCAGCAGCTGCGGCAGGACGAACGCCGGCATGAACTGGACGGCCTGGAACTCGGTCCGGGCGAACGCGCTGGCGAACAGCCCGAGGGCCATGCCGAGCAGCGCGTCCAGCAGGGAGACCAGGACCAGGGACGCCAGCGAGCCGCTCAGATCGAGGCCGAGCCACGTCAGCGAGACGGCCAGCACCACGGCGACCTGGACGAGCGCCAGCAGGCCGAAGGCCAGCGCGTAGCCGAGCAGCAGGTCGAGCTTGCCGAGCGGCATCGTCATCAGCCGTTCGAGGGTGCCGCCGGTGCGCTCGCGGAGGGTGGCGACGCTGGCCACGACGAACATGACGATGAAGGGGAACAGGCCGAGCAGCATGGGCCCGATCCGGTCGAACACCATCGGCTGGTCGAACACGTACCGCAGCAGGACCATCAGCAGCGTCGGCACGCCGATCAGCAGGGCGAGCGTGCGGTGGTCGTGCTTGAGCTGCGCCAGGATGCGCCGCATCGTGGCGAAGGTGATCGCGGTGCTCATGACGGGCTCCCGGCCCTCTCGTGGATCAGGTGGAGGAACGCCTCTTCGAGGTCGGCGGCGCCGGTGCGCGAGCGCAGGCCGTCCGGGGTGCCGTCGGCGAGGACCGCGCCCTCGCGCATCAGCAGCAGCCGGTCGGTGCGCCCCGCCTCGTCCATGACGTGGCTGGACACGACCAGCGTGGCGCCCCGTTCGGCGAGCTCGCGGAACAGCTCCCACAGCTCCTGCCGCAGCACCGGGTCGAGCCCCACGGTCGGCTCGTCCAGGACGAGCAGTTCGGGCGCGCCGAGCAGCGCCGCGGCGAGGTTGACGCGGCTGAGCTGCCCGCCCGACAGCGTCGCCGCCGTCTGGTCGCGGCTGCGGCCGAGCCCGACCTCGTCGATGACGCGGGCCACGTCCGAGCGCGGGGCGCGCAGCACGGACGCGAAGTAGCGCAGGTTCTCGGCGACGGTCAGGTCGGCGTAGACGGCCGGCCTCTGCGTCGCGTACCCGACGCGGCGCCGCAGGCCGGGCGACCCGGCGGGCTCACCGAGCACGGTCACCGCGCCGCTCCGCACGATCTGGACGCCGACGAGCGCCCGCATCAGGGTCGTCTTCCCGCAGCCGCTCGGGCCCAGCAGCCCCACGATCGAACCGCGCGGGACGTCGAAGGTGATCCCGTGCAGCACCTCCCGGCCGCCCCGGTCGACCCGCAGGTCGCGCACCCGCACCGCGGGCTCGGACGCGCCGCCCGCCGGACTAGAACTCATCATGTGTTGAATTTAGGCCGGTGCGAGACCGCGGTCAAGGGGCCGAAGGCCCCACGGGAAAGGGGAGGGCCCGCCCGGGACGCGGGGGCGGAGAGGGATGAGGCCTCAGGAGGTGAGGTAGCGCTGGAGGGTCGGGGCCACCAGCTCGATCAGCTCGTCCTCGGAGGCGGAGGCCAGCGGCTCGACGCGCAGGACGTGGCGCAGGACCATCAGGCCGATCATCTGGCCCGCGGCCGCCTGGATGCCGAGCGACGACGCCTCGGTGGCCTGCGAGGCCCGCCCGAACAGCGCGGACGCGACGAACTCGCGCAGCAGCGCGGCCGCCCGCTCGTTCGTCATCGCCGAGCGGATCATCGCGAGCAGCGGGGCGCGGCGCTCGTCGTCCTCCCAGACGTGCAGGAAGGTGCGGATCAGCCCCTCGCCGAGGCGGTCGGGAGGGAACGACATGATGCGCGGCAGCAGGACCGACGGGTCCACCGGGAAGCGCATCGCCTCGACGAACACGCCCTCCTTGTTGCCGAAGAAGTGGTGCACGAGCGCGGGGTCGACCTCCGCGGCGCGGGCGATGGCGCGCAGCGACGCGCCGTCGTAGCCCTTCTCGGCGAACAGGTCCCGCGCCGCGGCGAGGATCTTCTCGCGCGTCTCCGTCGGACCGGGCCTGCGCCCCGGGCCCCGCCCCCGCGTCCGGCCCCGGGGGTCGCTCACCGGCGCACGCCCCGGCGGGTGATCTCCCCGGCCGAGGTGACCTCCCAGGTGTGGGCGGCGGCGGCCAGGTGCAGGCGCGCGAACGCGAGGGCCTCGGCGAGGTCCTCCATCCGCTCGATCCGGCTGGACGCGCGCCGCGTGTTGACCTCCAGGACGATGTGCCCCTTGAACCCGCCCTCGGCGAGGTTCTCCAGCATCGTCCCGCACGGCTGGTTGCCCCGGCCGGGAACGAGATGCTCGTCCTTGTTCGTGATGCCGACCCCGTCGGCGAGGTGGATGTGGCGCAGACGGTCGCCCAGGCTCCCCGCCATGTCGATGGCGTCCGACCCAGAGACGGCGGTGTGCGACAGGTCGAGGGTCACGTGCGGGTAGTCCTGGTCGACGGGGTTCCAGTCGGGCAGGTACATGCCCGCCTCGGCGCCGCGCGCCTTGAGCGGGAACATGTTCTCGACCGCGAACAGCACGTCCGTCTCGTCCTGCATGCGGGCGAGGCCCTCGACGAACTCCTTCGCGTAGTCGCGCTGCCAGCGGAACGGCGGGTGCACGACGACGACCTCGGCGCCCAGTTCCTCGGCGACGTCCTTGGAGCGCACCAGCTTGCCCCAGGGGTCGCGCCCCCAGACCCGCTGGGTGAGCAGCAGGCACGGCGCGTGGATCGACTTGATGGGGACCTGGTGGTAGTCCGACAGCCGGCGCAGGACGTTCAGGTCCTGCGACGAGGCGTCCGTCGAGACCATGACCTCGATGCCGTCGTAGCCCAGCAGCGAGGCGATCTCGAAGGCGCTCGGGACCTTCTCCGGGTACACCGACGCTGTGGAGAGCGTGATCGGCGCGTCCGGTACGCGGAGCGCCGGTGAAGGGGCGCCGTTGTGCTGCGGGGCCAAGGCTTCCTCGCCATGAATGATCGCTCGGCTGTGTCGTAGAAGAGAGCCTATGCCGCCGCGGCCGTGATGAAACACTCGCCGGGAGTGATCTCCCTTGCTCCGCCCGCGGCGCGGCTACCCTCTGTCTCCGTGGCCGAGATCGCGCGGGGCGCCGTGCCCAGCCCCAACATCTGGAACTCTCCCCAGGTCTACGAGCTGGAGAACCGCGCCGTCGACCCCGACGGCGTGCTGGCCGGCGCCATGCGCGCGATCCGCCCCTGGGACGGCGCCGACGTCCTCGACGTCGGCTGCGGCACCGGCTTCCACCTGCCGTTCTTCGCCGAGGACGCGCGCCGGGTGATCGGCGTGGAGCCGCACGCCGGCCTCGCCTCGGCCGCGGCGCGCCGCACGCGGGACCTTCCCAACGTCACCGTGCGCACGGGCACCGCGCAGGCGCTGCCGCTCCCGGACGCGTCCGTCGACGTCGCCCACGCGCGGTGGGCCTACTTCTTCGGCCCCGGATGCGAGCCGGGCCTCGCCGAACTGGACCGGGTCGTCCGGCGGGGCGGCGCGATCCTCATCATCGACAACGACGCCACCCGCTCCACGTTCGGCCGCTGGTTCCAGCGGAGCCTGCCGAAGTACGACCCCGGCGCCGTCGAGCGGTTCTGGACGCGGCGCGGCTTCCACCGGGAGCCGCTGACGATCCGGTGGGCGTTCCAGAGCCGCGAGGACCTGGGCGCCGTCCTGCGGATCGAGTTCCCCCGCGATCTCGCCGACGCCTGCCTGCGCGAACTCCCCGGCCTGGAGGTGGACTATGCCGTGAATTTGTGGTGGCGTTGCCCCTGAGTTACCAGTCGGTTGGGAATTCGGGAGGAACGCACCATGGGTCGCGCCGCCACGAGCCGAGTCACCGCCGGGAGGGCGCTCGGCGGTCTCCTCGCCGCCACCGCCCTCGGCGCGGCCGGCGCCGGCGCCGGGCTGGTCGCCCAGCGCCGCGCCATGCGCCGCCTGCAGCTGCGCCCCGACCCGTTCGCGGGCGAGCCGTTCGGGTCGCTGCGCGGACGCCCCCTGCCCGTCCGCGCCGACGACGGCACCCGCCTGTACGCGGAGATCGACGGCGAGGACCGCACCGACCTCGCCGTCGTGTTCTGCCACGGCTGGACGCTCACCCAGGACTCCTGGCACTTCCAGCGCAAGGCCCTGCGCGGCCTCGGCCGCCTCGTCTTCTGGGACCACCGCGGCCACGGCCGCTCCGACGGCGGCGCCCGCGACGGCTACGCCGTCCCCCGCCTGGCCCGCGACCTCGGCGCCGTCATCGAGGCGACCGTCCCCGCCGACACCCCCGTCGTCCTGGTCGGCCACTCGATGGGCGGCATGACCATCATGCGGTACGCCGACGAGAACCCCGAGCTGGTCGGACGCAAGATCCTCGCGGCCGGGCTGCTGTGCACGTCGTCCGGCGGCCTCGGCGAGGTCACGCTCGGCATGCCCGCGCTCATCGCGCGCACCACCCACCGCCTCATGCCCGCCGTCCTCGGCGCGCTCGGCGCCGGCTCGGGCGTCGTCGAGCGCGTCCGCCACCTCGGCCGCGACGCCGCCGCCCTCGTCGAGGACCTGGTCGCCTTCGGCCCGGACGCCAGCCCCGCCGCGGTCGCCTTCGCCGAGCAGATGATGACCGACACCCGCATGGACGCCTTCGTCGACTTCTTCCGCTCCATGATCACCACCGAGGTGATCAGCGAGTGCGCGTCCCTCGGCGGCGCCGACACCCTGGTCATCGGCGCGGAGAACGACATGCTCACCCCGGTCGAGCACAGCCTGAAGATCGCCTCCTGCGTGCCGTCCGGGCGGCTGGAGGTCGTCCCCGGCGCCGGGCACATGGCCATGCTCGAACGCCCGAGCATCGTGTCCGACCACCTCGGCGACCTCATCGAACGGGCCCGCAAGGAAAGCTGAGCCCCCTCATCCCGCGCGCGGGATGAATACTGTCGGTGCCCGGCCCTACGCTTCCGCGCATGGCGAAGGCGAAGACGGCCAAGGCCGCCTACCGGTGCTCGGAATGCGGATGGCAGACCTCCAAGTGGGTCGGGCGCTGCGGCGAGTGCCAGACATGGGGAACGGTCACCGAGGCCGCGTCGGCGACCCCGGCCCGGGTCGTGTCGGCCGGGCCGGTCAGCTCACCGGCCCGCCCGATCGGCCAGGTCGACGTGCGGTCCGCGCAGACGCGCCCCACCGGCCTGGACGAGCTCGACCGCGTCCTCGGCGGCGGCATCGTGCCCGGAGCCGTCCTGCTGCTGGCGGGCGAGCCCGGCATCGGCAAGTCGACGCTCCTGCTGGAGGTCGCCGCCCTGGCCTCGACGGCGGACGCGGCGGGCTCCGAAGGCGGCAACGTCCTGTACGTCACGGGGGAAGAGTCGGCCGAGCAGGTCCGGCTGCGCGCCGACCGCGTCGGAGCGATCACCGACCGGCTGTACCTGGCGGCCGAGACCGAGCTGTCCGCCATCCTCGGCCACATCGAGTCGGTCGATCCCGGGCTGCTCGTCGTCGACTCCATCCAGACGATCGGCACCTCCGAGGCCGACGGCGCGCCCGGCGGCGTCACCCAGGTCCGCGAGGTCGCCGCCAACCTGATCAGGGTCGCCAAGGAGCGCGGCATGACCGTCGTGCTGGTCGGCCACGTCACCAAGGAGGGCTCGATCGCCGGGCCGCGCCTCCTGGAGCACCTGGTCGACGTCGTCCTGTACTTCGACGGCGACCGGCACTCCCGGCTCCGCATGATCCGCGCCATGAAGAACCGGTACGGCCCCACCGACGAGCTCGGCTGCTTCGACCTGTCCGAGGTCGGCATCGTCGGGCTGCCCGACCCGAGCGGCCTGTTCCTCACCCGCCGCGAGGAGGCCGTCCCCGGAACCTGCGTCACCGTCACCCTCGAAGGGCGCCGCCCCCTCGTCGCCGAGGTGCAGTCCCTCGTCGCCAAGTCGCACCTGCCCGCGCCGCGGCGCGCCACCTCCGGGCTCGACACCTCCCGCGTCGCGATGGTCCTCGCCGTCCTCGCGCAGCGCTGCAAGATCTCCATGCACGAGCAGGACGTGTACGTCTCGACCGTCGGCGGCGTCCGGCTCGCCGAGACCTCCGTCGACCTGGCCCTCGGCCTCGCCGTCGCGGGCTCCACCGTCGAGCAGGCCCTTTCCACGAGCCTCATCGCGCTCGGCGAGGTGGGCCTCGCCGGGGAGGTCCGCATCGTGCCCGGCGTCCAGCGGCGGCTGGCCGAGGCGGCCCGGCTCGGGTTCAAGTACGCCGTCATCCCGCGCGGCTCCCTCGAACTGGCCGACGGGCCCCTCAAACGCGCCGACCCGCAGCTCAGCAGCTACGAGGGCATGAAGGTCATGGAGGTCGACAGCCTCCAGCAGGCGCTGCAGGTCGCGTTTACCGCTCCCTGACAGGCGTCCCGCCAGAGTATTACTTCACACAACGCACGCTTGCGACCTGGGGAGGAACCAGCGCGCGGCCCGCCTCGGTAAACTGGCGCCGTCCAGCGACCTCCGGGGGCCAGGTGCCATCACACGACAAGGGTCATGACGAACGACGCCGCGCCACACTGGCCGCGGTGGCTCCCGGCACCCAGATCCGGGACGGACTGGAGCGCATCCTGCGGGGCCACACCGGCGGCCTGATCGTGCTCGGCTACGACAAGCCCGTCGCGGAGCTGTGCACGGGCGGCTTCGAGCTCGACGTCGAGTTCTCCGCCACGCGGCTGCGCGAGCTCGCCAAGATGGACGGCGCGATCGTCCTCGACGACAGCCACACCCGCATCGTCCGCGCCGCCGTCCACCTCGTGCCGGACTCCACCCTCCCCACCGAGGAGTCGGGGACCCGCCACCGCACCGCGGAGCGCGTCGCCCGCCAGACCGGCCTGCCGGTCATCTCGGTGAGCCAGTCGATGCACATCATCGCGCTCTACCTCGACGGCATCCGCTACGTCCTGGAGGACTCGGCGGCCATCCTCTCCAAGGCCAACCAGGCCTTGGCGACGCTCGAACGCTACAAGCTGCGCCTCGACGAGGTGTCCGGCACGCTGTCGGCCCTGGAGATCGAGGACCTCGTCACCGTCCGCGACGTCAGCGCCGTCGTCCAGCGCCTGGAGATGGTGCGCCGCATCGCCGACGAGATCGAGGGCTACGTCGTCGAGCTCGGCACCGACGGCCGCCTGCTGTCCCTCCAGCTCGACGAGCTGGTCTCCGGCGTGGACGTCGACCGGCAGCTGATCGTCCGCGACTACCCGTCCGACGACACCCGCACCCGCGGCGTGGACGCCATCCTGTCGTCCCTCGACACCCTGTCGGCCAACGAGCTCCTCGACCTGTCCACGGTCGCCGAGGTCATGGGCTTCGCCGGCCCGGACGCCCTCGACCTGCCCGTCAGCCCCAAGGGCTTCCGGCTGCTCGCCAAGGTCCCGCGCCTGCCGAGCATGGTCGTCGAACGCCTCGTCGAGCACTTCGGCGGCCTGCAGAAACTCCTGGCCGCCAGCATCGACGACCTCCAGGCGGTCGGCGGCGTAGGCGAGTCCCGCGCCCGCAGCGTCCGCGAGGGCCTCTCCCGCCTCGCCGAATCGTCCATCCTCGAACGCTACGTCTAGGGCCTGCCTCGAAGTGGCCCTCGGCCGCACGCGCGAACGCGTGACCTGGCCGATGGAGCGAAGTCGGCGGCGAGTGGAGCCGGGCAGATCGCGAAGCGATGCCGCATTCGCCCAGGCCCGGTCACGTAGCGAGCCGCAAGGCGAGCGAAGAGGGCCGAGGCAGCAGCACCGCCCAGCGCAGGCAGCGGGCGGCCACCACAGTCAGCGGGCCCAGGCAGTGCAGGCCCTGGATCGGCGGAGCTGAAGATTCGTTGCGCCCTTCACAGCGGGCCAGCGCAGCCACGACATTCGGCAACTCCGGCCGCGCAACCCGAGGCAGCCCTGGCGGCGGGACGGCGCGCAGGCGGCGGGCAAGGGCCACCACAAGCAGAGCGAGTTGGGGCCACCACAAGCAGAGCGAGTTGGGGCCACCACAAGCGGAGCGGGTTGCGGCCAGCACAGGCGGAGCGGGTTGCGGCCAGCACAGGCGGAGCGGGTTGCGGCCAGCACAGGCGGAGCGGGTTGGGGTGTGGGCGAGGGGTTAGCGGAGGGCGAAGACTTGTTTCTTGGCCTTCGCGCCTTTCAGGGTGGCCACGTAGGTGCCGGGGCGGGCTCGGACGGTGTTCTTGCAGTCGCGGTGGCGGTCCCAGACGACGTCGTCGACGTAGGGGATGCCGCGCCGTAGCGTCGCCTTGGGGGCGTCGCCCTTGCGGCACTTGCTCGACGACCAGACGCGGTCCGCGCCGGAGGTGATGCGCACCTCCAGCGACCCCGTGTCGAACGCGCAGGAGCCGTCACGCGTGCTGACGACCGTGACCCGGAACTCCGGACGCTCGGACCCCGCGTAGACGTTCTTCGCGGCGGACATGTTCACCACGAGGTCACCGCGGCCGCAGGGGCCGCCGTCGGCCTGCTCCGGCGCGGGCGTGGTCGTCGTGGTGACGGTGACCGTCGGCATCGCGCTCGGCGGCGGGGCGCTCGTCCGCTCGGCCGCGCCCGCGTCGCGGCCCGGCTTCTCCTCCCCGGCGCCTCCCTGGCACGTCCACGCCAGCAGGCCCACGGCCCCGAGGACGCCTGCCAGGGCCCACACGCGCCGGCGCCAGTACCGATCGAGCCCAGAGCCGTCCCGGTCGCGCTCAGTGTTCGCCCCCATGCGGGCAGTATGCATTCACCCGGGCGGGAAGAGCGGGCGACCCGCCGCGTGCCACAATGGCGACGCGCCATGAACACCGAATCCGCACTCACCACGCCGATCCTCGCCTGGTACGACGCGAACGCACGGGACCTCCCGTGGCGGGCGCCGGACGCGACCCCCTGGGGCGTCCTCGTCAGCGAGATCATGCTTCAGCAGACACCGGTCTCCCGCGTCCTGCCCGTCTGGGAGGCCTGGACGACCCGCTGGCCGACGCCCGCCGCGCTCGCCGCCGAACCGTCCGGCGAGGCCGTCCGCGCGTGGGGCCGGCTCGGCTACCCGCGCCGCGCGCTGCGCCTCCACGAGGCCGCCCGCGCGATCACCGAACGGCACGGCGGCGACGTCCCCTCCTCGCACGCGGACCTGCTGGCGCTCCCCGGCATCGGCGCCTACACCGCCGCCGCCGTCGCCAGCTTCGCGTTCCGGCAGCGTCACGCCGTCCTCGACACCAACGTCCGCCGCGTCCTGGCCCGGCTACTCTCCGGCGTCGAGTACCCGCCGAAGGCGCAGACCAAGGCCGAGGTCACACTCGCGGAGAGCCTCCTGCCGCTCGACCCGCCGACCGCCGCCCGCTGGGCCGTCGCGGTCATGGAACTGGGCGCGCTCGTCTGCACAGCCCGTTCGCCTCGCTGCGTCGACTGCCCCGTCATCGACAGGTGCACGTGGCAGCTGACCGGCCGTCCCGCCTACGACGGGCCGCCGCGAAGGGGCCAGACGTACGCCGGCACCGACCGGCAATGCCGGGGGCGACTCCTGGCCGTCCTGCGGGACGCCGAGCACCCGGTCGAGAAACCAGCCCTGGACGTCGTCTGGTCGGACGCCGTCCAACGCGAACGCGCCCTGGACACCCTCATCGCGGACGGCCTGGTCGACCCCCTCGAAGACGGCCGCTACGCCCTTCCCGGCTGAACTCTCGCGACCGTCCGCAGGGGATCCGCCTTCTCAGGGGAATGGCAGGCCGGCTCTCTGTGCGCGTATTTCGGATCGGATGAGCTCCAGCAGCCGGCCCACCCAGTTGCGGCCTCTGTCTCCGCGCGTGATCCAGTGGTCGGATTCGATTCCGCCATACCCGATGGGGGCGTCTCCCGTGCCGAGAAGGATCTCCGCCAGCTCGGGATGCCGCGCGTATTTGGCGCGCATGAGGCCCGCCATCACGGCCGTCCTGACCTGTGGCCATCCCTGGACGCGTGAGGCCTCTTCGGCGAGCTTCTGGGCGTCGTAGGGGCGTTCCACGGCGCGAATCCGCTCCCGGACCTGGGGATCCTCGGTGGACAGCGCCCAGTAGGCGTGCGTGACCGACGGGTAGAGGACGCCGCCGGCCTCGATCGGGGCCGGGTAGTCGTTCTGAAGGGCGTCGATTCCCGGGTTCTCCGGCCATCCTCGCGGAAACACGCGCCCGCCCAGGTGAATCGTCCCGCCCGGGGGTTCCTGTGGATCGTCCCCCGACCTCTTCGATTCGTATTCGGCGCGTGCGCGGGCCTCCTCCGCGAAGTAGTCCAGAGCCCATTCCCGCATGGCTTCGGTCACGACGTCATCGTCGAACCAGCCGCCGATCGGACGCTCCCCGACGTCGGTGCACAGAAAGACCAGCGGCCGGTCCTTGTTGTCCATGTCACCGAGCGAGTAGTGGCGCTTGTGGGCGGGCATCGCCAGGTAGGCCTCGCGCAGCGCCAGCCGGTCGGCCTCGTCACGCGACTCCAGGTACCGGTCCAGCGCCGCCAGACAGCGGTCGGTGGAATCGGGCCGGTCGTTCAGGCGCTCGATGTCGTCGGCCACCTCCCCCAGCAGCATCTCCGAGGTGAGGCCGAACATCGGCTCGGCGGCCTTCCACCGGCCGAGCTCGAACGCGCTGATCTCACCGCCCTCGGGTACCTCCGTCACCACCCAGCCGCATTCGAGTTTCCCCCGAAGACCCTCCAGGTCGACCCACTCCCAGCAGTTGATGGCGCCGTCCGCGAACACCAGCAGGTTCGTGAGGTGGTAGGAGCCGTTGTGGATGAAGACGGGCCGCGCGACGCCCTCGATGCGCCGTCCATCCTCTGTCCGGTGGATCCGTAGCAACAGGGAAACTCCTCAATCCTCATCCAGGGACGCCGAGCGCAGCCGCTCGGCCGCCGTCACCTCACCCGGTGGCCCGAACCGCACCTCGGGGCCGCGCATTCGGTCGATCTTGGGCCGGTCCCGCCCCGCCGGTCAACGGAAATTCGCTCGTCAGCCCAGGGCCCGGGCTCGTACCGTACGCCAGTGCGTGATCTGCTGACCCTGCCCAAAGCCCACCTCCACGTCCACCTTGAGAGCACCGTCCGCGGCGCCACACTCCGCGAGATCGGCGCCGCCAACGGCGTGCCGGTCCCCGAAGACCTCGGCGCGTTCGGCGACTTCGCCTCCTTCTTCGCGCAGAACGACCTCGTCCGCGCCTGCCTGCAGCGGCCCGAGGACTTCCACCGCATCGCCTACGAGTTCTGCGAGGACGAGGCGGCCCAGGGCGTCCGGTACGCCGAGGTCTCGTTCACGGCCGCCGCGCACGGCGAGCGCCTCGGAGACCTCGGCATGCCTCTGGCGGCCGTCCTGGAGGGCCTTGAGGCGGGCCGGGAGGCCTTCGGCATCGAGTGCCGCGTGATCCTCGACCACTCCCGCCGCCGCTCCGTCGAGCGCGCCTGGCGGACCCTGGACCTGGCCCGGCGTCACGAGCGCGTGGTCGCCGTCGGCCTCGCCGGCGACGAGGCCCACCCCGGTGACCCGTTCACCGAGGTCTTCGCCGCCGCGCACGACGCCGGGCTCCACGTCGTCCACCACGCGGGCGAGGCCGAGGGCGCGGCCAGCATCCGGCAGGCGCTCGGCCCCGGCCGCACCGAGCGGCTGGGCCACGGCATCCGGATCCTGGACGATCCCGACCTGGTGGCCGAGGTCCGCGAACGCGGGATCCCCCTGGAGGTCTGCCCCTCCTCCAACGTCGCGCTGGGATTCGTCCCGTCCCTGGACGCGCACCCCCTCCCCCGCCTCCGCGAAGCGGGCCTGCTGGTCACTCTCAACACCGACATCCCCGCCCTGATCAACACCCCCCTCGCCACCGAGTACGCGCACGTCCGCGCCACTTTCGCCTACGACGACCTCACCCTGGCCGACCTGGCCCGAGCCTCGGTCACCGCCTCCTTCGCCCCGCCTCAGACCAAGAAGGCCCTCGGAGAAGCGATACAGGCCTGGCTTGCCACCCCGCCCCCCTCCGCTTCGAGGTGAGCGGGCGGGGTCTTCGGATGGCGATCTGGTCGCACACTGGGCCTCCCTGAAGTCACCTTCAGGGTTCCCGAGAGCGGCGGGCGCCGGAGACCGAACGGCGTTCTGTGGATTAACCCACCGGCTTCTCCGGCTCGCGCGTGAAGAGGCAGAACAGGTGCCCCGCCGGGTCCTGGTAGACCCGGAAGTCGTCATCCGGCTGGAAGTCGGCCAGGACGGCGCCCACTGCCTCGGCGTGCTTTCCGGCGGCGTCTACGTCGTCCACCTCGAAGTCGAGGTGGGCCATCTGCAACTGGGCGCCGTCCGCGGCAGGCCACGTGGGGGGCTTGTAGAGCGGCTCTGTCTGGAACGACAGGCCGGTTCCGCCGCCCGGGGGACGCAGCTTCACCCAGTCGGGCTCGTCCTGCACGACCGTCCAACCGAGGAGGCGCTGGTAGAAGTCCGCCAGCACGTGCGGGTCGGGGGCGTCGAGGACGGGGGCGGAGAGGGTCAGACGGCTCATGGCGGCTCCCGAGACAGTCGATCTTGTGAGGGGAGGCTGCCCAGGAGAATCGCGCCCATGCGAGCCACCCACACGCGAGCCACCCCCACACGCGAGCCGCCAACGTGCAAGCTGCCACGTGCAAGCTGCCAACGCGCGAGCCGCCAACGCGCGAGCCGCCAACGTGCGAGCCGCGAACATGCGAACCGCCAACGTGCGAGCCGCGAACGTGCGGAAGGCCCGCGACCGGGAACCGGTCGCGGGCCTTCGCGCGCGGGACGTCAGTCCTTGTTGAAGTTGACCGCGCCCTCGATGGGCGGCGGGCTGTCGGGGACGGTCGACGGCTTCGGCACGCCCTTGAAGGTGAACTTGGCGTTCTCGGCGGTGTCGGTGTTGTCGGAGTCGAAGCCCTCGGTGCCGACGATGACGATCTGGCCGGGCTTGAGCTCGTTGTAGAGGATCTTCTCCGACAGGGTGTCCTCGATCTCGCGCTGGA
>NZ_JBEZJQ010000037.1:0-24844 GCF_040653135.1 Actinomadura sp. NPDC048021
CGCCGGCGACGGGCGCGGCGGCCGCCGCGGCGCCCGCCGCGGCCACCTCCCGGCGGACGCGGCGGCCCTCGGCGCTGCGGGCCAGCGCGGCGGCCCGGCGGCGCTCGGTGTCGGCCCGCAGCAGGTCGAGCCGGCGCTGCAGGGCGTCGGTCTCGGCGGTGCGGGCGTGGATCTGGTCGACGAGCTCGGAGTGCCGCTCGGCGGCCACCGGCTCGCTGCGGTGCACCTCGACGCCGGCGACGGCGGCCAGGGCCCCGGTGAGGGCGAGGACGAGCAGGACGCCGGCGCCCCGGAGGCCCCGCGGCCGCCTCCCGGCCCCGGAGGCGGCTTTGCGCGCCGCGGCCTCGGCGTAGCCGGGGTCGAGGCGCCGCCCGGCGAACAGGTCGGCGAGCAGCGACATGGAGGCGTCGGGGCGCCGGTCGGGCGGCCTCCCCCGGCCCTCGGGCCGCCCGTCGGGCTCCCGGCCGCCGGGCTCGTCCTCAGGTGAGATCACCGGCCCATCATGGCAAGGTCCGGCGCGGGGCGGCGGGTCAGGCGGTCGCGGGGCGCAGGCCGATGTGGACGGCGAGGGCGGCCAGCACCGAGCCCATCAGGTAGCGCTGGGCGCGCCGCCAGCCGGGCCGGCGCGCGAGGAAGGCGGCGATGGAGCCGGCGCCGAGCACGATGAGGGCGTTGACGGTGACGGCGATCACGACCTGGACGGCGCCGAGCAGCAGGATCTGGACGGCGACGCTGCCGCGCCCGGGGTCGGCGAACTGCGGGAGCAGCGACACGTACAGGACGGCGATCTTGGGGTTGAGCAGGTTGGTGACCAGGCCCATGGTGAACAGCCGGCGCGGCGGGTCGGCGGGCAGGTCCGCGGGCGTGAAGGCGGTCGTGCCGCCGGGCCGCAGCGTCTGCCACGCCAGCCACAGCAAGTAGCAGGCGCCGGCCAGCTTGATCGCGGTGTAGAGGGGCGGCACGAGCGTGAAGACCGTGGTGAGGCCCGCGGTGGCGGCCGCGACGTAGACGAGGAACCCCGCGGCGACGCCACCGAGCGAGATCAGCCCGGCGCGGCGGCCCTGCGTCACCGACCGCGACACCAGATAGATCATGTTGGGCCCCGGGGTGAGGACGAGGCCGAGGGCGAACAGGGCGATGGCCGCGACGGCCCCGAACGAGATCATTGCGCTCCAGACGACTCGAAGTTCTCCAAGAGTAGAAGTCGGGGTATCCTCGGTGCAATAAGAGAATTGTTCTCGGTGCAATGTGGGGTTCAGGTGGACGATTTCCGGCGGGTCGCGGACGAGCTGGCCGCCGACATCGCGGCGGGGCGGCTGCGCCCGGGCGAGCGGCTGCCGCCGCAGCGCGCCTTCGCCCGGCGCCGGGGCATCGCGGGCTCCACGGCGAACCGCGTGTACCGCGAGCTGGCCAGGCGCGGCCTGGTGGTGGGCGAGGTCGGGCGCGGGACCTTCGTCCGCGCCGCCGAGCGCCCGCCGGGGCCCGCGCTCGCCGAGCCCGCCGCCGCGCGCGTCGACCTGGAGCTCAACCACCCCGTGGCGCCGGGCCTGAGCGCCCTGCTGGCCGAGGGGCTGGAGCGCCTGCGCCGCCCGGACGTCCTGGCCGCCGCGCTCGGCCCCGCCGGGGTCGCGGGGACCGCCGCCGCCCGCGAGGCCGCGGCGGCGCTGCTGGCCTCGCCCGGCCTGCAGCCCGCTCCCTCCGACGTGCTGTTCGCGGGGAACGGCCGGCAGGCCGTCGCGGGCGCGGTGGCGGCGCTCGTGCCCGCGGGCGGCCGGCTCGGCGTGGAGGCGCTGACCTATCCGGTGATCAAGGGGATCGCGGCCCGGCTCGGGGTGACGCCGGTCCCGATCGCGATGGACGAGCACGGCCTGCGCCCGGACGCGCTCGCCGAGGCCCATCGCGCCGCGCCGCTGGGCGGCGTCTACGTCCAGCCGACGCTGCACAACCCCCGCGGGACCACGATGCCGGAGCGGCGCCGCGCCGAGCTGGCCGGCGCGCTGGAGCGGCTCGGCCTGCACGCCGTGGAGGACCGCGTCTGGGCGTTCCTTCCGGACGGCGGGCCGGAGCCGCTCGCGGCGCACGCCCCGCACCGCACCGTCCTGGTCGACAGCCTCTCCAAGCGCCTCGCGCCCGGTCTGAGCCTCGGCTTCGCCGTTCCGCCCGCGGCGCTCGCCGGGCGCGTCGCCACCGCGCTGCGCTCCGGAGCATGGGGCCCGCAGGGGTTCGCGCTGGAGGCCGCGGCGGGCTGGATCGCCGACGGGACGGTCGAGAAGGTCGTGCGGGCCAAGCGCGCCGACGCCGCGTCGCGGCAGCGGATCGCGGCCCGGTGCCTGGAGGGCGCGGCCGTCCGGTCCGATCCCTGCTCGTACTTCTGCTGGTGGGAGCTGCCCCAGCGGTGGCGGGCCGAGACGTTCGTGGCGGCGGCCGCCCGGCGCGGCATCGCCGTCACCCCGGCCGCCGCCTTCGTCGTGGGGGGCGCCGCCGCCCCGCGGGCCGTCCGCATCGGCCTGGCGTCCCCGCCGCCGGACGTCCTCGCCTGCGCCCTGCGGACGCTCGCCGGGATCGCCGCGGGGGACCCCGACGACGACGCCCCCGACTGACCGGATCCGGCGGCTGGACGCGCATCGGAAGATCGTCCATCGTCGGGGTGGGGTCGCCCGGCGGGAGGACAGATGATCGAGGTCCGCGAGGTGGGGCAGCGAGCGGCCGGGGGGCGGCGGACGCTGCGGGAGGTGTCGCTGTCGATCGGCGCCGGGGAGCTGGTGGCGATCATCGGCGGCAGCGGGGCGGGCAAGACCACCCTGCTGGACGCCATCGCGGGCGTCCGGCCGCCCGCCGAGGGCGAGGTCAGGTACGACGGCGGCGCGGCGGGCCCGGCCGCGGGCTCGCTGGGCTACGTGCCGCAGGACGACATCGTGCACCTGGAGATGCCGCTGCGGCGCACGCTGCGGTACGCGGCGGGGCTGCGGCTGCCCGCGGGGACGCCCCCCGAGCGCGCCGAGCGCGCCGTGGACGGCGTCCTGGAGGCGCTCGCGCTGACCGCGCGGGCCGGGCAGCGCGTCGGGTCGCTGAGCGGCGGCGAGCGCAAGCGGGCCAGCATCGCGGTCGAGATGCTGACGCGGCCCCGCGTGTTCTTCCTGGACGAGCCCACCTCCGGCCTCGACCCGGCGACCTCGGCCGACCTGATGCGGCTGCTGCGCGGGCTCGCCGACTCGGGGACCACGGTGGTGATCACCACGCACCATCCGCCGGACGTCCTGGTGTGCGACCGGGTGGCCGTCCTCGCCCAGGACGGGCGGCTGGTCTTCTACGGAGCACCGGATGAGGCGCGAGAGCGGTTCCAGGCGGACCGGATCGAGGACATCTATCTGCGGCTGGCCGAAGGGGAGTCGCGCGAGTGGACGGGCCGGTTCGGCGCGCGCGGGCGCGGCGCACCCCCGGCCCCGGCGTCGGCGTCGGCGTCAGGGCCGGAGACCGGCCCGGCGGTCACCGCGTTCCGGCAGTGGGCTCTGCTCACCCGGCGCAACCTGGACCTGATCACCCGCAACCGGCTCACGCTCGCGGTGCTGCTCGGGTCGCCGCTCATGGTGCTGGCGATGTTCGCGGTCCTGTTCCGGCCGGGGGCCTTCTCGCCGGAGTCCCCCAGCCCCGCCGCGACGGTGATGATCCTTTTCTGGATCGCCTTCGGGGGGTTCTTCTTCGGCCTGACCTACGGGCTGCCGCAGATCTGCGGCGAGCTGCCGGTCCTGCGGCGGGAGCGGCTCGCCGGGCTGCGGATCGCGCCCTACGTACTGGCGAAGGCGACCGTCCTGCTGCCGCTGCTGGCCGTGGTGGACGCGCTGGTGCTCGGCGTCCTGCGGGTCCTGGACCGGCTGCCCGCGGCGGGGTGGGGGACGTACGGTGAACTGTTCGTCACGCTGCTGCTGTGCTCGCTGGCGGCGCTCGCGCTGGGCCTGCTCGTGTCGGCGGCCGTCACCGACCCGGCCCAGGCCACGATGGCGCTGCCGATGCTCTGCTTCCCGCAGGTGCTGTTCGTGGGCGCGATCCTGCCCGTCCCGGTGATGGCGGCGCCCGGACGGTGGCTGAGCTGCGCCATGTCCAACCGGTGGGCCTTCGAGGGCCTCGGGCACAGCCTCGGGGTGGAGCGGCTCTGGGCGAGCGGGCGCTCGCCGCTGGGGCCACCCCTGCTCGCCTCCTACGGTGACACGTTCTCGCGGTCGCCGGCCGTGGACTGGGCGCTGCTCGGCGGGTTCACGGCGCTGTTCCTGGCAGGGGCCTGCCTGGTCCTCACCCGGAGGACATAAAACCCCTTCCCCATAGGCCATTTAAGGACACCACGGCGCTCTTGCGTCACCTCCGGCGCGTCCCTGACCGTTTAATGAGGAATGCGGCTTTTGCATACGGGGGTACATTTTGAGCGCTTCGTCCAGTTATGACGTCGACCTCATGCCCGGCTACGCGGAGACGCGACCGCTGGACGAGCTGCGGGCCGCCGAGTACGCCTACCTGGACGAGCAGACGTACCTGGACTACACCGGCTCGGGCGTCGCCGCCGCCGCGCAGATCCGCGCGCACGCCGAGCGCCTCGCGGGGCGCTGCTTCGGGAACCCGCACTCGGAGAACCCCACCTCCAGCGCCTCCACGGCCCTCGTCGAGCGGGCCCGGCGGGCGGTCCTGGCGTTCTTCAACGCCTCCCCCGAGGAGTACGCGGTGGTGTTCACGCACAACGCCACCGGCGCATGCCGCCTCGTCGGGGAGGCCTATCCGTTCGAGCGGGGCGGGCGCCTCGTCCTCACCGGCGACAACCACAACTCGGTGAACGGGATCAGGGAGTTCGCGAGGGCGCGCGGAGCCGAGGTCGCCCACGTGCCCGTCCGCGGGCCCGACCTGCGGGTCCGCGAGGCCGACCTCGCCGCGGCGCTGGGCGGCGCCGGCGGCCTGCTGGCCTTTCCCGCGCAGAGCAACTTCAGCGGCGTCCGGCACCCGCTGAGCTGGGTCGACCTCGCCCACGCGCACGGCTACGACGTGCTGCTGGACGCGGCCGCCTTCGCGCCCGCCGGGCGCCTCGACCTCAGCCGGGTCCGGCCCGACTTCGTCCCCGTGAGCTGGTACAAGGTGTTCGGGTACCCGACCGGCGTGGGCAGCCTGGTCGCCCGCCGGGACGCCCTGGCCCGGCTGCGCCGCCCCTGGTTCGCCGGCGGGACGATCCAGGCGGTCAGCGCGCTCGGCGGCTGGCACGTGCTCGCGCCCGACGAGACCGCGTTCGAGGACGGCACCCTGAACTTCCTGTCCATCCCCGACGTGGAGTTCGGCATCCGCTGGGTCGGCGGCATCGGCATGGACCTCGTCCAGCGCCGCGTGGGGTGCCTGACCTCGCTGCTCCTTCGCCGCCTCGGGGACCTGCGCCACGCCGACGGCTCCCCCCTGGTCCGGGTGTACGGGCCGGAGGGCGCCGGCGGGCGCGGCGGCACCGTCGCGTTCAACGTGCTCGACCGCCGCGGCGCGGTCGTGGACGAGCGGATCGTGGCCCGTGACACCGCCGCCGCGGGCATCTCGATCCGGACCGGCTGCTTCTGCAACCCCGGCGCGGGCGAGGGCGCCTTCGAGATCCCCGAGCACGCCCTGCGCCGGACCGCCCGCCTGCGGATGCGGACGCTCGACGACTACCTGGGCGTGCTCGGGCTGCCGAGCGGCGGCGCGGTCAGGGCGTCCCTCGGCCTCGTGTCGAACGTCGCCGACGTGGAGCACCTCATCGCGTTCCTCGGCGCGCGCTACGCCGACCGGGAACCCGACCGGACCGGCCTCAGGCCCCGCGAACGCTGCTGAGGACGCTCAGGAGCCCGCGCGCTCGACGACGGCGGCCCACTCCGCCAGCAGCGCCTGGGCGGTGTCGGCGTCCGGCCCCTCGGCCCACAGGTGCGTCACCGCCTCCGCGGGATCGGGCAGCACGAGGACCCAGCGGCCGTCGCCCTCCACCACGCGCACGCCGTCGGTGGTGTCGAGCGTCCGGTTCCCCGCCGCCTCCACGACGTGCCGCATGACGCTCCCCTTGGCCGCCCACGGCGTCGGGACGGAGCGGCGCAGCAGGTGCGCGTCGGGGATGCGGCGGTCGATCTGCGACAGCGTCAGCCGCGTCCGCGCGACCAGGCCCACCAGCCGGACGAACGCCGCGATGCCGTCCACGGTGCCGCTGAACTCGGGCATCAGGAACCCGCCGCGCCCGTCCCCCGCGAAGACCACGCTCGGCTGCGCGGCCGCCTTGGTCAGCACGTCCTGGGACGTGGAGGTCCACTCGACCTGCACGCCGTGGAACCGGCACACCTGCTCGGCGACCCGCGTCGTCGTCACCGGCAGCGCCACCTTGCCGCCCCGCCGCTCGGCCGCGACGAGGTCCAGCATCACCAGCAGGGCCCGGTCGTCGCCGACCAGCTCGCCGTTCTCGTCCACCAGGGAGATCCGCTCCCCCACCGAGTCGAACCGGACGCCGAACGCGGCCCGCGACGAGGACACCAGCTCGCCGAGCCGCTCCAGGTCGCGCATCCGCTCGGCGAGCGTCTCGGTCGGGTTGGCCTCGTCCAGCCCGGCGTTGCGGGTGAGGACCTCCACGCCGACCTTGCCGAGCAGGTTCGGCAGCACCAGCGAGGCCACCCCGCCCGCGCAGTCCAGGACGATCTTCAGTCCGGCCTCGCGGACGCCGCGGATGTCGACGCGGCGCAGCAGGTCGCGGGTGTAGGTCTCCACGACGCGCGGGGGGTAGGTCAGCTCGGCGATCTCGCCGGGGAACGCGCGGCGGTACTCCTGCCGCCCGAAGACGCGCTCCAGCTTGCGCTGCGCGCCCTGGGACAGGTCGGCGCCGTCCGCGTCCAGGAACAGGATGTCGACGCCCTGCGGGTCGCCGAGCGTGGTGCGGATGTAGATCCCGCCGACGCTGTCCTCGCGGCCGGTCTCGAACCGGGCGACGGTCAGCGGCGTCGCCTCCAGGTCCTGGACGTTGATGGCGCTGGCGGTGAGCGCGCTGTTCACCGCGCGCTTGAGGGTGCGGGCGGCGCGGGAGACGTCCCGTCCGGTGACGACGGTCGTGCCCTTCTTCAGCGTCGTCGCGTAGGCGGAGGCGAGCCGCACCGCCAGCTCGGGGGTGATCTCCACGTTGACGAGGCCGGAGACGCCCCGCGGCCCGAACAGGTTGCGCTGCCCCCGCGACTCCCAGATCACGCTGGTGTTGACGACGGCGCCGGCCTCGATGGTCTTGAACGGGTACACCTTCACGCCGCTGGACACGTACGCCTCGGCCTCGATGACGCACTCGTCCCCGATGACGGCGCCCTCCTCCACGCGGGCGCCCGCCATGATGTCGGTGTTCTTGCCGACCACGCAGCCCCGCAGGTTCGTGGACGGCGCGACGAACACGTTGTCGTGGACGATCGCTCGGTGCAGGAAGGCGCCCTCCTTGACGACGACGTTGCTGCCGAGCACGGTGAACTCGCGCAGCTCGACCCCCGCCTCGACCTTCGCGTAGTCGCCGATGTAGAGCGGCCCCTTGAGGACGGCCTCGGCGTCCACCTCCGCGCCTTCGGCGACCCACACGCCCGGCGACATCTCGAAGCCGTCCAGCTCGATGCCGACCTGCCCGGAGAGCATGTCCGCCTGCGCCTTCAGGTAGCTCTCGTGGGTGCCGACATCCTCCCAGTAGCAGTCGGCCACGTACCCGAACAGGCGGGCGCCCTCGGCGAGCAGCTTCGGGAAGACGTCCCCGGACCAGTCGACCGGCTCGCCCTCCGCGACGTGCTCCAGGACCTCCGGCTCCATCACGTAGATGCCGGTGTTGACGGTGTCGGAGAACACCTGGCCCCAGGTGGGCTTCTCCAGGAACCGCTGCACGCGCCCCGCGTCGTCCACGATGATGATCCCGAACTCCAGCGGGTTCGGGACGCGCTTGAGGCCGATGGTGACGAGCGCGTCGTTGCGCTCGTGGAACCGCACCATGTCGGTCAGGTCGATGTCGGTGAGGGCGTCCCCGGAGATCACCAGGAAGCGGTCGTCGCGCAGCGCCTCCTCCGCGTTCTTCACGCTGCCGGCGGTGCCGAGGGGGACCTCCTCGGTCGCGTAGCTCAGCGACATGCCGAGCTCCTCGCCGTCGCCGAAGTAGTTGCGGATCAGCGCGGCCAGGAACTGGACGGTGACGACGGTCTCACCGAACCCGTGCCTCTTCAGCAGCCGCAGCACGTGCTCCATGATCGGCCGGTTGACCAGCGGCAGCAGGGGCTTCGGCTGGTTGGCGGTCATCGGACGCAGCCGCGTCCCCTCGCCTCCCGCCATCACGACGGCCTTCATCGGGGGGTCTCAGCTCCCTTCTGGCCGCCGGCCGGCGGTTCCGCGCCCGGCCCCTCCGCGGCCCCCGGATCGCCCGCCCCGGGCTCGCCGCCCGGTCCGGAGGACGGGGGCGGGGCGCCGCGGCCGGCCAGCACCAGCCGCCGCGTCTGCTCCCAGTAGAGGACCGCCGCCCACCAGTACAGGGCCGTCCCCCAGACGGCGAAGGCCCATCCGACGACCCGCGCCGCGGTGCCCGCGGCGCCGCCGTGGTCGCCGAGCAGCAGCAGCGGGAAGGAGTACAGCAGGCACATCGTCGCCGCCTTGCCGATGAAGTGCACGGGCAGCGTGCCGCCGTACCCGAGCCGCCGCACGATCGGCGCGATCGGCAGGATCGACACCTCGCGGGCGACGAGCGCGAGCACCAGCCACAGCGGGATGATGTCGCGGATGGTGAGCCCGACGAGCGTGGCCAGGATGTAGAGGCGGTCGGCGGCCGGGTCGAGGACCATGCCGAGCTTGCTCGTCTGGTTGAACGCCCGAGCCAGCTTCCCGTCCAGCCAGTCCGACAGGCCCGCGAACACCAGCAGGCCGAGCGCCCACCAGTCCGCCTCGACCAGGACGAGCCACAGGAACAGCGGGACGCCCAGGAGCCGGGCGAGGCTCAGGATGTTGGGCACCGTGAAGATCCGGTCCTGTGGGGCCTCCTGCAAAGTGCTCACCGACGTGTCGCCTCCCCTGGTCCCCTTGATCCTGACCCTATCCGTAAGGGGTGGAAAGCCCCCCGGCGGTGTCGGCGTCGGAAGTCGGGAGGGTTCGGGCGGGCGGGCGCCGCCGGCGCCTCCCGGGGGCGCGCGTCACGCCCGGTGGGGCGCGGCTGCGTTCTCCAGCGGGAGGACGGCGGTGACGACGAACCCGCCGGACTCCCCCGGCCCCGCGTCCAACGTCCCGCCCACGCTGCGCGCCCGCTCGATCATCCCGAGGATCCCGAACCCCTCGGGCGGGCCGCCGGACGGCCCCCGGCCGTCGTCGGCGACCCGGACGACGAGGCTCCCGCGGTCGCGCTCCAGGCTCACCGTCGCGCGCCTCGCGGCGGCGTGCTTGACAACGTTGGTCAGGGCCTCCTGGACGATCCGGTACGCCGCGACCCCCGTCTCCGGGGGCGGCGTCCCGACGTCCCCGTCCCGCAGGTCGACGTCGATCCCGCCGCCGCGCGCCGCGTCGACGAGGCCGGCGAGGGCGTGGAGGCCCGGCAGCGTCTCGGGGGCGCCGACGTCGGTGCCGCGCAGGACCTGGAGCGTGCCGCGCAGCTCGATCCGCGCGTCCCGGCACGTCGAGGCGATGGAGGCGAGCGCGTCGGCCAGCTCCTCCCGGTCGAGCGGCCGGTCCCCGCGCACCAGGTGGGCCGCGGCGCCGGCCCGCACGCCGATCAGCGTGATGCTGTGCGCGAGCAGGTCGTGCAGGTCGCGGGCGATCCGCAGGCGCTCCTCGGCGACCCGCCGGCGCGCCTCCTCCTCCCGGGTGCGCTCGGCCCGCTCGGCCCGCTCGGTGATCGTCGCGAGCCGCGCCCGGTGCACCCGCCACACCTGGACGGCGATGACGACCGACACCACGGCCTCGATGACGGCGATCTGCTCGCGCAGGGATCCGCCGCCCGCCCGCATCGCCGCGCCGACCACGCAGACGGCGAGCAGGCAGCCGACGACGCCGAGGACGATCCGCACCCGGCGCCCGAGCACCGCGTAGGCGAACAGCGCGATCACCTCGGCGGGCACCAGCGCGTGGTGCTGGTACTGCGCCAGGTGGTAGGGCAGCACCAGGACCACCAGTGCCAGCAGGCCGGGGGTCGGCCACCGCCGGATCACCGCGAGCGGGACGTGCGCGGCCACCAGGAGCGCCGCGCCGGGCGCGTCCAGGCCCCGGACGCCGGGCCACAGCACCGCGGCGACGGCCGCGGCTCCCGCCAGCGCCGACGCCGCCAGGGCGTCCTTCACCGTCACCTCGACCCGGGGCACCGTCAGCACGCGCCCATTCTCCCCCACGCACGCGATCTTCGCGCCGCGGCCCGCGCCCCCGCGCGACTGGTCCTTTCGGCGCCCCCTGCGCGGCCGGAGGCCCGCCCTATAGTTCTGCAAACCCCGTCACGAAGGGCCGACAGTTGTCCGTCCCCCCGCCTGCTGTCCCCCCGCCGCCCGTCCCCCCGCCCGGGCTCCGGATGACGCTCGGCGCGCGGGCCTACCGATGGCCGCTCCGCGTCCTGACCGCCGCGCCGGCGGCCGGCGCGGCCCTCCTGCTCGCGGCCCGCCCCGGTACGGGACCGCTCGACCCGGAGAGTGCCCGCCGGCCCCTGCTGCTCTGCGGCGGCGGCTGCCTGCTCGCCGCCCGGGCCGCCCACATCGGGGCGGCCCGGCTCCACCGGGCCCGCCTCATCGTGACCATCGGCGAGCAGGGGGTGACCCTCCGCCGCAGTGGGCGGGAGGCGGCCGTCCCGGCCGGAGCCGTGGAGGCGGTCGGGATCAGGTGGCCCGTCGACGACCCGGTGTGGACGCTCTGGGTCGACCCGGAGCGGGCGCCCGGCGTCGAGGCCGTCGCCGAGGTCGACGGGAACGCGGTGACCCTGCTCAGGGGCGCGTCGCTGCCGTCCGGATGGCTTCCGGCCGTCCGGACGGCGACCGCGGACCGCCTCAGCGCCGCCTGGCGGGTCGTCGACGACGAGGGCCGGGAGGTCCCGCCGCCCGCGGCGGGCGCCCTGGCCGGGGCCCGCCGCATCGTCGTGGACGGCGCGGGCCGGTACCGCGACCGGGACGGCGGCGCGGTGCTCGCCGTGGCCTGCGGCCGGCGCGGCAGGCGGACCATCGTGCTTCGCGACCCCCACGCCGCCGCGCTGCTGGTGGTCCGGGGTCCGTCCCGGCTGCCGGGACGCGACCGCGTGCGCGTCCTCGACGCGGACGGCCGCCCTCTCGGATTCGTGCGCGGCCTGCGGGAGCCGTCCTTCCACACCGCCGGCGGGATGCTCCTCGGCACCACCCGCGCCACCGGCGACGGCCGCGTCGTCACCGGCGTCGACGGCCGCCGCTCGGCCACGCTGCGCATCATCGGCGACGCCGAGGCCCGGGTGGAGCTGGAGCGGTCGCCGTCCGCCCCCGACCCCCTCCGCACTCTGGTCCTGGCCCTGCCCGTCGCGATCCCCGCGCGCGACCTCCGCGCGGGCGCGCTCTAGCCCATGGGCGGCGGTTGCGGCAACCGGGGCTGCCCGGGTTAACGTCGTGGCGACAGATCGCGGGGGCCCGGCGAACCGGGCTGAGATAGCGGCTGGGACGGCCGCTGACCGCATGAACCTGACCGGGTAATGCCGGCGTAGGGAGAGATCGAGTCGTCATGACCGAACCTGTGGTTCCCGCTGCCCGCAAGACCTACCTCCAGGGCTCCCGCCCGGAGATCCGGGTCCCGATGCGGGAGGTGCCGCTGACCAACGGCGACGTCGTCGTCCTGTACGACACGTCCGGGCCGTACACCGATCCAGAGCAGGAGACCGACGTGCGCAGGGGGCTGCCGCCTCTGCGGGAGGCCTGGATCGCCGAGCGCGGCGACACCGCCCCGTACGAGGGGCGGGCGGCGCGCCCCGAGGACGACGGGCGCCGCTCGTCGCCCTCCGCGCTCCCCCCGGGCGCGGGCGGGCGCCTCCCCCAGGCCGACGGCGAGGGCGCCCTGCCGCGGCGGCCGCGGCGCGCCACCGGCGGCGCGGTGACGCAGCGCGCCTACGCCCGGCGCGGGGAGATCACGCCGGAGATGGAGTTCGCCGCGCTGCGCGAGGGCGTGGCGCCGGAGTTCGTCCGGGACGAGCTGGCCGCCGGGCGCGCGGTGCTGCCCGCCAACGTCAACCATCCCGAGATCGAGCCGATGGTGATCGGGCGGAACTTCCTCGTCAAGGTCAACGCCAACATCGGCAACTCGGCCGTCGCGTCCTCGATCGAGGACGAGGTCGAGAAGATGACGTGGGCGACCCGCTGGGGCGCCGACACGATCATGGACCTGTCGACGGGCCGCGACATCCACACCACGCGCGAGTGGATCCTGCGCAACTCGCCCGTGCCGGTGGGGACCGTCCCGCTGTACCAGGCGGTGGAGAAGGTCGGCGGCGACCCGGCGGAGCTCACCTACGAGGTCTTCCGCGACACCGTGATCGAGCAGGCGGAGCAGGGCGTGGACTACATGACCGTCCACGCCGGGGTGCTGCTGTCCTACGTGCCGCTGACGGCGCGGCGCAAGACGGGGATCGTGTCGCGGGGCGGATCGATCATGGCGGCCTGGTGCCTGGCGCACCACGAGGAGAACTTCCTCTACACCCGCTTCGAGGAGCTGTGCGAGATCTTCGCCGCCTACGACGTGACCTGGTCGCTGGGGGACGGGCTGCGCCCGGGCTCCGTCGCGGACGCCAACGACGAGGCCCAGTTCGCCGAGCTGCGCACCCAGGGCGAGCTGACGCGGATCGCGGCGCGGTTCGGCAACCAGGTGATGAACGAGGGCCCCGGCCACGTCCCGATGCACAAGATCAAGGAGAACGTCGACCTGCAGCAGGAGTGGTGCGACGGCGCGCCGTTCTACACCCTCGGGCCGCTGACCACCGACATCGCTCCCGGCTACGACCACATCACCTCGGCGATCGGCGCCGCGATGATCGGCTGGCACGGCACCGCGATGCTCTGCTACGTCACGCCGAAGGAGCATCTCGGGCTGCCGGACCGCGAGGACGTCAAGGCCGGCGTGATCGCATACAAGATCGCCGCGCACGCCGCCGACCTCGCCAAGGGCCATCCGGGCGCGCAGGCGTGGGACGACGCGCTGTCGGAGGCGCGGTTCGACTTCCGCTGGGAGGACCAGTTCAACCTGTCCCTGGACCCCGGCACCGCGCGCGCCTTCCATGACGCGACGCTCCCGGCCGCGCCGGCCAAGACCGCGCACTTCTGCTCGATGTGCGGGCCGCACTTCTGCTCCATGAAGATCACGCGGGACGTGCGGCGGTTCGCGGCCGAGCGCGGCCTCGCCGACGCGGAGGCCCTCGCCGCCGGGATGCGGGAGAAGGCCGAGGAGTTCAGGGCCGGCGGCGGCCGGCTGAACCTCCCCGTCTCCCCCGCCGACGCCTGACCCGGGCCGGACGCGGAGACGCGGCCGGGCCCGCCGTGCACCCGTGCGCGGCGGGCCCGGCCGCGTTCGGGGCCCTCTCGGCGCAGGTCCGGGCACCGGCGCGGATAGGATTGAGGGACCGTTCCAAAGCCGCGGATCCTCCCGATCGCCGCAGGCCCGTTCCATCCCCGGGAAGGATCGACGACCCAGGTGACCAGCGACGACACGCCGAAGGCGCGCCCCGTTCGGGCCGACGTTCGCCGCAACCGCGCGCGGCTGCTCGCCGCGGCGCGGGAGACCTTCCAGCGCCAGGGGGCGGGCGCCTCGCTCGAAGGCGTCGCGCGGCTCGCGGGCGTCGGCATCGGCACGCTCTACCGCCACTTCCCCACCCGCCAGGACCTCCTGGAGGCGCTGCTCGCCGACGTCTACGCCGGGCTGGCCGCGTCCGCCCGCGACCTGCTGGACTCCCCGTCCTCCGGCGAGGCCCTGCTGGCCTGGCTGCGGACGTTCGTCTCTGAGATCACCGCCTTCCCGGGCATGGCGGCCTCGGCGATGGTGTCGCTGCGCGACCCCCGGCTCGACCCCTCCGGCTCCCGCGCGGCGATGTCGGAGGCGGGCGAGGCGCTGCTCGTCCGCGCGCAGCGCGCCGGGGACGCGCCCGCCGGCGCGGCGTTCGGCGACGTGCTGAGGCTCGCGGGCGCGATCGCGACGGTCGCCGAGCGGGACCCGGACGCCGCGGCCCGGCTGCTGTCGCTCGCCGCCGCCGGCGTGGCGCCGGGCGCGGCCCGCTAGAAGCGCGGCCCGCCGGTAGCCGGTCAGTCCGTCTCGGGGACGGGCAGGACGCGGCGGGGGCCGCGCGGCGCGTCGGACCGCTCGCGCCATTCGCGCGGGTAGCCGACCGACACCTCGATGTGCGGAACCTCGCCGGTCCAGATCGTCCGGGGGATGTGCAGGTGCCCGTAGACGACGGACACCGCGCCGAACCGGCTGTGCCAGTCGGCGGTGCGCTCGGTGCCGCACCACTGGGCGAACTCCGGGTACCAGAGGACGCGGGTGGGTTCGCGGACGAGCGGCCAGTGATTGACGAGCACGGTCCGCGTCCCCGGCTCCAGGGCGGACAGGCGCTGCTCGGTGTAGGAGATCCTGGCGTCGCACCAGGCGTCCCGTCCGGGATACGGGTCGGGGTGCAGGTAGACCTCGTCGGTGCACACGACACCGGCCTCGTGCGCGGCTTTGAGGGCCTCTTCCTTGCTGGACGTCCCGTCGGGGCGGAACGTGTAGTCGTACAGGATGAACAGCGGCGCCACGGTGACGGCGCCGTCCGGGCCGTCCCAGACGGGATAGGGGTCCTCGGGGGTCAGCACGCCCAGGCCGCGGCACATCTCGACGAGCCGGCGGTAGCGAGGCTCACCGCGCAGCTGCACGGGGTCGTCCTTGATGGTCCACAGCTCGTGGTTGCCGGGCACCCACAGCACGGCGGCGAAGCGCTCGGCGAGGGTGCGCAGCGTCCACTCGACCTCGGCGAAGCGCTCGCCGACGTCGCCCGCCACGATCAGCCAGTCGTCCTCGGACGCGGGCCGCAGGCCCTCGACGAACGCGCGGTTCTCCGGGAACCCCACGTGCAGGTCGCTGATCGCGTAGACGCCGCCCATCCGCCGATGGTAAGCCCCGGGCCCGCGCGGGCCGCACCTCCGTGGGCATCTACGCCCCCACTCTCATTTCCATGCGAGTGAGGGCGCAGCGTGGGTCGAACAGGGACCGGGCGGTTTCTCCCGGCGCCCCCTGCTACTCTCCGACGACGCCGGCCTGAACCGCGGCGGCCACCTCGTCGGGGGAGAGTACCTTCTCCATGCCCCAGATCCGACCGGCCGTGTTGAGCGTTCCGGTCAGGGCCAGGACCATTTCCCCTTTCTCGGCGGGCGACAGGCGCTCCTTCCTGATCTTATGGATGACACGGACGGTGTCGTTGACGGCCGACTGGATCCGGTTGAGGTCCAGATAGGTCTCCAGATCCGCCTGCCACCCCTCGGTGGAGGCGGGCGGCATCCTTTCGAGGCAGCGCTCCAAAAGATACTGCCGGTCTCCTTCGGTGTAGCGCATGAGGTGCAGGTGGGTCGCCACCTCGTACACCCAGTCCCCGATCGTCGCCAATTCCCAGTCCACGAAGACCGCGTGACCGTCGGGACGCACGATGATGTTCCCACGGTGCATGTCGTTGTGCAGGAGCTGAAACGGCCGGGGAGTGAGCTTCGTCAAGCGGCCCACCATCGCCCGATGCGGTTGGAGAGGAAGCCCGAGCAAGTCGAACTCCCTGCCGAACCAGCGGGTCGACTTCCATTGGGCGACCGACGCCTGGATGGCCCTGCGCAATCCGAATCCCACCGAATCGCCGTCTTCCGGCCACCAGGGCGGCAACCGCATGTCCCCCAACGGCACATCGGTCAACCTGCGGAACAGGTCCACCGTGTCGTCGAGAACGAGCCTCGGCACCGGCCGACCCGGTGGCGAGAGTTCGTGGAGGACTCGGCCTTCTTCGTACGCGTGTACGGACCACCCCTGCCCCTCGTAGACCAGGTGGGACGCCTTTCGGCCCAGATAGGGCTGAATGGCCCGCAACACGTCGTTCTCCTCATAAGTACGCCGATCCAGATTGTCCGCCCCGGCGGCAGGGAAGCGACACATCAGGTTTCCCACCCGGACGTTATGGTGGTAGAAACCGCTGAGTGCGCCGGCCTTCTCCAGGGCGACCGAGCGAAGTCGGTGAGCCAGATCAGGGTCGCGTTCGAGGAGCTCTCTTGTAGCAGCCAAATCTTCTGCAGCGACAAGCTGCGAAAACCTGTCGCCCATCATCCCTCCTTCTTTTGGTTGTCACGAGCCGCCCCTGAGGAACCGCCTTTCGCCGTCCGAGACGACAAGAGGACTTCGAAGTGTTCGTCAGAGCGTCTCCGCTTCGGCAGAGTACAGCATTCTTGGTGGTCGCGGCGCATTTCGCCCACAGCCGCCTCCGTGCGTCTCCGGAAGGCCGAGAGCTGTGCCGCACCCCTCTGGGGTGGCGCTTTTAAAAAGGGCCGGATGGCTCAGAAGGAACGGCTGAGGGAGGCATGGAAACGGGGTCCATGCTCCTTGCCGGAGCACGGACCCCGCCGGTGCGTCAGATCGGTCAGTTGTTCCTGCCCCAGACGTAGACGGCCAGGCTCATGGCGAGGAGGCTCGCCCAGCTGAACACCGCGCGGACGGTGTTCCACGCCGTCCAGCGGCCGGAGTAGTCCGACCAGATCTTCGCCGCCTCGGCCGCGTCCTTCGGGATCGCGACGCCGTCCAGGACGTCGTTCATCGGGATGTTGACCGCGAAGCTCGGGATGAGCGCGCCCGCGAAGTACAGGCCGGCGGCGGCGAAGAAGAGCAGGGCCGCCGACTTCTGGTCCAGGGTGAGCAGCAGCACCCCCGCCGCCGCCGCCAGAACCGGCACCAGGAGGAACATCGCCACGAAGACCGGGTTCTGGATCCTCTGGTTGATGCCCTGCATGGCGTCGATCGCCGAAGCGGGCCGCGCCGCGTTCAGCCCGGGCATGACGCCGGTGGAGAAGCCGAAGAAGGTTCCGGCCATCCCGGCCGCCATGATGATGGAGAGGGTCGCCGAGACGCCCGCGAGAGAGAATTTCATGTCGTCCGGTCCTCAGGTCAGTGGTTCCAGATGCCGCTGGCGGCGGTTTCGCGCGCGTACTCGGAGAAGTCGCGCGGCGGGCGGCCGAGGGCCCGCTGGACGCCGTCGGCGGGCCGGGCGTTGCGCCCGTCCAGCACGGTCGTGAACAGGTAGGTCAGCAGGCCGACGACCTCCTCGGGCACGCCGTGCTCCCGGAGGGCCGCCGCGTTCTCCTCCGCGCCGACGGGAACGAAGGCGACCTCGCGTCCCGCGGCGCGGCCGATCTCGGCGACCGCCTCGGCGAACGTGAGCGCCCGGGGCCCGGTGACCTCGTACACCTGCCCGGCGTGGCCGTCCCGGGTGAGCGCCTCGACCGCGACGTCCGCGATGTCGTCGGCGTCCACGAACGGCTCCGGGACCTCGCCCGCCGGGAGGACGACCTCCCCGGCCCGCACGGGGTCGAGCAGGTAGTCCTCGCTGAAGTTCTGCGCGAACCAGCTCGCCCGCACGACCGTCCAGGCCAGGCCGGACGCCTGGACGATCCGCTCGCAGTCCCGCGCCTCGGGCTCGCCCCGCCCCGACAGCAGGACCACGCGCCGCACGCCCGCGTCCACCGCCGCACCCGTGAACGCGCGGATGGCGTCGGGGGCGCCGGGAACGGCCAGGTCGGGGTAGTAGCAGAGGTAGACGTTCTCGACGTTCCGCAGGACGGGCGCCCAGGTGGACTCGTCCTCCCAGTCGAAGGGCGGGGAGGCCGACCGCGAGCCCATCCGCACGGGGAGGTCCAGGGCCTCCAGCCGCTCGACGACGCGGCGGCCGGTCTTGCCGGTCCCGCCGAGGACGAGGGTGAGGCCGCTTTCGATGATTCCGGATTCGCTGTTCGTCATGCCCTGAAGTCAACAGCCGGGCGGTTCCGGCCACCATGGTCGAGACGCTCGCCCGCATACGCCAGCGTCTACGCTGGCCTCCATGGACGCCCTGGCCGAACTCCTCGACGGTCCGCGCGCGCGTGGAGCGTTCATGCTGCGCTCGACCCTCGCGCCGCCCTGGTCGCTCCGGATCCAGGACGAGGCGCCGCTGACCCTGCTCTCCATGGTCAGGGACGAGGCCTGGCTGGTCCCCGACGACGGCGATCCCCAGCGCGTCGGCCCCGGCGACATGGTCATCTTCCGGGGGCCGGACGCCTACACCGTCAGCGACGACCCGGCGACCGCGCCGCAGATCGTCATCCATCCCGGCCAGCGCTGCACCACCCCGGACGGCACGAGCCTGTCGGAGGCCATGGACCTCGGCGTCCGCGCCTGGGGCAACGACCCGGACGGGCCGGCGGTCATGCTGGTCGGCACCTACCAGATGCGCGGGGCCGTCACGCAGCGGCTGCTGGCCTCGCTGCCCGCGATGGCGGTCGTCCGGGGCGACACGTGGAGGTCGCCGCTCGTCGCCGTGCTCCAGGAGGAGATCGGCAAGGACGAGCCCGGCCAGGACGTCGTCCTCGACCGGCTCCTGGACCTGCTGCTCATCGCGACCCTGCGCGCCTGGTTCTCCCGCCCGGACGCCGCCGCCCCGGGCTGGTACCGCGCCCACGGCGACCCGGTCGTCGGCCCCGCGCTCCGGCTCCTGCACGACGACCTGGCCTATCCCTGGACGGTCGCGGACCTCGCGGCCGGGGTCGGGGTGTCGCGCGCGGCGCTGGCGCAGCGGTTCGCGAAGCTGGTCGGCGAGCCGCCCATGGCCTACCTCACCGGCGTCCGCCTCGCGCAGGCCGCCGACCTGCTGCGCGAGACGGACGCGACGCTGGAGGCCGTGGCCCGCAGGGTCGGCTACGGCAACGCCTTCGCGCTCAGCACGGCCTTCAAGCGCGAGCACGGCGTCAGCCCGCAGGAGTACCGCGCCGGGGCGGCGACCGCCTGACCGGCGGCGCCGCCGTCGCCGGGCCGGGCGGCCGCCGGTCCGCTAGCGCGGGACGTACAGGCGGATGTCGTCCACCTGCGCCGAGCCCTCGTAGAAGTTCATGTGCGGGTCACCGATCATGAACCGGTCGGGGTAGGCGGACCCGGCCGGCCAGGTGTCGCGGTCGACGAGGGTGCCGCCCGGCCCCGTCCAGGTCCAGTCGGCGTTGAACCGGCCGTCGTACTCGCCGGGCTTCTGGTTGTAGTGCCAGATCGGCTCGCCGTCCTGGACGAACGAGCGCGTGTAGCGCAGGGTCGCCTTCCCCACGTGCGCGAAGACCCCGGACATCTCCATCGTGTAGGCGCCGTCGCGCCGCTCCACGGCGAACGTGTACGGCTCGGCGGGCAGCAGCTCGGGCCTCAGGTCGACGGTCGAGACGATGGCGCCGCCCTTGCGCAGCCCGCACTCGCTCTCCATGAGGTACTCGGTGCCCGGCATGGTCGGGTAGCGGCGGTCGTCGGTCATGAAGATCGCGTTGACGCCGTTGCCCGTCCCGGCGGAGTACGGCTCGTACTGCCCGGTGGCCGGGTTGCAGTACAGCAGGCCCTTGCCGGTGTACTTGTAGCGGTTGTAGCCGTCCATGGCGACCTTGCGATGGCCGTGGACGAACACGTTGTTGTGCGGCGCCACCTGCCGGTAGTCCATGATCGACATGTAGTAGAAGCCGTTGGAGTCGGTCCGGACGTCGGCCCACTCGCACTCGGGCCGCGCGTAGTCGCCGCCGGACGCCCAGGGGAAGTTGGTCTTGCAGCCCTCCGGCGAGTAGCCGTTGACCCGGCCGTCCGGGTAGTCCCATGACCCGTTCCGCCGGCCCCCGAAGTCCAGCCCGCGCAGCGTCATCTCCACCCGGTACTCGGCGGGCAGGTCGCGGGTCGAGCGGATGACGACGCCCGCCTGGTGGGCGGGCTCGTCCAGCCGGGCCACGCCCTTGCCGGAGGTGAGCGTGGGCGGCGCGTCCGGCCTGCCGTCCCCGTCGGCGTCGCGGGCGGCCAGCTCGGCGGTGAGCCAGCCGCGCTTCCCGAACGTGAACGACTTGCGGTAGGTCTTCATCTTCGCGAGCTGCGTCCGGAAGGCCGGGCCGCCCATCGTGTCGAAGTAGGCGCCGTCGTTGTCGTAGACATCGACGTCGTACGGACTGGACGGGCCGTCGCCGTCCGGCCTCCAGGGAACCTTCGCGTCGTCGATGCGCCGGTCGAACGGCTCGGAGGCCACCAGCCTCCAGCCGTCCCTCGCCCCCGGCCGGCCCGCCTCCGCCTGGGCCGGCGCCGCGCTGAGCGCCGCCGGCATGAGCATCGGCAGGGCCAGCGCCACTGCGCCGCGCACGAGCTTCCTCATCTGGCCGCCTTCCTCGCCGCCGCGAGCGCGGCGTCGACACGGTCGTGATCGGCACCGTCTGCCGACCTGCCGAGACGGTAGTTCGGGCCCTCCGGCCATGACCACGGCAAACATCGCCAAAGTGGTATTGACCAGTCGCCATAATGGGACATACCGTGTGCGACGACAGGAACCGCGTCAAAGGAGGTGACAGGCGTGCCATCCGCCGGTGAGGGCCCGGCCGCGAGCACGAAACGGCAGGCGGTGCGCCGCGAGCTGCTGGCGATGCTGGACGGCCTGGACGTTGGGGACGCGCTGCCGTCCGAGCGCCGGCTGGCCGAGGACCTCGGCGTCTCGCGGCCGACGCTGCGCCAGGCCATCGACGGGCTCGTGGCCGAGGGCCTGCTCGACCGGCGGCACGGCAGCGGGACCTACGTGGCCGAACCCCGGATCGCCGTGTCCCTGACCATGACCTCGTTCACCGAGGACATGATCAGGCGCGGGATGAAGCCGGGCGGCAGGGTGCTGTCGTTCCGCACCGAGACCGCGGGGGCGCGGATCGGCCGCCGGCTGGCCCTGTCGCCCGTCGAAGAGGTATTTACCATTCGGCGGCTCCGGCTGGCCGACGAGGCCCCCATGGCCATCGAGACCCTCTACCTGCCGCGGGCGCTCATGCCGGACCTGCGGCGGAGCGACCTGGAAGGGCGGTCGTTCTACGACCTGCTCCGGGGCAACGGCGTCGTGATCGCCTCGGGCACCGAGACCATCGAGCCGACCGTCACCACCGCCGAGGAGGCCTCCGAGCTCGGCGTCCCGGTGCACATGCCGGCGTTCCTGTTCGAGCGGATCACGAGGGACGCGGACGGCCGGCCGCTGGAGTACGTCCGGTCCCTCTACCGCGGCGACCGGTACCGGCTGGAACTGGACCTGCGACCACCGAACCACTGACCGCACGCCCGGGCGCCGCGTCCCGGGCGCACGATCGTCCGTCCGCGCTGACGGGGGCGACAGCGCACCACCCATCCCCCGAGATGTGAGGCGAGTTCACCATGGACGTCATCAAGGACATCCTCACCTTCCTGGCCGACAACGTGTTCGGCCAGGTGCCCATCCTCATCGGGCTCATCACGCTGGCGGGCCTGCTCCTGCAGCGCAAGCGGTTCGAGGACGTCTTCGCCGGGGCGCTGCGCGCCACGATCGGCGTGGTCATCCTGTTCATCGGCATCGAGGTCTTCACCGGCGGGCTGACGAGCTTCCAGACCGTGCTCGCCAGCGCGATGGGGACCACGCCGCCGAAGGCCGACAACACCCTCGCCGACTTCCTCGCCGACCAGGGCGGGACGATCGCGCTGGTGATCACGGTCGCGTTCCTGGCGCACGTGCTGGTCGTGCGGCTCTTCCCCGCGGCCCGGTACCTGTACCTGACCGGCCACCTGATGTTCTGGATCAGCACGGTCACCGTCGCCTCCCTGGTGACGATCGCGCCCGGCGCCGACCAGCTCACGCTCGTGCTCTGCGGGGCCGGGTTCGTCGCCGCGTACTGGACGCTGCAGCCGCTGTGGATGCGCCCGCTGATGCGCCGCGTCATGCCGGACGACCGGTTCGGGTTCGCGCACACCAGCTCGCTCGCCTGCCTGATCACCGGCTACGCGGCCCGCCCGCTCGGCAGCCGCGACAAGCACGACACCGAGAAGCTGAAGCTGCCCCGGCAGCTGTCGTTCTTCAAGGACGTCAACGTCAGCACCGCGCTGATCATCACCGTGATCATGCTGGTCGGGGTCGCGTTCGCCGACCACGGCGTGGTCGCCAAGGCCGCGGCCGAGATGGACGACAAGCTGTCGCCGTGGGTGTGGGCGATCCTGGTGGGCCTGCGCTTCGCGGGCGGCATCGCGATCCTGCTGTTCGGCGTGCGGATGTTCCTCGGTGAGATCGTCCCGGCGTTCAAGGGGTTCAGCGACCGCGTCATCCCGGGCACCCGCCCCGCGCTCGACGCGCCCACCGTCTTCCCCGTCGCGCCGACCGCCGTCATGGTCGGGTTCGTCTCGTCGACCGTGGTGTTCCTGGTCTGCCTCGGCGTGTTCGCCGGCGCCGGCTGGTTCACCCTCGCCCCGCCCATGATCATGCTGTTCTTCGTGGGCGGCGCGGCGGCGCTGTTCGGCAACGTGGTGGCGGGCTGGCGCGGCGCCGTCCTCGGCGGCGTCGTCACCGGGCTGATCCTCGCCGTCGGGCAGGCCGTCACCTGGGGTCTGTACGAGCGGACCGCGCCCGAGCTGGCGACGCTCGCCGACCCCGACTGGTACGCGATCGGCTGGCTGCTGAAGGCCGCGGACCCGGTCGTCGGCGGCAACTCGATCTGGCTCGTCCCCGCGGTCGCGGTCGGCGCGATGATCACTACCCTGCTGCTCCTCGGCCGGGCCGAGAAGCGCCGGGCGGCGGAAGAGGAGGCGGCGGCGCCCGAGAGCGCGGCCCCCGCGGAGGCCTGACGGACCGCGCAGGGCCCGCCGGACGTCCGCGCGGGCCCGACCGTCCCTACGAGGAGAGAAGGACGACATGGCACTGGACCGGCAACTGGAGATCCTCGCGGTCTGCGGCGTCGGCATGGGCTCCAGCCTGATGCTCAAGATGACCGCCGAGGACGCGCTGCGCTCGCTCGGCGTGGACGCCCGGGTGGAGAACACCGACGTGTCCACGGCGCGCGGGATGTCGCCCGACGTGGTGATCGGCCAGGGCATGCACACCGGCGAGATCGCCGACCTGGCGCCCGTGGTGATCACCATCAGCGACTTCCTGGACAAGGAGGGCCTGGAGGCCCAGCTCAGGGAGCGCCTCACCGAGCAGGGCTGGCTCTCGTGACGGCCCGTTCCGAGGGGGCGGCCGCCGGGGCCGCCGCGCCGGGCACGATCGTGGCCGCGGCGGACGGGGCGACGGCGGGCGACTGGCGGGAGGCCGTCCGCACGGCGGCCTCCGCCCTGGTCGCCGCGGGCGCGGCGGGCGCGGGCTACCCGGAGGCGTGCGTCCGGGTGGTGGAGGAGAACGGCCCGTACATCGTGCTGACCAAGGGGCTCGCGCTCGTCCACGCCCGCCCCGAGGAGGGCGGCCTGGCCGTAGGCGTCGGCGTGACCCGGCTGGCCGGGCCCGTCGAGTTCGGCCATCCCGACAACGACCCGGTCGACCTGCTGCTGGCGTTCTGCACGCCCGACCCCGACGCGCACGTCGGCACCCTGTCCGGGCTGGCGCGCGCGCTGTCGGGCGGACTCGCCGACCGCCTGCGCGCCGCTTCCGGCGAGGACGACCTCGCCCGCATCCTGAAGGAGGCTCTGCCGAATGCCTGACGCGGCGTCCTCGGGGTTCCCCGCCAGGGTGCGCTCCCTGCTCGACGACCTCGACTCGACCTCGGGCGGGGCTGCCGGCGACGCGGCCGCCCTGCTCCTCGACGCGATCGAGGCCGGCGGGATCGTGCACGTCGCCGGCGCCGGGCACTCCCTGGCGATGGTGTTCGAGACGTTCTACCGGGCCGGGGGCCTCGCCGCCGTCCGCCCGATCTGGGACCCGGCCGTCTTCCCGCTCGACCACGCGCTGCGCAGCACCCGCGCCGAGCGGCGGGACGGAGTGGGGCGCGCCGTGGTCGAGAAGGCCGCGCCCGCCCCGCCCGACGTGGCGGTGGTGTTCTCCACCAGCGGCCGCAACCCCTACCCGGTGGAGGTCGCGCGGGAGTGCGAGGCGCGGGGCGTGCCGGTCGTCGCGGTGACGTCGGCGCGGGCGTCGCGGGGCGCGGCGGCGCGGACCGACACGACCCTCGCCGACCACGCGGCCATCGTGCTCGACACCTGCGTCCCGCCCGGGGACGTGCTGCATCCGGCGGGCGCGCCGCGCACCGCGGCGGTCTCCACCGTCCTCGCCGCGTACGCGTGGGCGCGGGTGCTCGCCGACCTCGACGACCTGGCGGCGGCGCGCGGCGTGGAGCCGCCGCGCTGGACGAGCGCGAACGTCCCCGGCGGCGACGAGGTGAACGCCGCGCTGCTGGAGCGCTACCGCCACCGCGTCCCCGAGCTGACGGGCGAGGGCTGACCGGGGAACCGGGCATCCTCCCGCGGCGTTTCTCCTAGGGCCGGCCCACACCTGTTTGACATGATGCGGGGTCAACTTCGGACCTGAACGAGGAGCGAGATGACGACGAGACCGACCGGGGACGAACTGCTTGCCGTGTTCACGCGCGGGGACCTCGGCGGCGACGAGAAGCTCGACCTGATGGAATTCACGCTCGTGCTGGAAGAGCTCGGACTGTCCTGGACGCGAGCCGAGACGCAGGACAGGTTCGAGAGGGCGGACAGCAACCTCGACGGCTTCATCTCCTACGGCGAGTTCCGCGCCGTCCTGGAGTCCCAGGGCTGGGTCCAGGGGCCCGTGCCCGGCGCGCGCGCCTGACGGCCCGGCGCGCGCCTGACGGCGAAGGGAAGGGCCCGCCGGTCGACCGGCGGGCCCTTCCGCGCGTCCCGGACCCGCCGG
>NZ_JBEZJQ010000037.1:24854-59023 GCF_040653135.1 Actinomadura sp. NPDC048021
TGCGCAGGCGCTGTTCGGAGTGAGCGAGCAGGGCGGCACAGATCGCTTCGGTGCTCCGCCGGTCGAGCCGCCGGGTCAGACGCTGCGGCCGCGCAGCTCGCGGTACCTGCGCACGAGCGCGCCGGTGGACGGGTCGGGCGCGTCCGACGGCGGCTCCTGCGAGGTGAGCGCCGGGGCGAGGTCCATCGCCATGACCTTGCCGAGCTCGACGCCCCACTGGTCGAAGGAGTCGATGCCCCAGATCGTCCCCTCGACGAAGACGATGTGCTCGTAGAGCGCGACGAGGGAGCCGAGGGTCTTCGGGGTGAGCTTCGGGGCGAGGATCGTGCTGCTCGGCCGGTTGCCCGGCATGACCTTGTGCGGGACGACCGCCGCGGGCGTGCCGTCGGCGGCGATCTCCTCGGCGGTCTTGCCGAACGCGAGCGCCGAGCTCTGCGCGAGCATGTTCGCGATGAGCAGGTCGTGCATCCCCTCGCGGTCCTCGAACGGCTCGGCGAAGCCGATGAAGTCCGCGGGCACGAGCCGGGTGCCCTGGTGCAGCAGCTGGTAGAAGGCGTGCTGGCCGTTGGTGCCGGGCTCGCCCCAGAAGATCTCTCCGGTCTGCGCGATGACCGGCGCGCCGTCGGCCCGCACCGACTTGCCGTTGGACTCCATCGTGAGCTGCTGGAGGTAGGCGGGGAACCGCGACAGCCGCTGGCTGTAGGGCAGGACGGCCCGGGTCTGCGCGCCGAAGAAGTCGGTGTACCAGACGCCGAGCAGGCCCATCAGCACCGGCATGTTCGCCTCGAACGGCGCGCTGCGGAAGTGCTCGTCGACCTCCCGGAACCCGGCGAGCATCTCGCGGAACGCCTCGCCGCCGATCGCGATCATCAGCGACAGGCCGATGGCGCCGTCGAAGGAGTAGCGCCCGCCCACCCAGTCCCAGAACCCGAACATGTTGGCGGTGTCGATGCCGAACTCGGCGACCCGCTCGGCGTTGGTCGACACGGCGACGAAGTGGCGGGAGACGGCGTCGTCGCCGAGCCGCTCGGTGAGCCACCGCCGCGCGACCTTGGCGTTGGTGAGGGTCTCCAGCGTCCCGAACGTCTTGGAGCTGACGACGAACAGCGTCTGCTCGGGGTCGAGGCCGGCGAGCTTGCCGAGGATGTCGGCCGGGTCGATGTTGGAGACGAACCGGCAGGAGACGCCCGCGTCGGCGAAGTCGTGCAGCGCCTCGTAGGCCATGGCGGGGCCGAGGTCGGAGCCGCCGATGCCGATGTTGACGACGGTCGTGATGCGCTTGCCGGTGGAGCCCGTCCACTCCCCCGACCGGACGCGGCCGGCGAAGTCGGCCATCCTGTCCAGGACGGCGTGCACGTCGGCCGCGACGTCCTGCCCGTCCACCGTCAGGGCCTCGCCGGGAGGCAGCCGCAGCGCGGTGTGCAGGACGGCGCGGTCCTCGCTGACGTTGATGTGCTCCCCGCCGAACATCGCCTCGATCCGGGCGCGCAGGCCCGCCCGCTCGGCGAGCGCCGTGAGCAGCGTCAGGGTCTCGCCGGTGACGCGGTGCTTGGAGTAGTCCAGGTACAGGTCCCCCGCGGTCACGGTCATCCGGTCGGCGCGCCCCGGGTCCTCCGCGAAGAGCTCGCGCAGGTGCCGCCCGGCGATCGCCGCCTGGTGCTCGGCCAGCGCGGTCCATTCGGGCGACTCGGTGATATCAGCCATTGCCTCTCTCATCTCCTCGTGGGGGCGGGGGCGTACCCCCGCGGGCGGGCGCCGAACGTCCCCCGGGCACCGCGCCGCTCCCACGGCGATCATAGATTCGACCGCGCGTGACCGTATCAGGGCCGTCCCCGCGCGCGCAGCGATCCGCCCTAGGGCCGCCACCCGGCGGGCTCCGGCGCTAGGGTCCCGCCCATGGGAGCCCGCGCGAACTTCGCCCTCATCGACGGAAACGGCCTGCGGCTGCACTATTCCCACTGGGCCGCCGACAGCGTGTGCTCGGTGCTGGCCGCGGGCCCGGCCGCGGCCGGGCGTTTCATCTCCGCCCAGCAACGCCTCGACGACCCGGCCCGCGACTGGCTGGACGACGGGTGGGCGGAGGGCGGCGCGGTCGTCGACCACACGACCCGGCGATTGATGTTCTACGGCGACCAGCTGACGGCGGAGGTGCCCTGCAAGCGGGCCTATCTCTCGCTGCTCGCGCTGACCTGGCCGGGCTGGACGGTGCGGTGGGCCTACGACGGCATCGGCGACCTCGCCGCGGCCGCCGGTGTGGACCGCGCGGTCGTCCGCCGCCCCGACGAGGAGGAGCGCGACCTTCCAGGCGAGGCGGAGGCCGACCTGGAGTGGGAGGTGCACCTCCTCACCGTCCGCGCCGCCGGCCGGGTCACCGCCTACCCGCTGTTCTCGGAGGTCCACACCGCCTGGCAGGGCCCCGGGCTGCTGGAGCGGCTGCCCGCGGGCGGACGGCCGCGGCTGGATCTCGGGACGATCCCCTCCGGCGGGCTGCACGTGGACGCCGCCGCCCGCACCGCAGGCGCCTGGCTGAGCCACCACGGCACCGGGCTGGTGCCGGAACTGGAAGGGCTGTGGCCCGGCTGGCGCGTCGAGTTCTGGGGGGACCGGTACGAGGAGCAGGTCGCCCGCTGCGAGGGCGCGGTCACCGTGCCGGACGCGGACCCTGCCGCCGCGCTCGACGAGGTGCTCGCCGGGATGGCCCGCGCGCGAGGGCACGACCCGGTGCCAGGGATGCTCGCCGCCGTCCGCCGGCACGCCGGCGACCGGAGGGTGGAGCTGAACCCCTCCTTCACCGCGCACCGGCAGGTTGACGCCACCGACGCCGAATGGGAGGCGGTCCTGAGCGCCGCCGGGCGGCTGCGCGCCCGCCTCGCCGCGGGCCACGGCGGGCCCGCGGGGGGCGCCGCTGCCGGCGATCATCACCCGCCCCGGGGCGGCTAGGCTCGCCATCGGCCGCCCCGGGGAGGGCGGATCGCGTTTCGAGGGGAGTGCCGGGTGGGCGAGCGGGCGTTCTGGGTGGGCACGTACACCGGCGCGGCCGGCGGCGGCGCCGGGATCTACCGGGTCGCGCGGGAGGCCGACGGGACGCTGCGGGCGGCCGAACTCGCGGTGGAGGCCGTCTGCCCCTCCTACCTGGCCGTCCACCCCGTGAAGAAGGTCCTGTACGCGGTCCGGGAGGAGGACCGCGGCGGGGTCGCGGCCTACGACGCGGCCGGCCCGCGGCTGAGGGAGATCGGGGCACGGGAGGCGGGGGCGCTGCCCTGCCACCTGTCCGTGTCGCCGGACGGCGGGCGCCTCCTCGTCGCCGACTACGGGTCCGGGACGGTCCGGGCCTACCCGCTGGGTCCCGACGGCGGTCTCGCCGGGGATCCGGACGTGGTGGAGGGGCACGGCGGCGGGCCGAGGGCCGACCGACAGGAGGGCCCGCACGCCCACATGACCGTCCACGCCCCCGACGGGACGATCCTGGCGACCGACCTGGGCGCGGACCTCGTGCGGTCCTTCCGCGTCGAGGGCGGCGCCCTGCGGCTCGCCGGGGAGACGGCCCTTCCGGCCGGGTGCGGGCCGCGGCATCTGGCCGTCCACCCGAGCGGGCACGTGCACGTCCTGGCGGAGCTCGCCGCGTCCGTCCTCGTCCTGAGCCCCGCCGGCGGGTACGCGGGCCTGGAGGTCGTGGCGGAGTCGCCCGCGACGGCCGGGCCGGCGGGCGGCGCCGCCCAGGGCGCGGCGATCAAACTCGGCGACGGCGGCCGGTACGTCTACACCTCCATGCGCGGCACGGACGTGGTGACGGCCCACCGGGTGCTGGACGGCGGCGCGGCGCTGGCGCCGGTCGCGGACGTCCCCTCCGGCGGGCACTGGCCGCGCGACCTGCACGTGGACGGCGAGTGGATGCACGTGGCGAACGAGCGCAGCGACGCGGTCGCGACCTTCCGGATCGGGCCGGACGGCGTCCCGGCGCCGGTGGGGCCGCCCCTGCGCGTCCCCTCGCCGGTGTGCGTGATCCCCGGCTGAGCACCGGTCCGCGCGGGCGTTTCCTGCGGGCCGCCTCGGGCACGTCCCGGGTAACGAGCCGGACACCCAGGGAGCATTCCGACATGACGACGATCGCCACGACCAACCCCGCGACGGGCGAGGTCGAGAAGACCTTCGACGCGCTGACCGACGAGGAGGTCGACCGGCGCGTCGCACGGGCGGCGGACACGTTCGCCTCCTACCGCACGGTCCCCCTGGAGCGGCGGGCGGAGTGGATGAAGGCCGCGGCGGACGTCCTCGACCGGGAGGCCGACCAGATCGGCGCCATGCTGACCACCGAGATGGGCAAGACGCACAAGGCGGCGGTGGCGGAGGCGCACAAGTGCGCGAAGGCGTGCCGCTACTACGCCGAGCACGCGGCGGAGTTCCTGGCCGACCGGCGCCCCGCCGACCCGGCGGACGTGAACGCGTGGGACGCCTACGTCCGCTACCAGCCCCTCGGGCCCGTGCTGGCGGTCATGCCGTGGAACTTCCCGCTCTGGCAGGTGATCCGCTTCGCGGCCCCCGGGCTGATGGCGGGCAACGTCGGGCTGCTGAAGCACTCCTCGAACGTCCCGCAGACGGCGCTGTTCCTGGAGGACCTGTTCCGCCGCGCCGGGTTCCCCGAAGGCGCGTTCCAGACGCTGCTGATCGGCTCGGCGAAGGTCGAGCGGGTGCTGCGCGACCCGCGGGTGAAGGCCGCGACGCTCACCGGCAGCGAGCCCGCGGGGCGGTCGGTCGCCGCCATCGCCGGGGACGAGATCAAGCCGACCGTGCTGGAGCTCGGCGGCAGCGACCCGTTCGTGGTGATGCCGTCCGCCGACCTGGAGGCCGCGGCGCGCACGGCGGCGGAGTCCCGCTGCCTCAACAACGGGCAGAGCTGCATCTCGGCGAAGCGGTTCATCGTCGACACCGGCTGCGCCGACGAGTTCGAGCGGCTGTTCGTCGAGCGGATGCGCGCGAAGAGGGTGGGCGACCCGATGGACGAGGCGACCGACGTCGGCCCCCTCGTCAGCGAGGAGGGCCGCGCCGAGGTCGAGGAGCTCGTCGCCGACGCGGTCGGCAAGGGCGCGAGCGTGCTGTGCGGCGGCGAGCGCCCGGACGGCCCCGGGTGGTACTACCCGCCGACGGTGGTCTCCGGCGTGACGCCCGAGATGCGGATGTACCACGAGGAGGTCTTCGCCCCGGTCGCGTCGCTGCTGCGCGTGAGCGGGGTGTCGGAGGCCGTCGAGGTCGCGAACGCGACGGGCTTCGGGCTCGGCTCGAACGCCTGGACGCGCGACGACGGCGAGCGGGAGCGGTTCGCGAACGAGCTGGACGCCGGGCAGGTCTTCATCAACGGGATGACGACGTCCTACCCGGAGCTGCCGTTCGGCGGCGTGAAGCGCTCCGGGTACGGGCGCGAGCTGTCGGCCGACGGCATGCGCGCGTTCTGCAACGCCAAGACCGTCTGGGTGGGCTGACCGCCCGAGCGTCCTCGGTCCGCCGCGCGCGGCGGACCGAGGACGGTCTCACCGGACGGCCTGCGGGACCTTCCACGGGTTGTCGTCGCGCAGCGGCGGCGGCAGCAGGTCCTGCGGCCAGTTCTGGTACGCGACGGGCCGCAGGAACCGCTCCGTGGCGGCCGTGCCGACCGAGGTGGTGGAGGGCGCCGTCGTGGCCGGGTACGGCCCGCCGTGCTGCATCGCGTGCGTGACGGACACGCCGGTCGGCCACTGGTTCCACAGGACGCGGCCGCTCCGGCCCGCGAGCACGGCGGCGAGCGCCTCCAGCTCGCCGGCCTCCTCCGGCTCGGCGTGCAGCGAGGAGGTGAGCTGGCCGGGCAGCGCCGCCACGACGCCCGCGAGGTCGGCGAGGCGCTCGTAGGTGACGACGAGGCCGAGGGGCCCGAAGCACTCCTCCGCCGCGGCGTCGATGTCGGCCTGGAACGCCGCCAGGTCCATGGTGAGCAGGCGCGGGGTCAGCGCGTCCTCCTCCTGCGGCCAGACCAGGCGCCGCACGCCCGGCCGGGCGCCCAGGCTGCCCGCCGCGGCCAGGTATCCGGAGCTGATCCGCTCGTTGAGCATCGGCGCCCCGGCGGCCTCGCGCAGGCGCGCCGCGATGCCCTCCGCCAGTCCGGGCGGCGCGAACAGCAGGCCGGGGTTCGTGCAGAACTGGCCGGCCCCCAGCGTCAGGGACGCCGCGTACCCCCGGGTGATCTCCTCGGCGCGGGCCTCGGCGGCGCGGGGCGTCACCACGGACGGGTTCACGCTGCCCATCTCGCCGTAGAACGGGATCGGGACCGGCCGCTCCGCCGCGATCCTCGCGAGGGCGAGGCCGCCCCGCTGGGAGCCGGTGAACGCGGCGGCGGCGACGCCGGGATGCCGCAGGGCCTCGACTCCGGCGTCCTCGCCCTCGATGAGGGCGAACACGCCGTCCGGGAGCCCGGCGCCGGCGATCGCCTCGGCCGTCCGGCGCGACAGGCGGGGATGGCCGGGGTGCGCCTTGGCCACGACGGGGCAGCCCGCCGCCCACGCCGACGCGGTGTCGCCGCCGGCGACACTGAAGGCGAACGGGAAGTTGCTCGCCGCGAACACCAGCACCGGGCCGACGGCCGTCCGGCAGCGGCGCAGGTCCGGGCGCGGCCCGGTGGGCCAGTCCGGGTCGGGCCGATCGATGCGGGCGTCGTGGAGGGCGCCCTCAAGGACCTGCTCGGCGAACAGCTTCAGCTGGAACGTGGTGCGGGTCAGCTCGCCGTTGAGGCGCACCTCGCCGAGGCGGCTCTCCTCGTCGGCGAGGGCGACCAGCTCGCCGCGGGCGGCCTCCAGCGCGTCCGCGACCGCCGCCAGGTGGGCGGCGCGTTCGGCCGGCGGCGACGCGGCCCAGCCCGGAGCGGCGGCGACCGCCGCGGAAACGGCCTGGTCGGGTGTCATGAGGTGCTCCCCTCGTCCTCGGTGTTCGGGGCCGTGCGGGCGGACCGCGGCGCCCGGTTCTCCACCGAGTTGCGGTACCCGTACAGCGCGTAGACGACCAGGCCGAGCACCATCCACACCGCGAACCGGACCCAGGTGATCCAGTCGAGGTTGGCGATCAGCCAGATCGAGAAGGCGATGCCGACGAGCGGCACCACCGGCACCCAGGGGGTGCGGAACGAGCGCGGCAGGTCGGGGCGGGTGCGGCGCATCACCATGACGGCGATCGCGACGACGATGAACGCCATCAGGATGCCGATGTTGGTGAGGTCGGCCGCCTCCTTGATGGGCAGCAGGCCCGCGATGACCGCCGAGCCGATCCCGACGAGCCAGATGACGCGGGTCGGGACCTGCCGCCGCGGGTGGTTGCGGGCGAAGTAGGCGGGCAGCAGGCCGTCGCGGCTCATCGAGAACCAGACGCGGGTGACCGCCAGCATGTTCGCGAGCGCGGAGGTGGTGATGCCGACGACGGCGCCGACCGCGACGACCGTGCCGAGACCGGTCAGGCCGACCGAGGCGAGCGCGCTGGAGAACGGGCTCTTGACGTCGATCTGCCGGTAGTCCTGCATGCCCAGCAGGACGATGCAGACCAGGAGGTAGATGACCGCGGCGATGGCCAGCGAGATGACGATCGCCTTGGGGAGCACCTTCTTGGCCTCGGCGCTCTCCTCCGCCGCCGCGCTCATGGCGTCGTAGCCGTAGACGGCGAAGAAGGTGGTGGCGGCCCCGGCGACGGCGCCGCCGATGCCGAACGGCAGGAACGGGCTGAAGTTGCCGGCCGAGACGTGGAACGCTCCCGCGACGATGACCAGCGCGACGATCGCGAGCTTGACCACGACGAGGATCGTCTCGAACCGCGCGGACTCCTTCGTCCCGCGCGACAGCACGAACGCCAGCAGCAGGCACAGCAGCGCCGCGAACAGGTCGACCTTGTGGCCGGCGCCGGTGCCGGGCGCGCCGAGCGCCCAGTCCGGGATGTCGAGGCCGATCTGGTCGAGGATGTAGGACAGGTAGCCGGAGATGGCGATCGCGACGACGGCGACGATCGCGGTGTACTCCAGCAGCAGGTCCCAGCCGATCGCCCAGCCGATCGCCTCGCCGAGCGCGGCGTAGGAGTAGGTGTAGGCGGAGCCGGCCTTCGGGATGGTGCCGGCGAACTCGGCGTAGCAGAGCGCGGCGGCGGCGCTGGCGATGATGGCGATCAGGAAGGAGATCATCACGCCGGGCCCGGCGTCGTCGTGGGCGACGACGCCGGCGAGCGAGAAGACGCCCGCGCCGACGAGCCCGCCGAGGCTGAGCGCGACGAGCTGCCACAGCCCCATGGTGCGGCGCAGGCCGCCCGGGGTCTCCTCTTCCGAGGAGTCGACGGGTTTCAGGCGGAAGACCCCGGCCCGGGTGAACAGCGCGGACCCGGCAGGGCCCCGCGGTGGTCGTGTTTTGGGCATGGCTTGGGACATGGAGGTCCCTCCCGACTGGTGCAGGGTGGGTGTGACGCGGCGGTCAGGGCCGCCGTGAAGGGCTCGGGAAGAGCCGGCCGGCCCCTCTCAGAGGACGAAGCCCTCGGGGAAGGGGTCGGCGGGGTCGAGCAGGTAGGTGGCGGTGCCGGTGATCCAGGCCCGCCCGGTGAACTCGGGGATCACCGCGGGCAGGCCGCCGGCGTCGGCGGTGCCGACCAGGCGCCCGGTGAACCGGGTGCCGATGAACGACTCGTTGACGAACTCGGTGTGCAGCGGCAGCTCGCCCCGGGCGTGCAGCTGCGCCATGCGGGCGGAGGTGCCGGTGCCGCACGGCGACCGGTCGAACCAGCCCGGATGGATGGCCATCGCGTTGCGCGAGCGCCTGGCGTCCGACCCGGGCGCGAGGAACTGGACGTGCTTGCAGCCTCCGATGAGCGGGTCGGCCGGGTGGACGGGGCGGTCGGTCGCGTTGATCGCCTCCATGATCGCCAGCCCGGCCCGCAGGATGTCCTCCTTGCGGGCCCGGTCGAACGGCAGGCCGAGCGGCTCGAGGTCGGTGATGGCGTAGAAGTTGCCGCCGTAGGCCATGTCGTAGCGGACGTCCCCGAGCCCGGGCACCGCCACCACCGCGTCCCGCCGGAGCGCGAACGAGGCGACGTTGCGGAGCGTGACGTGCTCGGCGACGCCGTCGCGGACCGCGACCCGGGCCTCGACGAGGCCGGCCGGGGTGTCCAGCCGCACGATCGTCTCCGGCTCGGTCACCTCCACCATCCCGGTCTCGACCAGGACGGTCGCGACGCCGATGGTGCCGTGCCCGCACATCGGCAGGAACCCGCTGACCTCGACGTAGACGACGCCCCAGTCGGCGTCCGGGCGGGTCGGCGGCTGGAGCAGGGCCCCGCTCATCGCGGGGTGGCCGCGCGGCTCGTCCACCAGGAAGCGGCGGAGCCCGTCCAGGTGCCGCACGGCGTGGCGGCGCCGCTCGGCCATCGTGGCGCCCGGGATGGGCGCGACGCCGCCGGTGACGACGCGCGTCGGCATCCCCTCGGTGTGGGAGTCGACCGCGCTGATCGACCGGGCCGAGCGCATCAGGCGGCCCGCCGCCGCGCGAGGGCCTCGATCGCGCGGTCCATGTCGGCGGTGACGGCGGCGCGGTGCTCGGGGACGAGCGGGCCGCGCGGCGGGCGGCAGGGGCCGCCGTACCGGCCGACCTGCTCCATGCCGAGCTTGATCGCCTGGACGAACTCGGTGCGCGAGTCCCAGCGGAACGCGGCGACGAGCGGCTCGTACAGGGCGCGGGCCTCCTCCAGCTTCCCGGCGGTGGCCAGCTCGTACAGCAGCGCCGACTCGGCCGGGAAGACGTTGGGGAAGCCGGCGAACCAGCCCGTCGCGCCCATCAGCAGCGCTTCGAGGGTGACGTCGTCGGCGCCGGCGACGACCTCCAGGCCCGGGGCCCTCTCCCGGATCTCCAGCACGCGGCGGACGTCGCCGGAGAACTCCTTGACCGCCACGACGCCGTCGATCTGCGCGATCTCGGCGAGCAGCTCCGGGGTGAGGTCGACCTTGGTGTCGATGGGGTTGTTGTAGACCATGACCGGCAGGCCGACGGACGCCACGGCCTCGAAGTGCGCGATGATCTCGCCGCGGTTGGCCCGGTACATGGTGGGCGGCAGGCACAGCACGCCGTCGGCGCCGTCCTCGGCCGCGATCTGCGTCCAGTGCCGGGCCTGGTGGGAGCCGGGGCCGTGCACGCCGACCACGACGACGCCGTCCCGGCCGACCGCTTCGACGGCGGTGCGGGCGACGCGGCGGCGCTCGTCGTCGGTCAGCGAGGAGTACTCGCCGAGGGACCCGTTCGGGCCGACGCCGCGGCAGCCGTTGTCGACGAGCCAGCGGCAGTGCTCGGCGTAGCGGTCGTGGTCGACGGCGAGCCCGGCGGGGGCGGCGGCGTCCTCGCGGTAGGGCAGGGCCGTCGCCACGATGACGCCGCCGAGGCTCAGGGGCTTGCTGTCGCTCATCGGGCGCTCTCTTTCTTGTCGGGTGTGTCAACTGGAGGGTCCGCGAGCTCGCCGAGCCGGATGGGCTGGGCGACGGGCCGGCGGTGGGGGTCGCTCCCGCCCGCCCGGCCGCGGAGCAGTTCGGCGACCGCGGGGCCGCAGACGCGGGCCTGGCAGGGGCCGAGCCCGGCGCGGGTGCCGAGCCTGACGGCGGGGGCCGAGCCGGCGGCCGCGCCGTCCGCGGCGCGCAGGAGGGTCTCGCAGGCGGTCTCCTCGCAGCGGCAGACGATCGTGTCGGGGCGCAGCCAGCCGGGCCACGCCGCGCCGACGGGGTGCGCGGCGGCGAGCCGTCCGGCGAACGCGCGCCCCCGGTCGCGGCGCCGGCGCAGGGCGGCGGCCGCGCGGTCGCCGGGGTCCCCTCCCCCGGCGGCCCAGCCGGCGAGCAGCCCCTCGGTGCGGGCGGCCGGAGCCCCGGCGATGCCGGTGATCTCCCCGGCCGCGTAGACGCCGGGGACGCTGGTGCGCTGGTCGTCGTCGACGTCGGCGAAGGCGCCGCCGCGCAGCCGGCAGCCGGCGGCGACGGGCAGTTCGAGCTGCGGGCTGAAGCCGTGGGTGACGCAGAGGGCGTCCACCGCGACGGTGCGCTCGGTGCCGGGCACGACCGACCAGTCGCGGCGGAGCCGCGCCGTGACCGCCTCTTCGACGCGCCCGTCGCCCCGGGCCTCGATCACGGCGCGGCCCGTCCGGTAGGGGACGCGGTGCCGGGCCAGCAGCGCCGCGTACCCGGCCAGCTCCCCCGCCTTGCCCGCCTGCGGCGCCAGCTCCCACGGGCGTGCGGCCCAGCCGCGCGCCACGGTGGCGGCCGGGTTGGCCTCCAGCACCTCGAGGACGGTGCCGCCGGCCTCGATCAGCGACGCGGCGACCGGGAGCAGGAACGGTCCAGAGCCGGCGATCAGGACGGGGTCGCCGACGACCAGGCGCTCCCCCTTCGCCAGCGCCTGCGCCGCCCCGGCGGTGTAGACCCCGGGCAGTTCCCAGCCCGGGAAGGGCAGGACGCGGTCGTGGGCGCCCGGCGCCAGCACCAGCGCGTCCGGGCGCAGGACGCGCCGTTCCCGTCCGGCGCCGTCGGCCTCGCCTCGCAGCACGTGGACGTGCGGCGGCCCCTGCTCGGCGCGGTCGAGGGACCAGACGGCGCTCTCGGGCCACCAGTCGCAGCGCGGGTGGCCGAGCACGCGGTCGCGCAGCCGCTCGAAGCCGCGCCACCCGTGGTGGAGGCGGCCGGGGCGGGCGGCGCCGAAGGCGGCGGGCGGCATCCGGTGGTACTGGCCTCCGGGGTCCTCGGCGGCGTCGAGCAGCGTGACCCGCGCCCCGGCGCGCAGCGCGCCCGCCGCCGCGCCGAGCCCCGCCGGGCCGGCGCCGACGACCACGACGTGCCGGCTCACCTGGCCTCCCTGGACTGGGTCGTGACGGCGTCGCCGTCGCGGGCGCGGCGGCGGCACGCCCGCACGTCGCGGACGCCGTTGACGGTGAGGAGGCAGTCGAAGCAGGCGCCGATCCCGCAGAACACGCCGCGCGGGGCGCCGGAGGGCCCGCGCCGCCAGGTGCGGCGGCCCGCGGCCAGCAGCACTCCGGCGAGGGTCTGGCCGGCGACGCCGTCCACGGGTTCGCCGTCCACGGTGATCCGCAGCGGGACGTCGGGGCGGCGGCCGGTCCGGTCGGCGCCGGCGGGGACGAGTCGCGCGCTCATCGGGTCTCTCCTTCGCACTGGGCGGCGGGCCGGTCCGCGCGGAACGGCGCCGCGTCGATCGCGGGGGCGCGGCCGAGCATGAGGTCGCGCAGGACGGCGGCGGTCCCGGCGGACAGGCCGATCCCGGCGCCCTCGTGGCCGGTGGCGTGCCAGAGGCCCTCCAGGTCCGGGTCGGCGCCGATCACGGGCAGGTGGTCGTCGACGTACGGGCGGAACCCCCCGTAGGCGCGCATCACCGGCACCCCGGCCAGGGACGGGAACAGCCGCAGCGCCTTGGCGGCGATGACCGACAGCACCTCGGGGCGGATCCGGTCGTCGAACCCGACCCGGCGGCGCGAGGAGCCGAGGAGGATCGTCCCCGCCCGGGTGGACTCGACGACGGCGGACGCCTGCAGGTCCCCGGCGCCGCTGCCGACCGCGGCCACGTAGTCCGCGTCGTAGACCTTGTGGAAGACGGTCGGCGGCATCGGCGCGGTCACCAGGACCTCTCCGCGGCGGGGCCGGACACCGAGCCGGACGCCGAGCCGCGCGGCGACCTCCCCCGCCCAGGGCCCGGCCGCGTTGACGACCGCGTCGGCCTCGATCGTCCCGCCGGAGGTGCGGACGCCGGTGAGGCGGCCGCCGCTGCGGACCGCGCCGAGGACCTCGCACCCGGTGCGCAGGACGGCGCCGGCGCGCACGGCGGCGGCCAGCAGGGCGACGGCGGCTCCGGCGGGCTGGACCTGGGCGTCCTCGGGGTAGTGGACGGCCTTGGCGAAGTCGCGCGTCAGGTGGGGTTCGGCGGCGGCGAGGGCGGCGGCGTCCAGGTCCTCGGCGGTGATCCCGGCCTCGCGCTGGGCTGCGGCGAACTCCGTCAGCGCCGCGGCGCCCGCCGGGGTGGTGGCGACGACGATGCCGCCCTTGGCGTCCCATTCGACGCCGCCCGCGTTCGGGTCGCCGTCCAGGATGGCGGGCCACAGCTCGCGCGACAGCCGCGCCAGTTCGAGCTCCGGGCCCGGCCCCTTGTCGGAGACCAGGATGTTGCCCTCGCCGTGGGCGGTGGTCCCGGCGGCGGGGCCGCCCCGGTCGGCGACGACGACCTCGCAGCCCGCCAGGGCCAGCTCGCGGGCGCAGGCCGCGCCGATGATCCCGGCGCCCAGCACCACGACCCGCGTCATCGACCCTCCCGTTTGCCGTTCGTTAAACCGAACGATTCTGAGAGTAAGCGCGCCACGCGCGCGCTGTCAACGCGCGGGCGGCTCCGGATTCAGGGGGTTTCCGCCAGATGGGACGGGGTGCCGGGCGAGGCGTGAAGCCGCTGGTCAGCGCTGTACTGCAGCAGCAGGACGGAGCGGACGGGCCCCTCGACCGCGGTGTAGCGGTGCGGCAGGCGCGCGTCGAAGCCGACGTAGTCGCCCGGCCCGAGCTCCACGTCCCGGTCGTCCACCCGAACGGCGAGCCGCCCGGACTGCACGACCGTGTGCTCCATCCCCACATGGCCGAGCGAGTCCTGCCGGCGGCCGGCCCTGAACTGCTGGTCGTACACCTCGAACATGGCGCCGCCGGACTCGATGCCGCGCAGCGGCCGCAGGTCGACGCCCTTCCCGCTCAGGACCTCCACGTCCGCCGCGCGCACCACCGTGAGCCCGGACGGCTCCTGGTGGTCGAGCAGGTCGGAGATGGGGACCTCCAGCGCGCGCGAGAGGCTGAACACGGTCTCGATCGTGGGGTTCCCGGCGCCCGCCTCCAGCTGGGACAGCGTCGCCTTGCCGATCTTGGACCGGCGGGACAGTTCCGACAGCGACAGGCCGAGCTCCAGCCGCGCGCGGCGCAGGTTGCCGGCCAGCACGTCCCGCACCGATTCCCCTGACGCCCCCACGCTCCCGCTCCTCGTCCGCTCGCCCGCTCACGTTCGCTCTATCGAACGGCCAGTGTACTCGGCGGCCCGGAGGGGTCAGAGCTCCACCAGCGTCCCGGCGCCGGCCTCGCGGGCGCGGCCGACGATGACGGACGCCGCCGCCGCGTCCTGCACGCCGAGGCCGACGCTGTTGTAGAAGACGAGGTCGGTCTCGGACCGCCGCCCGGCGGCGAGGCCGGCGACGATCGGGCCCAGCGGGCGCACCCGGCCGGGGTCCAGCTCCCCGGCGCGCACGGCGGCCACGACGGGACCGGCGTGCTCCAGGGCGGTCGTCACGTCGTCCACCACGACCGCGGCGGCGCGGGCGAGAACCTCCCCGTCCACCTCCGCCCGGTCCGGGGCGAACGATCCGACGCTCACGACCGTGCACCCGGGGTCGAGCCACGCGCCGAGGACGACCGGCTCGGCGCTGGTGGTGGCGGTGACGACGATCTGCGCGCCCCGGACCGCCTCGCGGGCGGACGCCGCCGCCCCGACCGGCAGCTCCAGGTCCCGTGCGAGCTCGGCGGCGGCGGTGCAGGTGTCCGGATGGCGGCAGGCCACCGCCACCTCGGTGAGGGGACGCACCGCGGCCATCGCCCGCACGTGCGCGCGGCCCTGGACGCCGCAGCCGACGACCGCGAGGCGGCAGGCCCCCGGCGCCGCGAGGTGGTCGGCCGCCACCGCGCTCGCCGCCGACGTGCGCAGCGTCGTCACGGCCTCGCCCTCGATGACCGCGACGGGCCGCCCGTCCACCGGGTCAAGGACGGTCACCAGGGCCGCCACGGTCGGCAGGCCGCGCCCCGCGTTGCCCGGGGTGACGCTCCCGAACTTGGCGACCGCGCCGGCGCCGGGCAGGCGGGAGACGTAGCCGAAGGCGACGTCGCCGTCCGGGCCGTCCAGCAGCACCCGCGGCGCGAGCCGCGCCCGCCCGCGGCCGAGCGCGGCGAACGCCTCCCGCTGCGAGGCGATCGCGGCGGGCAGGTCGAACACCGCGCGCACGTCGGCCGCGGAGAGCAGCAGGACACCGGCCATGGGGAGATCCTTTTCAGGCCGCGGCCGCGCTGTCGAGTGGCGAAAGGGCAAGCGGTGCTTACCGATCAGTGCATGAGATCGCATGCTTGCCCGTCTCGACGCCCGTGCCTGGACGTTTCACGCTTTCACCATCCCGGACCACGAGGACCTGCCGGCCACGAGCGACGGAGAGCCCCGATGACTCCACTGACCCCGCGGGACCGCGGACGCCGGTTCCGGACTCTCACCGCGGCGGGTGCCGGCCTGCTGCTCGTCCCGCTCGCCGCGGCCTGCGGGTCGGGCGGCTCCGGCGGCTCGGGCGCCATCAGGATCGGTGTTCCGGCGCCGCTGAGCGGTGACTCCGCCTCGGCCGGGCAGGACATCCTCGCCGCGGCCAGGGTCGCCGCCGACGAGATCAACAAGGCCGGCGGGGTGGACGGCCGGAAGATCCAGATCGTGGAGGCCGACGACCAGTGCAGCGCCCAGCAGGGCGCGCAGGCCGCGCAGAAGCTGCTCAACAGCGGGGTCGTTGCGGTCGCCGGCGGGTACTGCTCGGGCGCGGCGGTGCCCGCGATCCCGATCTACGGCAGGCGCGGCGTCCCGTTCGTGATGGACGCCTCCACCAACCCCTCCCTCACCGACAGCGGCAAGGGCAAGGTGTTCCGCACCTGCGGGCGCGACGACAACCAGGGCCTGGTCGCGGCCAAGTTCATGACCGGACCGCTCGGGGCGAAGCGGATCGCGCTGCTGCACGACAACACCACCTACGCCAAGGGCCTCGCGGACGCCGCGGCGAACTCGGCGCGGCAGGCGGGCGGCCAGGTCGTCTACGAGAACGCGCTGCAGCCCGGCCAGTCCGACTACGGACCCGTCCTCACCAAGATCGCCTCAACGCGGCCGGACGTGCTGTACTTCACCGGCTACTTCGCCGAGGCGGGCCTGCTGATGAAGCAGCGCAAGCAGCTCGGGCTGAGGTTCGCGCTCATGGGCGGGGACGCCACGACCGACTCCACCGTGCTGAAGACGGCGGGCTCGGCGGCCGGCGGCTACATCGCCACCACCGCGCCGCTGGCCAAGGACCTGCCGGCCGCCGCGCGGTTCGTCTCGGCGTACAAGGCGGCGAACAACGCCGATCCGGGGCCGTTCTCGGTGTACGAGTACGACGCGGTGAAGGTCGTCGCGAAGGCGATCGACGACGCCGGGTCCACCCGGGCCGCCGCGATCACCGAGGCCCTCCACAAGATCAAGGACTTCCCGGGCATCACCGGGCCCATCACCTTCGACGCCAAGGGCGACCGGACCGACCCGCTCTACATCACCGTCCAGGTCCAGGGCGGCGCGTTCACCGCCTACAAGAAGCTCGACGAGAGCGGCGCCACCTGGGTGGACGCCAAGACCTCCTGATCAGGGGCCCGATGAGCGAATTCGTCCAGTACCTCGTGAACGGCCTGACGATCGGGGCCTTCCTCGCGCTGATCGCGCTGGGCTACTCGATGATCTACGGGGTGGTCCGGCTGATCAACTTCGCGCACGGCGACGTGTTCATGATCGGCGCCTTCGCCGGGTTCGGGACGCTGACCGCGCTCGGCGCGAGCGGCGGGATGGCGCTGCCCGCCGTCCTGCTCGCCGTCGTGGTCGGCGCGCTGACCACCGGCGCCATCGGGACCGGGATCGCCAGGGTCGCCTACGTGCCGCTGCTGTCGTCGCCGCGCCTGGCGCTGCTGATCGCCGCGATCGGGGTGTCGCTGGCGCTGGAGGAGGGCGTCAAGGTGCTCACCGACGCCCGGTTCAAGTCCTACCCCCACGCCCTGGACGGCGGCCGGATCCTCAGCGGCGTCGTCCACGTCACCTGGGGGCAGCTCGTCCTGGTCGTGCTGTCGGTCGCGCTGATGGCGGCGCTGTGGCTGTTCGTCACCCGGACCGTGACGGGGACCGCGATGCGCGCGCTGGCGATGGACCGCGACGCGGCCCGGCTCCAGGGGATCGACGTGGAGCGGCTGATCCTGGCGACGTTCTTCATCGGCTCGCTGCTCGCGGGCGCCGCGGGCGTCATGTACGGGCTGTACTACGTTCAGATCAGCTTCGGCATGGGCTTCCTCATCGGGCTGCGCGCGTTCACCGCCGCGGTGCTCGGCGGCATCGGCAACCTGCCGGGGACGATGGTCGCGGGCGTGTGCATCGGCCTCGTGCAGTCGTTCTCCGCCGGGTACGTCTCGTCCCGCTGGACGGACGTCATCATCTTCGGGCTGCTGATCGCGGTGCTGGCGCTGAGGCCCACCGGCCTGTTCGGCGAGCGCGTCGTGGAGCGGGCGTGAGGGCGCCGCGCCCCGCGGGCGGGGAGGCGGCCGTCCGGTACGGCGGCTGGCCGCTGCTCGTCGCGCTCGCGCTCGCCGCCGGGCAGACCCTCGACGACTACGCGCTGACCGTCGCCGGGACGATCCTGGTCTACGCGATCCTCGGGCTGGGGATCAACATCGTCGTCGGGTACGCGGGCCTGCTCGACCTCGGGTTCGCCGCGTTCTTCGCGATCGGCGCGTACGCCTCCGGGCTGCTGACGCTGAAGCTGGGGTGGGGCTTCTGGGCGACGCTGCCGGTCGCGGTCGCCGCCGCGGCGGTGGCCGGGGCGGTCATCGGGTACCCGACGCTGCGGCTGCGCAGCGACTACCTCGCGATCGTCACGCTCGGCTTCGGAGAGATCATCCGGATCGCGGTCATCAACCTGGAGGTCACCGGGGGCCCGAACGGGCTGACCGGGATCCCCCCGGCGACGGTCGGCGGGCGGGAGATCGTCACGCCGCGGGACTTCTTCCACCTCGCGCTCGCGTTCTTCGTCGTCGTGCTGGCCGCGACGGCGCTGCTGGCCCGGTCGCGGCTCGCCTACGCCTGGCGCGCCGTCCGGGCCGACGACACCGCCGCCGAGGCGGTCGGCGTCCCGGCGCGGCGGGTGAAGCTGCTGGCGTACGTGCTGGGCGCGATGACCGGGGCCGTCGCGGGCCCGCTCAACGCCGCGCAGCTCGGCACCGTGGACCCCTCCAGCTTCACGTTCCTGACCTCGCTGATGATCCTGCTCGTGGTGATCATCGGCGGGATGGGCAGCCGGCCCGGCGTCGTGGTCGGCGCCGTGGTGATCGTCGCGCTGCCGGAGGCGCTGCGGACCGTCCAGGAGTACCGGGGCCTGTTCTTCGCGCTGCTGCTCATCGCGATCGTGCTCCTGCGGCCGCAGGGCGTGTGGCCGTACCGGCCGCGCCGCCTGCGCCTCCCGGCGGAGGCGGGGCCCGCGCCCGGGCCCGCGGCGGCGCGCGGCACGCTGCTGGAGGTGGACGGCCTGACCCGCCGCTTCGGCGGCGTCACCGCCGTCGAGGGGCTCGCCCTGCGCGCGGACGCCGGGCAGGTCGTCAGCGTGATCGGCCCGAACGGCGCGGGCAAGACCACCGCGTTCAACTGCGTCACCGGGATGATCGCGCCGTCGGCCGGGACGGTCGTGCTCGCCGGGCGGGACGTGCGCGGCCTCGCCCCGCACCGGGTCGCCGCCGCCGGCCTCGCGCGCACCTTCCAGAGCATCCGGCTGTTCGAGGAGATGACCGTCGCCGAGAACGTGCTGATCGGCCGGTTCGCCCGCGACCGGGCCCTGCTGCGGCCGCTGTCGCGCGCCGACCTCGACGCGGTCCGCCGCTGCCTGGACTTCGTCGGGCTGCTGGAGGCCGCCGACCGCCCGGCGGGCGGGCTCGCCTACGGCGACCGGCGCCGGCTGGAGATCGCGCGGGCGCTCGCGGGCGACCCCCGCGTCCTGCTGCTGGACGAGCCCGCCGCGGGCGCGAACCCGACCGAGAAGCGGGCGCTGATGGGGCTGATCTCGCGCATCGGCGCGCTCGGCGCCGCCGTGGTGCTGATCGAGCACGACGTCGCGCTGGTCATGTCGATCTCCGACCGGGTGACGGTGCTGGAGCACGGGCGGACGATCGCGGCGGGGCCGCCGGCGGAGATCCAGGAGGACCAGCGGGTCATCGCCGCCTACCTCGGCGTGCCGGACGACCCGGAGACCGACCTGGCCGCGGAGGTGCTGGGGTGACGCTTCTGCGGGTGAGCGACCTGCGCAGCCGGTACGGCCAGGTCGAGGCGCTGTCCGGGATCTCCTTCGAGGTCGGCGAGGGCGAGATCGTCGCGCTGCTCGGCAGCAACGGCGCGGGCAAGACCACCGCGCTGCGGACCGTCACGGGCCTGCACCGGGCCCGGTCCGGGCGGGTCGAGTTCGGCGGCCGCGACATCACCCGGCTCGCCGCGCACCGGGTCGTCGCGGCCGGGCTCGGGCACGTCCCGGAGGGGCGGCGCGTGTTCCCCGCGCTGACCGTCGCCGAGAACCTGCTGCTCGGCGGGTACCTGCGGCGCCGCGACCGGGCGCTCGTCGCGGCCCGCCGGGACGAGGTCTACGCCAGGTTCCCGCGCCTCGGCGAGCGGCGCGCGCAGCCGGCCGGGCTGCTGTCGGGCGGCGAGCAGCAGATGCTCGCGATCGGCCGGGCGCTGATGCTGCGGCCGCGCCTGCTCGCCCTCGACGAGCCGACGATGGGGCTGGCGCCGCGGACGGCGCAGCAGGTGCTGCGGGTCGTCCGGGAGATCCGCGACCAGGGCGCCGCGATCCTGATCGTCGAGCAGAACGCCCACCAGACGCTCCGCCTCGCCGACCGCGCCTACGTCCTGGAGACCGGCCGGATCGTGCTGGACGGCCCGGCGTCCGCGCTCGCCGGGGACGACCGGGTGAAGGCCGCCTACCTGGGCGGCGACCCGGTCATCGACGCGACGTGAGCAGCGCGCGCGCCGCGTCCTCGATCGCGGCCTCCGACAGCAGGACGTGGGAGGCGGCGTCTCCCAGCGGGATGAAGCTGTCCTCGCTCGTGACCCTGGCCGCGCGCCCTTCGAAGCCGACGTCGGCGAGCGCGGTCAGGACGCCCTCCGAGACGCCCCCGGTGCGGCGCGTCTCGTCCGCGACCAGGACGGCCCCGGTGGCGCGGGCCTCGCGCAGCAGGTCCTCGACCGGGAGCGGGGCCAGCCAGCGCAGGTCGAGCACCCGGCACCGGACGCCCCCGGCCTCCAGGCGGCGGGCCGCCCGCAGGCTCATCCGCAGGCCGTTGGCGAAGGTGACGACGGTGAGGTCGCCGCCGTCCCCGTAGGTGCGGGCGCGGCCGATCGGGACCGTCCCGCCGGCCGGGGCCAGCCATCCGCCGTCGCCGTCGTCGTGAAGGTCGCGCACGTGGTAGAGCGCGATCGGCTCCAGCATCACGCACACGCGCCCGTCGCGCCCGGCGGCGTCCGCGCAGGCGCGCAGCATCCCCGCGGCGTCGTCGGGCCGGGCCGGCGACGCGATGACGAGCCCCGGGATGTCGCGCAGGGCGGCGACGGCGTTGTCGTTGTGGAAGTGGCCGCCGAACCCCTTCTGGTAGGCGTAGCCCGCGATCCGCACGACCATCGGGTTGCGGTACCGGCCGGAGGAGAAGAACGGCAGCGTCGCCGCCTCCCCCCGGATCTGGTCGGCGGCGTTGTGCAGGTAGGCGAGGTACTGGATCTCCGGGACCGGCAGCATCCCGGCGGTCCCGAACCCGAGCGCGAGGCCGAGGACCGACTGCTCGTCCAGGATCGTGTCGAACACCCGGGCCGCCCCGGCCCGCCTCATCAGCCCGCGCGTGACCCCGTAGACGCCGCCCTTGCGCGCCACGTCCTCGCCGAAGACGAGCATGCCGGGCCGCTCGTCCAGCAGGTCGCCGAGCGTCCGGTTGACCGCCTGCGCCAGCGTGACCGGCTCCCCCTCCGCGGCCACCGCTCCCCCTCCGCGGGCGGTGGAGCGGAGCGGCGCCATGACCTGCGCGGCGGACGCCAGGCGCGGGGCGCCCGCGACGCTCTCCGCCAGCGCCATGACCTCCGCGCGCTTGGCCTCGTAGAGGCCGACGACGTCCTCCGCGGTCGCGACTCCGCGGTCGACGAGGAGGCGCGCGGTCCGCAGGAGCGGGTCGCGCTCCAGGTCGGCCGCCATCTCGGCGAAGGTCCGGTACGCCGACTCGACGTCGGAGCCGGCGTGGCCCATCAGCCGGACGGTCCGCAGGTGCAGGAACGCGGGACGGCGGCGTTCGCGGACCCAGTCGGCCGCCCGCGCCGCCGCGGCGTGGGCGTCGGCGAGGTCGCAGCCGTCCGCGTGGAAGTAGGCGAGGCCGGGCCGCGAGCCGTAGGCGGCACGGATCCAGCCGGGCGCCGTGCGGACGCTGATGCCGATCCCGTTGTCCTCGCAGACGAGCAGGAGCGGCAGGGGAAGGCCCTGGTAGCCGCAGTTGACGGCCGCGTTGACGGCGCCGGCGGCGGTGGAGTGGTTGGCGGAGGCGTCCCCGAAGCTGCACACGGTGACGGCGTCGCGCGGCCACGGCGAGTCCAGGCCGAGCCGGGCGGCACGTTCGATCGCGAAGGCCACGCCGAGCGCGCGCGGGAAGTGCGAGGCGATGGTGGAGGTCTGCGGGATCACGTTCAGCGGGCGGCTGCCGAACACCTTGTGGCGCCCACCCGCGATCGGTTCCTCGGCGGCGGCGACCAGCCCGAGCAGGACGTCGCGGAGCGGGTCGCCGCCGGGGACCTGGCGTGCCCGCTCCAGGAAGAACGCGCCCGACCGGTAGTGCAGGAGCGCCGGGTCGTCCGGGCGGAGGGCGGCCGCGACGGCCGCGTTGCCCTCGTGCCCGGCCGAGCCGATCGTGTAGAAGCCGTGGCCCTGCGCCTGGAGGCGCCGGGCGGCGAGGTCCAGGTGCCGGCTGCCGAGCTGCGCGTCGAACAGCTCCAGGCAGCGCTCGCCGGTGAGCGCGCCAGGCGGAGCGGGCGCGCCGGAGGGCGCCAGGGTCGCGGCCGTCTCGAGGAAGTGGACGTCGGCGGGCTCGGGCATGCGTGCTCCTGGGTGCGGATCGGGACGCGTGTCGAGCATCGGACGCCGCCCGGCCGAGGCCAAGCCGCGCGAGGCCGCGAACCGGTGGGGAGTTGGCCAAGGATCGCTTAACGACGCCCCCGGGAGAGCCTCAGCCCGGCTTGGCCTCGCGGTAAGGAAGCCGCGCTCTGCCCGATCTTGGCGCGGGCGGGCGGCCCGTTCAGGCTGGGAGCGTGCTCTCCTCCGTCATCGGCGGCGCCCGGATCCCGGCGGGGCCGCGCTCGTACCGTTCCACCGACCCGTCCCGCACGTCCGAGACGGTCGCGGAGGTGTCCCTCGCGGACGCCGGCGACCTGGTGCGCGCCTGCCGGGCCGCCCGCGAGGCGCAGGACGCCTGGCGCGACGTGCCGGCGCCCGTCCGCGGGCAGGCGGTCGCCGCGGTCGGCCGGCTCGTCGAGGCCAACAAGGCGGCCCTCGCCGCGCTCGTCACCCGGGAGGTCGGCAAGCCCCGCGCCGAGGCCCTCGGCGAGGTCCAGGAGATCGCCGACACCTGCGCGTTCTTCCTCGGGGAGGGGCGGCGGCTGTACGGGCAGACCGTCCCGTCCGAGATGCCCGACAAGCAGCTGTTCACCTTCCGGGACCCGGTCGGCGTCGTCACCGTCGTCACGGCGGGGAACTTCCCGGTCGCGGTGCCTTCCTGGTACATCGTCCCCGCGCTGCTGTGCGGGAACGCGGTGGTGTGGAAGCCCGCCGAGTACGCGGCGGCCTGCGCCGACGCGTTCTACGAGCTGTTCGCCCACGCGGGGCTGCCGGACGGCGTCCTCAACGTGGTCCACGCCGACGGCGCCGAGACCTTCCGCGGCCTGGAGCGGGCGCTGGACGAGGGGCTCGTCGACAAGGTCGGCTTCACCGGCTCCACGGAGGTCGGCGCGCGGATCGGGGAGCTGTGCGGCCGCCACCTCCAGACGCCGTGCCTGGAACTCGGCGGCAAGAACCCGATGGTCGTCGCCGAGGACGCCGACCTGCCGCTCGCCGTCGAGGGCGCCCTGTTCTCCGGGTTCGGGACGGCCGGGCAGCGCTGCACCTCCCTCGGGACCGCGATCGTCCACGAGTCGGTGCACGGCGAGTTCGTGCGGCTGCTGGACGAGGCGGTGCGCGCCGCGCCCGTCGGCGACCCGGCGGGCGACGTGCTGTTCGGGCCGCTGATCAGCGAGCGGTTCGCGGACGGCTTCGAGAAGGCGCTCGGCTGGATCGGGCCGGGCCACACCGTGCACGGGTCGTCGGCCACCGGGCGGATCACGGCGGCCGCGCCGCGGGAGGGCTTCGCCGGGGACCCGGAGGCGGGGCTGTTCTACCACCCGGTGATCGTCGACGGGGTGGGGCCCGGCGACGCGCTCTTCACGCACGAGGCGTTCGGGCCGATCGTCGGCGTCGCCGCCTACCGGACGCTGGACGAGGCGATCGCCCTCGCCAACGCCCCCGGCTACGGCCTGTCCGCCTCGATCTACACCGGCGACCCGGCGAAGGTCTTCGCGTTCCGCCGGCGGATCTCGGCCGGGATGGTGAGCGTCAACAACTCCACCTCCGGCGCGGAGGCGCACCTGCCGTTCGGCGGGAACGGGCGCTCGGGCAACGGCAGCCGCCAGTCGGGCATGTGGGTCCTGGACCAGTTCACCCGCTGGCAGTCGATGAACTGGGACACCTCGGGGCGGCTGCAGAAGGCGCAGATGGACGTCCTGGAGATCGCCCCCGACCTCGGCTTCAGGCTGTAGGGGCGGCCGTGGGGACCGAGGCGGAGACGGAGGCCGACGTCGTCGTCATCGGCGGCGGCGTCATGGGGACGAGCATCGCGTTCCACCTCGCCGAGGCGGGCGTGCGGCGCGTGGTCCTCGTCGAGCGGGACGCGCTCGGGTCGGGCTCGACGTGCAGGGCGGCGGGCGGGGTGCGGGCCCAGTTCTCCGACGAGGTCAACATCCGGCTCGGCGCCCGCAGCCTGGAGGCGTTCGCCCGGTTCTCCCGCCGGCCCGGCCAGGAGATCGACCTGCACCGCGTCGGTTACCTGTTCCTGCTGTCGCGGCCCGAGGACGTCGCGGCGTTCGAGGCGGGCGTGGCCCTGCAGAACGAGCTGGGCGTCCCGAGCCGGATGGTCTCGGTCGCGGAGGCCCGCCGGCTGTCGCCGCTGATCGTCCCCGACGGGCTGCTGGCCGCCGCGTTCTCCCCCGACGACGGGCACTGCACGCCGGAGTCGGTCGTCCTCGGGTACGCGACGGGCGCGCGGCGGCACGGCGCGGTGATCCGCACCGGCTGCGAGGTCGTCGGCATCGAGACCGGCGGCGGTGAGATCAGGGCCGTCCGGACCACGCGGGGGCGCATCCGCACGCCCGCCGTCGTCTGCGCGGCGGGGGCCTGGTCGGCGGCCGTCGGGCGGATGGCCGGCGTCGACCTCCCGGTCGAGCCGCTGCGCCGCCAGATCGTCTTCACCGGGCCGCTCCCGGACCTGCCGCGCCCGGTGCCGATGACGATCGACTTCGCGACGTCGTTCTACTTCCACGCGGAGGGCGAGGGCCTGATGCTCGGCATGTCCGATCCCGACGAGCGCCCCGGCTTCCGGCTGAGCCGGTCCGACGCGTGGCTCCCCCGGCTCGCCGAGGCGATCGGCGCCCGGGCGCCGCGCCTGCTCGACGCCGGCCTGACCGGCGGCTGGGCCGGCCTCTACGAGATGACGCCCGACCACAACGCGCTCATCGGCGAGGACGCGTCGGTGTCGCGGTTCCTCTACGCGGCCGGCTTCTCCGGCCACGGCTTCCTCCAGGGCCCGGCGGTCGGCGAGGTCGTCCGCGACCTGTACCTCGGCCGCGCGCCCTTCACCGACGTCGCCCCCCTGAACGCCGCGCGCTTCGCCGGCGACGCCCTGCGCCCGGAGAACAACTGTGTCTGACGTGCTCGCGATGATGGACGAGTGGGGCCCCGAGCGGGTCGTGTGCGTCTCCGACGCCCGGACCGGGATGCGGGGCGTGCTCGTCATCGACAACACCGCCCGCGGCATGGGCAAGGGCGGCATGCGGATGAGCCCGTCGGTGACGGTCGCGGAGGTGGCGCGGCTCGCCCGGGTGATGACCTACAAGTGGGCGGGCGTCGACCTGTTCTTCGGCGGCGCCAAGGCCGGGATCGCGGCGGACCCCGCGTCGTCCGACCGGGAGGCGGTCCTGCGCGCGTTCGTGCGGGCGCTGGCGCAGGAGATCCCCCGCCGGTACGTGGCGGGCCTCGACATGGGGCTGTCGGAGCGGGACGCGGCGATCGTCCAGGACGAGCTGGACGACCGGGGCGCGGCCGTCGGCACCCCGCACGTCCTCGGCGGCATGCCCTACGACGAGCTGGGCGTGACCGGCTTCGGTGTCGCGGAGGCGGCCGACGCCGCCGCCCGGCACGCGGGGATGTCCCTGCGGGGCGCGCGGGTCGCGGTGCAGGGGTTCGGCGCGGTCGGGCACGCGGCGGCGCGGCGCCTGGACGAGCTGGGCGCGGCGGTCGTGGCGGTCTCGACCGTGCACGGCGCGCTGCACGACCCGGACGGCCTGGACGTCGGACGGCTCCTCGCCCTGCGCGCCGAGGCGGGCGACGCGGCGGTGCGGGAGTACGGCGGGCGGCTGCTGCCCCCCGGCGCCGAGCTGTCGGTCCCGGCCGACGTCCTCGTCCCGGCCGCGCTCCAGGACGTCATCGACGAGGAGGCGGCCGCGGACGTCCGGGCGTCGATCGTGGTGGAGGGCGCGAACCTGCCCACCGGGCGGGCGGCGCAGCGCGTCCTCGCCGAGCGCGGCGTGACGGTCGTGCCGGACTTCGTCGCCAACGCGGGCGGCGTCGTCGCGGCGGCGTTCGCGATGGACGCCCGCTACTCGGCGTTCCGCCCCGACCCGGACGCGGTGTTCGCCGCGGTCTCGGCGAAGATGCGCGACAACACCGGCCGGGTCCTCGACGCGGCCCGCGCGCAGGGCACGACGACGCACGAGGCCGCCGTCGCGCTCGCCCAGGAGCGCGTCCGCGCGGCGATGGAGCTCAAGGGCCGGTGGCGCCCCCGACCTCGCTCTGGACGCCCCGGGCGACCTCGATGAGGCCGCGCATGGCGTCCTTGACGAGCGGGTTGGTGTTGGTGGCGCGGCGCAGCACGGTGACATGCCGCCGCGGGCTGCGGCGGCTGAGCCGCAGCGTCCTCAGCCCCGGCGCGGGGACGCAGCCGAGCGCCGGGACGAGCGCGATGCCGAGACCGCAGCCGACCAGCCCGCACACCACGGCGTAGTCGTTGCTGCGGAACGCGATGTCGGGGGCGAACCCGGCGGTGCCGCACAGCCGCAGCAGCGCCTGCGCGCCCGCGCTCTCCGGGCGGCTCGCGATCCACGTCTCCGACCGCAGGTCGCGGAGCCGGACGGTGCGGCCCCCGGCGAGGGGGTGGTCCCGCGGGACGCACAGCACCAGGTTCTCGTCCATCACCGGCGTCTCCACGATCTGGTCGGGCCAGGTGCGCGGGAACAGGTCGTACCGGTACGCGAGCTGGAGGTCGAGGTCGCCGTCGAGCAGCTCGGGCAGCAGCTCGTCCGGCTCGCCCTCGGCCAGCGTGATGTCGATGCCGGGCCGCACCCGCGACAGCTCCGCCAGCACCCGCGGCAGGATCCGGGCGCTGGCGGTCGGGAAGCTGCCGAGTTGCAGGGCGCCGCGCTCGCCGCTGGCGACCGTGCGCAGCTCCCGCTCCAGGGTGTCGAGGGCCGACAGCACGTCGTTGCCCTTGCTGACCATCAGGAACGCGGCGCTCGTCGGGCGCACGCTGCGCGCCCGGCGCTCGAACAGCACCAGGCCGCAGGCGCGCTCCAGCGCGGCGATCTGCTGGGAGACGGCGGACGCGGTGTAGCCGAGGTTGCGGGCCGCGTCCGCGAACGAGCCGGTGCGGACGACCTCGCGCACGGTCTGGATGTGCAGGGGACTGATCATGGGCGCACCCCGTTCAGCGCTGAACGTGACCGTCTCCCCCGCAGACGCCTCCCCTCATGCGTATCATCCCGCGGGCCGGGCCCCCAGGCCCGAAGATCAGTCGTGCCGCGGGCGCTTGGCCACCAGCGTCAGGACGTCGTACTTGGCGACCGAGGCCCCCTCCTGGTTCGTGACGTCGGTGTCCCAGCGGACCTCGCCGTAGTCGGCGCCCTCGCGCGGCGTGATCTGCTTGGCCGTCAGGGTGACGGTCAGCTCGTCGCCCGGCTTGACGGGCGTGAGGAACCGGAGGTTCTCCAGGCCGTAGTTCGCCAGGACGGGCCCTGGGGACGGCTCCACGAACAGCCCGGCCGCGAACGACACGACGAGGTAGCCGTGGGCGACGCGCCCGCCGAAGAACGGGTTCGCCGCGGCGGCCTCCTCGTCCGTGTGAGCGTAGAAGGTGTCGCCGGTGAACTCGGCGAAGTGCTCCACGTCGTCGAGGGTGACGACCCGGGGGCCGCCGACGGCGGTGTCGCCGACGCGCAGCTCCTCCAGGTGCTTGCGGAACGGGTGGACGTCGGTGACGGTCCGGTCGGTGCCGGGGACCCAGCGCCCGGTGATGGAGGTGAGCATCGCCGGCCCGGCCTGGACGGCGGTGCGCCGCATGTGGTGCACCACCCCGCGGATCCCGCCCATCTCCTCGCCGCCGCCGGCCCGCCCGGGGCCGCCGTGGACGAGGGCGGGCAGCGGCGAGCCGTGCCCGGTCGACTCCTGGGCGTCCTCGGCGTTCAGCACGAGCAGCCGGCCGTGCCACGGCGCGGCGCCGAGCACGACCTTCCGGGCGAACTCCTCGTCACCGGTCACGACCGACCCGGCGAGGCTGCCGCGCCCGCGCGCGGCGAGCTCGACGGCCTGCTCGGCGCCCTCATAGGGCATCAGGGTGCTGACCGGCCCGAACGCCTCGACCTCGTGCGGCTCGGCGCGGCCCGCGTCGTCGGCGCGCAGCAGGACCGGGGAGATGAACGCGCCGCGCTCGGCGTCCGCGCCCACGACCTCGACCCGCTCGGGGTCGCCGAACACGACGCTGCCCGCGTCCATGAGGGCCTTCAGGGAGCGCCGCACCTCCTCGCGCTGGTCGAGCGTGGCGAGGGCGCCCATCCGCACGGACGGGTCGGACGGGTTCCCGACCGTGACCTTCGCCAGCCGTTCCCGGACGGCCTCGGCGACGTCGTCGATCAGGGCGGCGGGGACGAGCGCCCGGCGGATCGCCGTGCACTTCTGGCCCGCCTTCACGGTCATCTCCGTGGCGAGCTGCCTGACGTAGAGGTCGAACTCCTTCGTGCCGGGCGTCGCGTCCGGCCCGAGGACCGAGCAGTTCAGCGAGTCGGCCTCGGCGTTGAACCGCACCGCGTTCCCCACGATGACGGGGTGGGTGCGCAGGAGCCGGGCGGTGGACGCCGAACCGGTGAACCCGACGATGTCCTGCTCGGTGAGGTGGTCGAGGAGGTCGCGGGGCTCGCCGCAGACCATCTGCACCGAGCCCTCGGGCAGGATCCCGGCCTCGACGATCAGCTCGACCAGCCGGGCGGTCAGGTAGGCGGTCTGGCTCGCCGGCTTGATCAGGCTCGGCACCCCCGCGAGGAACGCGGGCGCGAGCTTCTCCAGCGGGCCCCACACCGGGAAGTTGAACGCGTTGATCTGCACCGCGACGCCGCGCGACGGCGTGCACAGGTGCTGCCCGACGAACGTCCCGCCCTTGCCGAGCGGCTCCACGTCGCCCTCGACGAGCACCGTGTCGTTCGGCAGTTCGCGCTTGCCCTTGCTCGCGTAGGCGAACAGGACGCCGATGCCGCCGTCGACGTCGAACTTCGAGTCGTTCAGCGTCGCGCCCGTCATGGCCGACAGGGCGTACAACTCCTCGCGGTGCTCCCGCAGGTGGGACGCGACCGCCTTCAGCAGGGCCGCGCGCTGGTGGAACGTCAGCTCCCGCAGCACCGGGCCGCCGACGGACCGCCCGTACTCCAGGGCGGCGCCCATGTCGACCCCCGCAGAGGAGATCCGGGCGACCTCCTCCCCGGTGACGGCGTCGTGCAACGGCGCCCCCTCCTCCTCCGGGGCACGCCAGGAACCCGACACATAACTGCGCAGCACGACCACTGGGACCTCCTCGTCCAGATCTCAGACCATTCTTGCCACTTCACAGCCCCCTTCACCCTCGCAGACATGACAGTCGGGGCCTCGTTCCTTTGTGTACTCCCGCGCCGCCGCCGCCCGCCGCCGCGGTCGGTGACGCGGTCGGTGACGGAGATCACCCTCGGGGGGAGGACGGGCCCGACGGCGGCCGGCGCCGCGTCCGGTGAGCCGCTTGTCCTGAAATACTCCTGACCATGACCTTCGTGGCAGACAGTGAGCGATACGAGCGGCTCCCCTACCGGCGGTGCGGGCGGAGCGGGTTGAGGCTCCCGGCGATCTCGCTGGGCCTGTGGCACAACTTCGGCGACGACCGCCCGCTGGACGTCCAGCGGGCCATCCTGCGGCGCGCGTTCGACCTCGGCGTCACCCACTTCGACCTCGCCAACAACTACGGCCCGCCGTACGGGTCCGCGGAGACCAACTTCGGCCGGATCCTGCGCGAGGACCTCGCCCCGTACCGGGACGAGATCATCATCTCGACCAAGGCCGGGTACGACATGTGGCCGGGCCCGTACGGCGAGTGGGGGTCGCGCAAGTACCTGCTCGCGAGCCTCGACCAGTCGCTGCGCCGGATGGGCGTCGACTACGTCGACATCTTCTACAGCCACCGCTTCGACCCGGAGACGCCGCTGGAGGAGACGATGGGGGCGCTGGACCGGGCCGTCCGGTCCGGCAAGGCCCTCTACGCCGGGATCTCGTCCTACTCCCCCGAGCGCACCGCCGAGGCGGCGGCGATCCTGCGGGAGATGGGGACCCCGCTGCTCATCCACCAGCCGTCCTACTCGATGCTCAACCGCTGGATCGAGGGCGGGCTGCTCGACACGCTCGACCGGGAGGGCGCCGGCTGCATCGCGTTCTCACCGCTGGCGCAGGGGATGCTGACCGGCAAGTACCTCGACGGGGTCCCGGAGGGCTCCCGGGCGAGCAGGGGGACGTCGCTGTCCACCAGTCTGCTCACCGAGGACAACCTGCGGCACGTGCGGACGCTGAACCGGATCGCCGAGGGGCGCGGGCAGTCGCTCGCCCAGATGGCGCTGGCCTGGTCGCTGCGGGACGGCCGGGTCACCTCGGCGCTGATCGGCGCGAGCAGCGTCGCGCAGCTGGAGGAGAACCTCGCCGCCCTCGACCGGCTCGACTTCACCCCGGACGAACTGGCCGCGATCGACCGGGACGCCGTCGAGGCGGGGATCAACATCTGGGCGGCCTCCAGCGCGGGCTGACCTGCGGGTCGACCGGGACGGCGCGTGCATCGACCGCGCGTGACGGGGCACGAGCGCCCTATGGAAGAGATGACGCTGAGGAGCGCCGCGTTCCGCGACCACACGCTCATGCCGTCGGACTACTCCCACGACAGCGGGGACCTCTCGCCGCCGCTGGAGTGGTCCCCCGCGCCTGAGGAGGTCGTGGAACTGGCGCTGGCGTGCGAGGACCCCGACGCCCCGGTCGGCACGTTCGCGCACTGGCTGCTCGCCGGCATCGACCCGGTGACCACCGGCCTGGACGCCGGGGAGCGGCCGACCGGCGCCGTCCTCGGGCGCAACGACTACGGCTCCGAGGGCTACGGCGGGCCGAAGCCCCCGGCGGGCGACGACCCGCACCGGTACTTCTTCCGGCTGTACGGGCTGGCGGAGCCGTCCGGGCTGCGCGACGGCTTCACCGCCGAGGACCTGCGCACCGCCGTCGAGGACAAGGTCGTCGCGTCGGGGACGCTCGTCGGCACCTACGCCAGGTGAGCCGTGGGCGGCACCGGAGCGGACGGGCCCGGGCGGCACCAGCCCGACCGGAACGAACCTGACCGGAACGAACCTGACCGGAACGAACCCGAGCGGCACGAGCCCGAACTCGGCGAGCCCGAGCGGCACGACATCGGCCGGAAGGACCCGGGCTGGCACGGCCCCGGGTCGCACGGACCGTACCCGCACGAGCAGCCGCGCGGGGACGAGCCCCTGACCGCGCGCAGCCCGCTGCTCTTGCGGGCGGTGCTGTCCACGGCCGCGCTGGTCGGCGCGGTCGCCGCCGCGATCGTGTTCACGGTGGACGCCTCCGGCGGCGGCTCCATGACCGCGGCGGGCATCTGCGCGGCGGTCGCCGTCATCGCCGCCGTCGACCTCGTGGTGATCGCGCGGCGTGCCCGCCACTGAGCCCGGCGCCGCTCAGTGCCGGTGGTCGGTGGCCGCGGCCCCGGGATCGGCGAGCAGCCGGCCGATCCGGTCCCGGCTCTCCTCGTCGGCCGGCGTGTAGGCGACGAGCCGCGCGTTCGGCGACGCGGTGATGTCCATGCTCGTGGTACGGGTGCGGATCTCGCCGACGGCGCTGTGCCGGAAGACCTTGGCGCTCGGCCCCGGCAGCGCCACGTCGTGGGACGCCCACAGCCGGGCGAACAGGGGACTGGCCGCCTGAAGGCGCCGGACGAGGTCCTTCCAGCCCGGTTCGTCCAGATGCCTGCTGTACCGGTGCCGGAAGACGGCGACGTGGTCGGACGCCGTGTCCTCCAGGTTCACGATCGGGTTGCAGCACGGCGGCAGCGTGAACATCTTCCACAGCGTGTTGCGCTCGCACGGCGGGGCGTTCACGAGGTGCGGGAAGATCGCGGCGAAGGCGGCGTTCCAGGCCAGGATGTCGGAGCGGGCGTTGACCACGGCCGCGGGCAGCGGCACGAGCGCGTCCAGGATCCCCTGGACGTCCTCGGGCAGGCTCTCGGCCTGCTCCTCGACCGCCGCGTCGGGGACGTCGGCCAGCCGGTACAGGTGCTCGCGCTCGGCTCCGTCGAGCCGCAGGGTGCGCGCCACCGCGTCCAGCACCTGGGTGCTGGCGTTGATCGGGCGGCCCTGCTCCAGCCACGTGTACCAGGTGACGCCGACTCCGGCGAGCTGGGCGACCTCCTCGCGGCGCAGGCCGGGCGTGCGGCGCCGCGGGCCCGGGGGCATCCCCACGTCCTCGGGGCTGATCCGCTCGCGCCGGCTGCGCAGGAACGCCGCCAGCTCCGTGCGGCGGCGCGGACCCGCGCCGCCGCGGCGGGCGGCGGGCGCGGCGGGCGGACTCGTCATCGTCACTCCCCCAGCCTGCCTCGGGCGGGCGTGCTCTTCCAGGTGCTGTCAGTACCAGTATCGGCAGGCTCTCGTTACCGGTACCGGCGCGCCCCCACCCTCGTACACATGACACAGACAACCGACCTGCGCGGGACCGTTCCCGACCGGGGGTCGCGGAACGGATCCGGCGGGCTCGCGCTCGCCGTCATCCTGCTCGGCCAGTTCATGGCCATCCTCGACGTGAACATCGTCAACGTGGCCCTCCCGACGATGCGCGCGGACCTGCACGCCTCGGGCGCGGGGCTCCAGCTGATCGTGGCGGGCTACATCATCTCCTACGCGGTGCTGCTGATCACGGGCGCGCGGCTCGGCGGCATCGCGGGCCACCGCCGCCTGTACCACCTCGGCCTCGCGTCCTTCACGGTCGCGTCGCTGGCGTGCGGGCTGGCGCCGTCCACCGGGACGCTGGTGGTGTGCCGCTTCCTTCAGGGCGCGGGCGCGGCGATGCTGACCCCGCAGGTGATGTCGATGATCCAGCGGGACTTCACCGGCGCCGCCCGGGGGCGGGCGCTCGGCCTCTACTCCGCCGTCATCGCGGGCGGCGTCGTCGTCGGGCAGGCGGCCGGGGGCCTGCTGGTCGGCGCGGACCTGCTCGGGACGGGCTGGCGGGCGGTCTTCCTCGTCAACGTGCCGATCGGCGCCGCGCTGCTGCTCGCGGGGCCGCGCGTGCTGCCCCGCGACGAGCCCGCGCCCCGGACGCGCCCGCTGCGGGCCGAGCTGGACCTCCCGGGCGTGTTCACGCTGGCCCCCGCGGTGCTGCTGCTCGTCGTCCCGCTGATCATGGGGCACGAGCTGGGCTGGCCGCTGTGGGGCTGGGCGGCGCTGGCCGCCAGCGCCGCGTTCGCCGCGGTCTTCGTGGCCGTGGAGCGGCGCGTGGCGGCCGCGGGCGGGCGTCCGCTGGTCTCGCCCCGGGTGCTGCGCGCCCCGCTGCTGGTCCCGGCCTGCGTGGCGATCGTGTTCGGCCCGGCGAGCTGGTCGTCGTTCCTGTTCACCACCACGCTGCACCTGCAGGGCGACCTGCGGATGTCCCCCCTGGAGTCGGGGCTGGCGTTCGTGCCCTGCGTCACCGCGTTCGGGCTGGTCGGGCTGAACTGGCAGCGGCTGCCGGCCCGCTGGCACCGGCGCGCCGTCCCGGCCGGGTTCGCCGTGGCGGGGGCGGGCTACCTGTGCGTCGGCCCCCTCGCGGGAGGCGGCCTCGCCTACGAGGCGCTCACCGCGGTCATCGGGTTCGGGCTCGGGGTGATGCCGATCATCATGACGACCGCGCTGCGGCACGTCGCGCCGGGTGACGCGGCCGACGCCAGCGGCCTGCTCCTCACGCTGATGCAGCTCGCCCAGGTGGTCGGCATCGCCACCGTCGGGACGCTGTTCCTCTCGCTGGCCGAGTCCGGCGGGTCCACCCGGCACGCCGAGTACGGCACCGGCTGGGCGCTCGCCGGGATGGTGCTGCTCGGCGCCCTGTGCGCGCTGTCCCTGGCCCGCGACCGGTCCCCGGCTCGGCACTGAGGGTCAGGACGGAGGGGCGGGGACGGGGTTCTCGTCGAGCGCCGAGGCGACGGCCACCAGCGTGCAGTTGATCACGACGGCGCGCATCGGCGCCCCTCGGGTGGTCGGTCGGTCGGTCACCGCCGCGGTACCCGGGGCGCGGGCGCGAAACGTCAGTACCGCGCGAGCCGGGCGCGGGCGGCCTCCACCGCGGGCGGAACCGGCCGCCTGGCGCGGGCGAGGGCGGGCAGGGCGCGGGCCGCGTCGGCGAGCCCCGCGCGGCCCTCCCGGCTGGCGAGGGCGGACGCGGCGGTGCGCGCGACCGCGGGGAGCGGGCGGCGCAGCCACGCGGTCAGCACCCGGTTGCGCGCCTGCCTGCGGCGGGGGGGCGCGGGGGGGGGGGCCCCCCCGGGCGGGGGGGGGGGGGGGGCCCCGGGCGGGCCGGTGGCGCGGGCCCCACCCGCCGCGGCCCCGAGGGGGGCGGGGCGGTGCTCCGAGCCC
>NZ_JBEZJQ010000037.1:59033-76143 GCF_040653135.1 Actinomadura sp. NPDC048021
CCCGACGCTCTGCCTGTGGGTCCGCCCCCGTGTGGCGCCGTGGGTGCGGCGGGGGGCCGCGGGGTCGCGGCCCGCCGCGGACGGGTGGTGGTGGACGACCAGGTCCGGCACGTAGGCGAGTCCCCATCCGGCGGCGGCCAGATCGAGGGCGAGCAGTTCCTCCTCGCCGCCGAAGTGCAGGACGCCGGAGAAGCCGCCCGCGTCGAGGAAGGCGTCCCTGCGCACGACGACCGAGCAGGCCAGGAAGCCGAGGATCGCCGGTCCCGGCAGGCCCTCGGGGCGCCCGAGCTCCGCGCGGGCCATCCGCTCGGAGACGGGGTCCACCCGCTCCTCCTCCCCCACCAGGACCTTCGCGGCGAGCAGCGCCGTCCGCGGGTGGGCGTCGAGGATCCCGGCCGCCCGCTCCAGCGCGCCCGGGGCCCACCAGGAGTCGTCGTCGGCGAAGGCGATGTAGCGGGTGGCCGCGAGCTGGGCCCCGGCGTTGCGGGCGGCCGCGCCCCGGTTGGCCGGCAGTCTCAGCACGGTCGCCCCCGCCGCCTCCGCGACGGCGGCGGTGCCGTCGCCGGAGGCGTTGTCGGCCACGATGACCGGGGCCGTGTGGTGGCCGAGGCTGCGGCGCAGCTCCGGGGCGCGGTCGCGGGTCACGACCACGATCGTCACGTCCGGCATGCGGTGGTCTCCCTAGCTCACGTAGCGGCGGGCCCTGGACGCGCGCTGCGCCGCCTCCAGGCGGCGCAGGCGGTCCTCGACGTCGGGGGGCAGCACTCTGCGCTCGCGGGCCACCCAGGCCAGCCCGGCCGCGGCCTCGGCGAGCGCGGCGGCCGTCACGCGGTCGCGCGGCAGGGTGCGCAGCAGGACGGCCGTCCTGCGGACGGCCACGGGCAGCGGGCGGCGCAGCCAGGTGAACCACAGGGTGTTGCGGATCCCGTGGCGGCGCCGCAGGTGCGCCTCGCGGACGCGGGACGGTTCGTGGTGCACGACGACGTCCTCGGCGAAGCACAGCTGCCAGCCGAGCGCCATCAGGTCGGCGCTCAGCAGCTCCTCCTCCCCTCCCAGCCAGAGCCGGGGGGAGAACCCGCCCGCCTCCCGGAACGCCTCGGCCCGGACCATGGAGGCCCCCGCCAGGAACGAGCCGAGCGCCGGGCCCGGCAGCCACGGCGGCCCGGGGACGGGCGAGTGCCGCAGCTCCGGGACGATCGGGTCCTCGCGGCCGCCGGGCTCCACCAGGATCCGGCCGGTCACGACGGCGAGCCGCGGATGCGCGTCCAGGAGGCCGGCGGCGCGCGACGGCGCGTCCGGGTCCCACCAGGTGTCGTCGTCCCAGAACGCGACATAGGGCGTGCGGACGTGGTCGACGGCGAGGTTGCGGGCGACGGCGCCGAGGTTGCGCGGCGAACGGATCAGGGTCGCCTCCGGGAACCGCTCCGCGACGGCGGCGGCGGACCCGTCCCGCGAGGCGTTGTCCACCACGATGACCGGAGCCCGCTCGGTGAGCGCGCGGGCGGCGGCCAGGGTGGCGAGCAGGGACCGCCGCCGGTCCCGGGTGATGACGACGACGGTGAAGCGCATGAACCGGCCACTACCCCCCGCTTTCCCCTCCATGTCCGTAAATGGCGCATCACCTGCAACTTTCATTACGAGCGACTCTTCTGACATCAGCGTTTAGCCACACAGTTCTCGGCAATGTCCCGAATTACCTATAGGGGATTTCGTTCCGGCGGATCCGGCCGGAGCACGGTGCCTACGACGACGGCCACCGGCCCCTCTCCCACCGAACGCTGCGCCGAAACGGGGTACTCATGCGCGTGCTCGGAATCAACGCGATCTTCCATGATCCGGCCGCCGCGCTGGTCTCGGACGGCACCGTCGTCGCCGCGGCCGAGGAGGAGCGCTTCAGCCGCCGCAAGCACGGGAAGCGGCCGGTGCCCTTCTCCGCCTGGGAGGTGCCGGAGCAGGCCGCCCGGTGGTGCCTGGAGGAGGCCGGGCTGGAGCCCGGCGACCTCGACGCCGTCGCCTACTCCTACGATCCCGAGCTCGCCGAGCCCGGACTCGGCGGGCACGACGCCCAGTGGGAGCGCCTGCGCACGCTCTACGCCCGCCGCGCCCCGAACTTCCTGGCGACCGCGCTGCCGGGCCTCGACCCCGGGATCGTCCGGTACGTGCCGCACCACGTGGCGCACGCCGCGTCCGCCGCGCTCGCCGCGCCCGGGCCCGGCGAGGGCGACGTGCTGGTCCTGGACGGCCGCGGCGAGTCGCACTCGCACCTCGCCGGGACGTACGAGGGCGGCGAGCTGACGCCGCTGCACGCCCAGCGCCTCCCCCACTCGCTCGGCCTCATGTACGAGGACCTCACCGAGCACCTCGGCTTCCTGCGCTCCAGCGACGAGTACAAGGTCATGGCGCTCGCGTCCTACGGCGAGCCGCGATTCCTGGACGAGCTGCGCGAGCACGTCCGCGCGACCGGGGACGGCGGCTTCGCGGTCGCCCCCATCGACTGGGGCTCCCTGGCGAAGGCCCGCCGGCCCGGCGGCGAGTGGACCCGGGACCACGCCGACCTCGCCGCCAGCGTCCAGACCCGCCTGGAGGAGGTGCTCCTCGACCTCGCGGCCTGGCTCCACGGCCGGACCGGATCCCGCCGCCTGCTGCTCGCCGGCGGCGTGGCCCTCAACTGCGTCGCCAACTCCCGGCTGGCCGAGACCGGACCCTACGACGACATCTGGGTCCAGCCCGCGGCGGGCGACGCCGGGACGGCGCTCGGCGCGGCGCTGCACGTCGCGCGGGCGGGCGGCGACCCGCTGGCCGCCATGCCGGGCGCCGGCCTCGGCCGCCGGTGGGACGACGAGGAGATCGCCGCGCGGCTCGACACCGCCAGGATCCCCTACGAGCGGCCGGACGATCTGGCCGCCGCCGTCGCCGACGCCCTGGCCCGAGACGAGATCGTGGCGTGGTTCCAGGGGCGCTCGGAGTTCGGGCCGCGCGCGCTCGGGCACCGCTCCCTGCTCGCCCACCCCGGGCGTGCCGGCAACATCGAACGGCTCAACGACGTCAAGGGCCGCGAGCAGTTCCGGCCCATCGCGCCGATGGTGGCGCTCGACCGCGCGTCCGAGATCTTCGAGGGCCCGCTGCCGAGCCCCTACATGCTGTTCGTGCACCGGGTCAGACCCGAGTGGCGCGAGCGGATCCCCGCCGTCGTGCACGTGGACGGCACCGCCCGCGCCCAGACGGTCGACGCCGCCGACGAGCCGCTCGTGGCGCGCCTGCTGGAGGAGTTCGGCCGCCGCACCGGGCTGCCGGTCCTGGTCAACACCAGCCTGAACACCGCCGGCCGCCCCATGGTGGACGACCCGCGCGACGCGCTGGAGTGCTTCGGCTCGGCGCCGGTCGACCTGCTCGCCATCGGCCCGTTCGTGGTGCGCCGCAGGGAGGTGCACGCCCGATGAGCTGCACCGTCGTCATTCCCACGATCGGCAGGCCGAGCCTGCGCGTCACGCTGCACGCGCTGCTGACCGCCCTGCGCGACGGCGCGGGCCCCGCGCCGCACGAGATCATCGTCGTGGACGACCGCCCGGCGCCCGGCGCGCCGCTGCCGCTGCCGCCGCCGGCCGGGCAGCGGATCCGGGTGATCCGCTCCGGGGGCCGCGGACCCGCCGCCGCGCGCAACGCGGGCTGGCGCGCCGCCACGACCGAGTGGATCGCCTTCCTCGACGACGACGTCGTCCCCGAGGCCAAGTGGCCCGCCCGGCTGGCGGCCGACCTCGCCGCCCTGCCGCCGGAGGCCGGCGGCTCCCAGGGCCGCGTCTCCGTCCCGCCGCCGCAGGACGGCCGGGCCCCGACGGACTGGGAGCGGAACACCGCCGGGCTCGCGGACGCCGACTGGATCACCGCCGACATGGCCTACCGCCGCGGCCTGCTGGCCGAGCTGGGCGGCTTCGACGAGCGCTTCCGCCGCGCCTACCGCGAGGACGCGGACCTGGCGCTGCGCGCCATGGACGCCGGCCACGGCCTCGTCCTCGGGGAGCGGCGGCTGACGCATCCGGTCCGTCCGGCCGGATTCTGGGCGTCGGTGCGGGCGCAGGCCGGCAACGCCGACGACGTCCTCATGTGGCGCGTGCACGGCCCGTCCTGGCGCCGCCGCGCGGGCGAGGGCCGCGGCCTGCTCCGCCGCCACGTGCTCACCACCGCGGCGGGCCTGCTCGCCCTCGCCGCCCTTCCCGCGGCGGCGCGCGGCCGCCGCGGCGCGGCCGTCGCGCTCACCGCCGCGGGGACCTGGGCGGCGCTCACCGCGAGATTCGCCCACGAGCGGATACGGCCGGGTCCCCGGACGCCGGACGAGGTGACGAGGATGCTGGTCACCAGCGTCGCCATCCCGCCCGCGGCGGTCTGGCACCGCGTGCGGGGCCTGGTCGTCCACCGGCGGGCGCGGGCGTGGGGCGGGACGCGGGCCGTGCTGTTCGACCGCGACGACACCCTGATCCGGGACGTCCCCTACAACGGGGACCCGGCGCGGGTCGAGCCGATGCCGGGCGCCCGCCGCGCCCTGGACCGGCTGCGGCGGCACGGCGTGCGCATCGGCGTCGTGTCCAACCAGTCAGGGATCGCCAAGGGCCGCATCACCGCCGGGGACGTGCGGCGCGTCAACGCCCGCGTCGAGGAGCTGCTCGGCCGCATCGACGTGTGGGAGTTCTGCCCGCACGACGGCGGCGACGGCTGCGGGTGCCGCAAGCCGCGCCCGGGGCTCGTGGAGCGCGCGGCCGAGCGGCTCGGGGTGCCGCCGTCCGCCTGCGCGGTCATCGGCGACATCGGCGGCGACGTCGAGGCCGCCGCGGCGGCCGGGGCGCGCGGCATCCTCGTCCCGACCGGCCGGACCCTGCGCACGGAGATCGCGCGAGCGCCGGAGACGGCGCCGACGCTGGACGCCGCCGTCGACCTGGTCCTCGGCGGAAGGCGGCGCCGATGAGAGTGCTCGTCGCACGCCAGGACAACATCGGCGACGTCCTGCTCGCCGGGCCCGCCGTGCGGGCCGTCGCCGAGCGCGCCGACGAGCTCGTGCTGCTGTGCGGGCCGCGCGGGCGCGCCGCGGCCGGCATGCTGCCCGGCGTCGACCGGGTCATCGAGTGGCGCGCCCCCTGGATCGACCCGGACCACGTCCCCGTCGAGCAGGCCGACGTCGACCGGATCGTCCGGGCGCTCCGGGGGTTCGACCGGGCGCTGATCCTCACCTCGTTCCACCAGTCGCCGCTGCCGCTCGCGCTGCTGCTGCGGCTCGCCGGGACGCCCTGGATCGGCGGCATCAGCGAGGACTACCCGGGATCGCTGCTGGATCTGCGGCACCGCCCCGACACCGACATGCCCGAACCGCTGCGCATGCTCGCCCTGGTGGAGGACGCCGGGTTCCCCGCCCCCGCCGACACCCGGCTGCGGGTCCGCGGCCCGCTGCCCGAGATCGACCACCTCACCGGCGGGCCCGGCTACGTGGTCGTGCACCCCGGGACGTCGGTCCCCGCGCGCGCCTGGCCGCCCGGGCACTGCGCCGAGGCGGTGCGGCTGCTCGTCGCGGCCGGCCGCCGCGTCGTCGTGACCGGCCACAAGGACGAGAAGGACCTGACGGCGCTGGTCGCCGGGGAGGACGGCCTCGACCTCGGCGGGCGCACCGGCCTGCCCGAGCTCGCGGCGGTGCTGCGCGGCGCCTGCGCCGTCGTCGCCGGCAACACCGGCCCCGCGCATCTGGCGGCGGCCGTCGGGACTCCGGTCGTGTCGCTGTTCGCGCCGACCGTCCCCGCCGCCCGGTGGGCGCCCTTCGGGGTGCCGCTGGCGCTGCTCGGCGACCAGGGCGCCCCCTGCAAGGACAGCCGCGCCCGGGACTGCCCCGTGGAGGGCCACCCCTGCCTGTCGTCGGTCGGCCCCGACGAGGTCGCCGCCGCCGTGGAGATCGTGGCGTCCGACGAGATCGCCGCGGCGGACGAGGAGGCGGCCGCCCGATGAGAGTGCTGATGTGGCACGTGCACGGATCGTGGGCGACGTCGTTCGTCCACGGCCCGCAGACCACGCTCGTCCCCGTCACCCCCGACCGGGGCCCCGACGGCAGGGGCCGCCCCGACACCTTCCACTGGCCCGACCGCGCGGTCGAGGTGCCGCCGGAACGGCTCCGCGACGAGGACGTCGACGCCGTCGTCCTGCAGCGGCCCCACGAACTGCGGCTCGCCGAGGAGTGGCTCGGACGCCGCCCGGGACGCGACGTCCCCGCCGTCTACGTCGAGCACGACACGCCGCGCCGGACCCCGTCCGACGTGGGCATGCCGGAGGAGGTCGTCCCCGACAGCCGCCACTTCCTGCACGACCGCTCCGACATCCCGGTCGTGCACGTCACCCACTTCAACCAGCTGTTCTGGAACTGCGGCCGCGCCCCGACCACCGTCATCGAGCACGGCGTCGTCGACCCCGGCTACCGCTACACCGCGGAACTGCCGCGCGCGGGCGTCGTCATCAACGACCCGCTGCGCCGCGGCCGCGTCGCCGGCGCCGACCTGCTGGCCGTACTGGCCGCCGCCGTCCCCGTGGACCTGTTCGGGATGAACGTCTCCGGCGCGCCCGGCGAGCTCGGCATCCCGCACGAGTCGCTGTGGACCTTCGAGGACCTGCCGCAGGCGAGGATGCACGAGGAGCTCGCCCGCCGCCGCGTCTACGTCCACCCCTACCGGTGGACCTCGCTCGGCCTCGCGCTGATCGAGGCCATGATGCTCGGCCTGCCGGTGGTGGCGCTCGCCACCACCGAGGCGGTCGAGGCGGTGCCGCCGGAGGCCGGGGTGCTGTCCACGCGGGTCGCCGCCCTGGCCGACGCCGCGCGGACCCTGGCCGCCGACCCGCCGCGTGCCCGCCAGATGGGGAAGGAGGCGCGGGCCCACGCCGTCGACCGGTACGGGCTCGCGCGGTTCCTGCGCGACTGGCGGCGAACTCTCCAGGAGGTAACGCGATGAAGATAGCCATGATCTCCGAGCACGCCAGCCCCCTCGCCGCCGGGCGCGGCTCCGCCGGGAAGGGGCTGGGCGGGGCGGACGGCGGCGGGCAGAACGTGTTCGTCGCGGAACTGGCCGCCGAACTCGCCGGGCAGGGGCACCTCGTCACCGTGTACACGCGCCGCGACTCGGCCGCCCTCCCCGAGCGGGTCCCGTTCGCGCCGGGCGTGACCGTGGAGCACGTCCCGGCGGGCCCGGCCGAGCACGTCCCCAAGGACGACCTGCTGCCGTGGATGCACGACTTCGGGAGGTACCTGGAGCGGCGCTGGGCCGCCGATCCGCCCGACGTCGCGCACGCCCACTTCTGGATGAGCGGCCTCGCGGCCGTCCAGGCCGGGCAGGCCGCGGGGGCCCGGCGCGTCCCGGTCGTGCAGACCTACCACGCGCTCGGCACCGTCAAGCGGCGCCACCAGGGCGACGACGACACCAGCCCCGCCTCCCGCATCCGGCTGGAGCGGGCGCTCGGGCGCGCCGCCGACGCCGTGGTCGCCACCTGCTCGGACGAGACCGCCGAGCTGGCCGCGATGGGCGTCCCCCGCGACCGCGTCCGCGTGGTGCCGTGCGGGGTCGACCTGGACCTGTTCTCCCCCGCGGGCCCCGCCCGCGGGGGACGGGGGCAGTACCGGCTCGTAGTGCTGTCGCGGCTGGTCGAGCGCAAGGGCGTCGACACCGCCATCCGCGCGCTGGCGCACCTGCCGGACGCCGAGCTGCTGGTCGCGGGCGGGCCGCCCCGCGGCGGCCTCGACGGCGACCCCGAGGTGCGCAGGCTGCGGCGGGTGGCGGCGGACGCGGACGTGGCGGGCCGGGTGGAGTTCCTCGGCCGGCTCGGCCGCGAGGAGGTCCCGCCGCTGCTGCGCTCGGCGAGCCTCGTCGTCTCCCTGCCCTGGTACGAGCCCTTCGGCATGGTGCCGCTGGAGGCCATGGCCTGCGGCGTCCCGGTGGTGGCGACCGCCGTCGGGGGGCATCTGGACACCGTCGTGGACGGCGTCACCGGCGTGGTCGTCCCGCCGCGCGACCCGGAGAAGGCCGCCAGGGCGATCCGGCGGGTGCTGGACGATCCGGCCGGGCGCGCCGCGATGGGGCGCGCGGGCGGCGGCCGGGCGCGCGAACGCTACTCGTGGGCCCGGGTCGCCGCCGACACCGCCCGGGTCTACCGGGAGGCCGCCGTGCTGAGCGAGGTGGCGGCCTGATGACCGCGCAGCCCGGAATCCGTACCCGCACCGCCACCGTCCACGACCTGCGGCTGGAGGCGCTCGCGGAGGCCGCGCTGCTGTTCCGCGAGCAGGTCCCCACCGTGCAGGCGTGGGGCCTGCGCCTGGCCTCCGTCCTGCACGCCGGGGGCCGCCTGCTGGCCTGCGGCAACGGCGGCAGCGCCGCGGAGGCGCAGCACCTGACGGCCGAGCTCGTCGGCCGGTTCGAGGACGAGCGCCGGCCGCTGTCGGCGATCCCGCTGCACGGCGACACCTCGTCGGTCACGGCGATCGGGAACGACTACGGCCCGGCCGTCGTGTTCGAGCGGCAGGTGCAGGCCCACGGCCGTCCCGGCGACGTGCTGGTGTGCCTGTCGACCAGCGGGCGCAGCCCCAACGTGATCGCGGCGGCGCGACGGGCCCGCGGGCTCGGGCTCACGGCCTGGGCGGTCACCGGGCCCGGCCCGAACCCGCTGGCCGAGGCGTGCGACGACGCGATCACCGTGCGGGCCGCCTCGACCTCGACCGTCCAGGAGATCCACCTCGCCGCGATCCACCTGCTGTGCGGCGCGGTCGACGACGCGCTGGGGGTGCGGCATGCCTGAGCGGAGGCTTCACGTCACGCACGGGAGGGAGGGGCCATGACGGCGCCACTGGTCGTGGTGGGCGACGTCCTGCTCGACATCGACGTCGTGGGCCGCAGCAGCCGGCTCTGCCCGGACGCGCCCGTCCCCGTCGTCGAGCAGGCCGAGGAGCGGCCGCGCCCCGGCGGCGCGGGCCTCGCGGCCCTGCTCGCCGCGGCGGGCGGCCGCGAGGTGGTGCTCGTCACCGCGCTCGCCGACGACGAACCCGGCCGGCGGCTGCGGGCGATGCTGGAGCGGCACGTGGAGGTGGCGGCGCTCCACCTGCACGGCGGGACGCCCTGCAAGCTGCGCATCCGGTCCGGGGGCCAGTCCGTGGCGCGCCTGGACGCCGGGGACGGGCAGGCCCTCGACGGGCCCGTCGGCCCCCGCGTCGCCGAGGCGGTCGCCGGGGCGGGCGCCGTGCTGGTCTCCGACTACGGCCGCGGCGTCTCCCGGCACCGCGCCGTGCGGTCCCTGCTCGGCGAGCTGCCCCCGAGCGTCCCCGTCGTGTGGGACCCGCACCCGCGCGGCGAACCGCCGGTGCCGGGGGTGCGGCTGCTCACCCCGAACGAGGAGGAGGCCGCCCGGCTCGCCGCGGCCGACGGCGCCGACATCACCGGGTTCGGGCTGTCGGCCGCCGGGCGGCGCGGCCGCCACCTCGGCCGCTCCTGGGGCCTGGACGGCGTCGCGATCACGCTCGGCGCCGACGGCGCGCTGCTGTGCGACGGGTCCGAGGCGCCGTTCCTCGCGCCCGCCCGGCCCGCCCGCGGCGACTCCTGCGGCGCGGGCGACAGCTTCGCCGCCGGGGTCGTCGGCGCGCTCGCCGACGGCGCGGACCTGCCCGCGGCGGTCACCGAGGGCGTCGACCGGGCGTCGGAGTTCGTCCGCGCGGGCGCCGCCGCGGCCGTCGCGGCGCAGCTCGCCGAGTCCGGCACCGCCCGGCTCGTCCCCGAGCGCGGCGAGGACGCCTGGGACGTCGTCGAGCGGACGCGGCGGGCGGGCGGCACGGTGGTGGCCACCGGCGGCTGCTTCGACCTGCTGCACGCGGGCCACGTCAGCCTCCTCCAGCAGGCGCGCAGGCTCGGCGACTGCCTGATCGTCTGCGTCAACTCCGACGCGTCGGTCCGGCGCCGCAAGGGGCCGTGCCGCCCGGTGACGCCCGCCGCGGACCGCGTCCGGGTGCTGGAGGCGCTCAGCGACGTGGACGCCGCGCTGGTGTTCGACGACGACACCCCGGCGCCGCTCCTGGAGCGGCTGCGCCCCGACGTGTGGGTCAAGGGCGCCGACTACGCCGGGGCGCCGCTGCCCGAGGCCGAGACGATCCGGGCCCACGACGGCGAGGTGGTCCTGCTGCCCCTCCTGGAGGGGCGCTCCACCACGCGCCTGCTGTCGACCACGAAGGGAAACGCGTCATGAAGGTCCTCATCACCGGCGGCGCCTCCGGACTCGGCGCGGCCGTCGCGCGGAAGATCGCCGACGACGGGGGGCGGCCCCTGGTCCTCGACCGGCACCCTCCGAAGGAGGAGTTCGAGCACATGCAGGCCGACCTCGCCGACCGCCGGTGCGCCGAGCGCGCCGTGCACGGCCTGGCGCGCGCCGCCGGCGGGCTCGACGCCGTCGTCACCGCCGCCGGCATCGACGCCTGCGGGGCGCTGTGCGAGGTCCCCGCCGAGGACTGGGAGCGGGTCGTCCAGGTGAACCTGCTCGGCACCGTCGCCGTCGTCCGCGCCGCGCTCCCGTACCTGGAGAACGAGCCGCACGGGCGGGTCGTCACGGTCGCGTCCACCCTGGGGTTCCGCGCGCTGAGCGACGCGACCGCGTACTGCGCGTCCAAGTTCGGCGTCGTCGGCTTCACGCGGGCGCTCGCCGCCGAGACGGCCGGGAAGGTCGCCGTCACCATGGTCGTGCCGGGCGGGATGGACACCGCGTTCTTCGACGACCGCCCCGACCAGTACAAGCCCGGGGCCGACGCCAAGCTGAACCGGCCCGAGAACGTGGCGGCGACCATCGCGTTCGCGCTGAACCAGCCGCCCGGCTGCGAGGTGCGCGAGCTGGTCGTGTGCCCGTCCCGAGAGCCGTCGTGGCCGTGACGGCCGGGGCGCGCGGCGCGCTGGTGCTGCGCGCGCTCGGCCTCGGCGATCTGCTGACCGCCGTCCCGGCGCTGCGGGCGCTGCGGCGCGGCATGCCCGGGGCGCGGATCACGCTCGCCGCCCCGCCGGTGCTCGAACCCCTCGCCCGCGCGACCGGCGCGGTCGACGGCGTGCTGCCGGCGGACGGCCTGGAGGCTCCGCTGCCGCCCGCCGGCCCCGTGGACGCCGCCGTCAACCTGCACGGGCGGGGCCCGGAGAGCCACCGGCTCCTCGCGGCCCTGGCGCCGGGCCGGCTGCTGGCGTTCGCCTGCCCCGGCGCGCGGCACTCCGGGGGCCCCGCCTGGGACCCCGGCGAGCACGAGGTGGCCCGCTGGTGCCGGCTGGTCGCGGCCTACGGGTTCGACGCCGACCCCGGGGACCTGGACCTGCCGGCCCCGGCCGCCGCGTCGCCCGCGCCCGGTGCCGTCGTCGTCCATCCCGGGGCTGCGTTCCCGGCGCGCCGCTGGCCTCCCGAGCGGTTCGCGGCCGTCGCGGCGGCGCTGCGCGGCGGCGGGGAGCGCGTGGTCGTCACCGGCAATCCCGGCGAGGCGCGCCTCGCGCGGCGCGTCGTGGAGCTCGCCGGGCTCGACCCGGCCGCCGACCTGTCCGGCCGCACGTCACTCCCCGAGCTGGCCGCGCTCGTCGCGGGCGCACGGCTGGTCGTCTGCGGCGACACCGGGGTCGCGCACCTCGCGACCGCCTACCGCACACCGTCGGTGCTGCTGTTCGGCCCGACGCCGCCCGGCCGGTGGGGGCCTCCCGACCGCGCCGAGCACCACGTCCTGTGGGCGGGGCGCCGCGGCGACCCGCACGGACGCGAGCCCTGTCCCGGACTGCTGGAGATCACAGCGGACCAGGCCGTCGAGGCCGCCGGGAAGGCACTGGCCCACCCGAACCGATGAGGGGGACGAGATGAGACATCCACGCGCCGTCGTCACCGGGGGCTCCGGCTTCCTCGGCTCGCACCTGTGCGAGGCGCTGCTCGCCGAGGGCGTCTCGGTGCTGTGCCTCGACAACCTGCTGACCGGGACCTCCCGCAACATCGCCCACCTCGCGGAGCGGCGGGACTTCCGCTTCCTCAAGCGCGACCTCACCGAGCCGGTGAACGTCCCCGGCGACGTCGGCTACGTCTTCCACCTGGCGTCGGCGGCCTCCCCGGCCGACTACCTGAGGTACCCCATCCAGACCCTGGAGGTCGGCAGCCAGGGCACCCGCAACGCCCTGGACCTCGCCGAGGCCAAGGGCGCCCGCTTCGTCCTCGCCTCCACCTCCGAGGTGTACGGCGACCCGCTGGTGCACCCGCAGCCCGAGTCGTACTGGGGCAACGTCAACCCGGTCGGGCCGCGCAGCGTGTACGACGAGGCGAAGCGGTTCGGCGAGGCGCTGACGTCGGCGTTCCGGCACTCGCGCGGCCTCGACGCCGCGATCGTGCGGATCTTCAACAGCTACGGCCCCCGGATGCGGCCGGACGACGGCCGCGCGATCCCGACGTTCCTGCGGCAGGCGCTGACCGGCGAGGACCTCACGGTCACCGGCGACGGCTCGCAGACGCGGTCGATCTGCCACGTCGACGACACGGTGCGGGGCATCGTCGCGCTGGCGTTCTCCGACCACCCCGGGCCGGTGAACATCGGCAGCCCCTACGAGATCTCGATGGCCGACCTCGCGCGGCTGGTCATCGACCTGACGGGGTCGTCGTCCCGCGTCCGGTTCATCGACCGCCCCGAGGACGACCCGCGCGTCCGGCGCCCCGACACCGCGCTGGCCGAGGAGGCGCTCGGCTGGCGCCCGCGGATCTCCATCGAGGAGGGTCTGCGCACCACGCTCGAATGGTTCGCCAGGGAACTCGTGGTCGCACGGCCCGCCTGAGCGGCGGCGCACCTCGGGCCTCCCGGCGCACTTCGGGCCTCCCGGCGTGCCGGGCCCGGCTACCGCACGCCGAGGACGTCCAGCAGCTCGCCGATCAGCACGGCGTCCGCCGGGGGCGCGGGGGCCCGTCCCGCGCCCCCGGGCGACAGGCACCACGTCCACCAGCGATCGAGTTCCGCCGGGTCCAGGACCCGCTCGCCTGGCGGCGCCGCGGGCGGGGTCACCACCGCGGGCCACCCCCAGGCCCGCGCCTGCGCGGTCACCTTCGCGCCGCCGCCGACCGGGTCCACGGCCAGCGCGGGGATCCCGTTCTTCAGCGCCAGGACGAGGCCGTGCAGCCGCGTCGTGACCACCACGTCGAGCCTGCGCAGCGCCGACTCCAGCTCGGCCGCCGTCGTGAACAGGCGCCAGTCGCGCGGATCGAGCCGCGTGTCCAGCGGCAGCCGGGCGCACTCGCGGGCGGCGAGCCAGTCGGCCAGCTCCCGCTCGACGCGGTCGTGGCGCCGCCGATCGCCGTACTCGGCCTGTCCCGGCGCGAGCACGACCCCGGCCACCGGCACCGAGGGCGTCGCGGGCAGCGCCGCCAGGTCGCGGCGCGGCGCGCCGCCCGGAGCGTCCCGCGCGAGGACCGCGTCGAACCCGGTGACCGCCGGGTCGGCCGGATCGACGACCGACACGCCGACGGCGACGCGCGTGCACCCCGCGTAGCGGCGGTGGAGGTCCTCCACCTGCCGGCCGTGGAGCGGCCCGCAGGCGAACACCAGATGGGTGTAGCACGCGGGGTCGGCCCGGTCGAGGTCCAGGCCGCCCGGCCGGAAGACCGGGCTCCACGCCAGGCGGCACTCGATCCCGGCCCGGGTCAGCGCCGCCCGCACGGCCTCCATCGCCAGGACGTCGCCGGCCGTCGCCTCACCGTGCAGGAAGCTCGGCCATCCGGTCACCAGCACGCGCATCCGTCAGCCGCCTTCCCCGCCTCGGCCCTCGCCGGGTGCTCCCCCCGGGCGTCGAAGGGGCGTCCCGCGGCCCCGCTATCCGCGCTACCCGCCACCGTCCGTGCCATGTCGGAACGGGGTCGCCCGTGGCGGTAGAAGGCGGTTTCCGCACGGTGACAGTCCAGACACCCATCGGTTTACCGAGATGCCCTCTTGGGCAGAGTCCCCTCGCGGCCCACTCGCGAGCTCGGAGCCAAGTGCCCCGAGCTGCGAGCATGGGCCGCGCCAGGTTTCTCACCCGGTGACGGCCTGCGCGATCGCCATCCCGCAGTAGGCCGCGCCGAGCCCAGCGACGATGCTGGCGCCCGCGTTGACCACGGCGTAGAAGCGCGTCCCCTCCTCGGCGAGGCGCAAGGTCTCGTATCCGAACGTGGAGTACGTGCTCAGGGCGCCGCAGAACCCCGTCCCGGCGAAGGCCATCACGCCGTCGTGCGCGGGCAGCGCCGCCAGGAGGCCCAGCGTGAACGACCCCACGATGTTGACGGTGAACGTCCCCCACGGGAACACCGAGTCGTGGCGGGCCTGGACGGCGCGGTCGGTGAGGTAGCGCAGCGGAGCGCCGAGCGCGGCGCCCAGCACGATCAGCACGATGGTCACTCGCCGCCCGCCTCGCTCCGCCCGGTGCACCGGATCCGCGCGGCCGCCTCCCGGCGGCGCGGCCGGGCCAGCAGCCGCGTCACCCGGACACCCGCGTAGACCGCGGCGAGCGCGGCCGCGAGCGTGCCGGCGAGGTAGGCCAGCCCGACGAGCGGCGCCCCGCGTTCCACCATCTCCTGGGCGTCGACGACATAGGTCGAGAACGTGGTGTAGCCGCCGAGCACTCCCACCCCGAGGAACGGGCGCACGAGCCGGTGCGCCCTCCACGTCTCGGTGATGAGGACCATCAGCACCCCGATCAGGAGGCAGCCCGAAACGTTCACCCAGAAGATCGCCCAGGGGAACTCTCCCGCCCGGTGGGGGAACGCGTTGCCGAGCCCGTGCCGGGCCAGCGCCCCCAGGGCCCCGCCGGCCGCGATCGCCGCCAGGACTCCCCACGGCGCCTCGCGCAGCTCGGACCGCTGCCTCGGAACATGCAGGTCGACATCGGGATCGACGGGACGGCCGTTCACGGGGTGCACACTCCTACCAGTAGCCACGACGCACTCACCGGTAGGGACCGTTGGCGGAACGTTCCGCGGTTCGCCGTCCAGGCACGGCGGGCCCCACCGCCGTTTCCCCGTCTCCGGGTCGATTCGAGCCTACCGGCACCGTGTGACCGGGACTTCCCAGGGTAGTGGGACGTGACCGAACGTTCCTCCTACCCTCACCGGCCCCGCTGGAAGGGAGCGCGTATGCCGTGGGCGGAGTCCACCGGCCGGTTCGACGACGGACAGACCGAGACGCTTCTCAAGGAAATGAACCGGCTCCAGACGACCGACCCGCGGCGGGAAAGGCTGCGCGAACGCATCGTCGACCTGCACAAGCCCCTGGTCCGCGGCGTGGCGCGCCGCTACGCCAACCGGGGCGAGCCGCAGGACGATCTCCAGCAGGTCGCCTACCTGGGCCTGGTCAAGGCCATCAACCGGTTCGACCCCGCGGTCGGGGACCGGTTCGTCACCTACGCCTACCCGGTGGTCACCGGTGAGGTGAAGCGGCACTTCCGCGACAAGACCTGGGGCATCCGGGTGTCGCGCCGCATCCAGGAGCTGCGGCCGGTCCTGCACCGCACCGTCCAGGAGTTCACCCGCGAGCACGGCCGCTCCCCCACGACCGCGGAGACCGCGGCGATCATGGGCGTCACCGAGGACGAGACGGTCGAGGTCATCATCGCCTGCGACGCCTACCGGCCGCTGTCGCTGGAGGCGCCGGCCGACGGGACGCCGGACGGCGAGGCCGGCACCGTCGGCGAGTACCTCGGGTCCGAGGACCCGGCGCTGGAGGCCTTCATCGACGGCCACGCCCTCAGGCCCCTCATCGACGACCTGCCCGAGCGCGAGCGCACGATCCTGCTCCTGCGGTTCTTCGGGAACAGGACGCAGACGCAGATCGCCGAGCAGATCGGCCTGTCCCAGATGCACGTCTCCCGGCTGATCCGCGCGACCCTCGACCGGCTTCGCACCGGGCTGCTGGCGGAGGGGTGACCGCCCGCCCGCTGCCCGTCAGGGCCTGGGCAGCGCGCACGCCCCGCCCAGCACGACGTCGTTGCCCTGGCCCAGGCAGCGGGCGAGCAGGTACGTCTGCTGCCCGTAGTGGACGCCCTTCCGGACGGTGACGTTCCCGGCGCGGTCGACTTCGCACGGGTTGTTGAGCGTGCAGCGCTCGCCGTCGTCGTTGCCGGTGTTGTTGACGCCGACGACCTGGCGCGTCCGGGCGTCGATGACCGGCGACCCGGACGTCCCGTGGACGGTCTGGCACTCCGGCTTGTAGCGGATCGAGTCCTTCCACGTCCAGTCGGCCTCACGCAGCCGGTAGACGGTCGCGTCCGTCCTGCAGCCGTAGATCTTCCGCCAGTAGCCGGACACGACCCGGATCGGCGTCCCGTCGTGCGGCCGGGCCGTCGACAGGCGCAGCGCGGGGATCCCGTAGCGCTTCTGGATCGCCGCGTAGGTCGTGTCGAGCCGGTACACGGTCACGTCGGTGTCGGTCATCGTCGCGTACTCGACCCGGGTGGCCTGGAGGGTGCCGAGGCTCCGGCCGCCCGTCCGGTCGAGGAGCGTGAACGTCCGGGACGACCTGCGGTCCACGATCACCTCGCCGGCGTCCGGCATGCCCGACTCCAGGCAGTGGCCGTTGGTCAGCACCAGCGCGGCGTCGGCGTCCCGCGACCGCGGCCCGCGCACGAGGGAGCCCGAGCAGTTGCTCAGCGCGACGATCCCGGTGAAGTCGACCGCCGCCCGCTGGGCGGCCGGCGCCTGCGGCGGGACGGGCGCGGTCCGCGGCCGCGCGGGCGCGGCCTGCGCGGAGGCGGCGGCGAACGCTCCGGCGCCCGCGAGGGCGAGCGTCCCGGCGGCGGTGAGGGCGGCTGCGGCGGTGCGGCTGGGCATGCGGATCCTCTCGGACGGGCCGGCGGCGGAGACCGCCCCGGCCGGGACGGCGCCGTCTCGGCGAATCTAGATCATCTGATTCCCGCGAAGAAGCACCACGGCCCTTCCCCGCGCGACACCCTTCTCAGTCGACCTCCACCCAGCCGTACGTGCGCTCGACGGCCTTCTTCCAGCCTGCGTAGCCCTGGTGGCGTTGGTCGTCGTTCCAGGTGGGCTGCCAGCGTTTGTCCTCGTTCCAGTTCTGGCGGAGTTCGTCGGTGGTGGACCAGAA
>NZ_JBEZJQ010000038.1:0-75762 GCF_040653135.1 Actinomadura sp. NPDC048021
CGGTCCCATCCCGAACCCGGAAGTTAAGCCCTTCAGCGCCGATGGTACTGCATGGGAGACCGTGTGGGAGAGTAGGACGCCGCCGGACACATATTAGGAAAGGGCCCCGCCGTCACGGCGGGGCCCTTTTCCATTTTCTGTCCCTGTGCGCTGTTAGCCTGCGCGCCATGGATCACCTGTTCGCCCGCTCTCTGGACGGGCGTCTCTGCGTCTACGAGGTCGACGCCGCCGCGGAAGGCCCCCTCCAGGCGGCCTGGTCCGTTGAGGTCGGCGCCGACCTGGACATGAGCAGTCTCGCCGTCGCCCCTCTGGGCGACTCTCTCGTCTACGCGACGCAGCACGACATCGTCCGCCTGCGCCGCGACGGTGCCGAGCTGTGGCGATACGCGTTGCTACCCAGGTCGACCGAGAAGTACGGGCACAGGCCGACGGTCGCCTTCTCGCCGGACGGGACGCTCGTCTGGGTGTATCGGCCGGATGCGATGGCGGGCCGCGGAAGCCCCGATACCTGGGTGGTTCTCGACGCCGGGTCCGGAAAGGTCCGGGCGCAGGCCGATCTGGGGTCCTGCGGGCACGGCGGAGAGCACCTGCCACTGCCGGACGGGTCACGGATGCTGCTGGACGTGGGCGAGGGCCAGGACGGTGCGCTCGTCTTCGCCGGCTCCCTCAAGGGGTCGACGCTGGAAGTGGAGCAGTACCCGTGGGCGGACCGGTGCGTCATGGCCCTGGCGCCGGGCGGCGGGCAGTTCATGAGCATCGACCATGGGCAGGCCGATGTGGCCTTCCACGAGTGTCCGAGCGGCGAGGTGGTGCTGAGCCTGCCGGTGGCGGCGTTCGGCCACGACCCCGAGGCCGCGGCCTTCGAGTGGAGCGGCGGATATCTGGACGCCGACACGGCCATCGTCACCATCGGCGGCGAGCGGGAAGAGGACGATGTGCCGGACGACGAACGGGAATGGCACGTCCACTATCGGATCGATCTGCGCACCGGGGGAGTGGTCGACCGGTTCGAGGCGCATTCCCGCCATTCTTACGATCTGGAGCCGCTGGGGGATGGTTCCTGGCTGACCTCGGACCCGGACGGTCGGCCCGTTCGCCGGGTCGACCGAGGAGCGGGCGGCGGCTGACGCCGATCCCGAGAAGGCGCCGTCCGGCCCACCGGCTGGCTCTCGGCCGGTGGGCGGTGTCGCGGTGAGGCGTCAGAACTCGTCGCCGGCGAGGACGGTGTCGGCGTCGACGATCCGGTACGCGTAGCCCTGCTCGGCCAGGAAGCGCTGCCGGTGGGCGGCGTAGTCCTGGTCGAGGGTGTCACGGGCCACGACGGCGTAGAAGCGCGCTCCCGCGCCGGACGCCTTGGGCCGCAGCAGGCGACCCAGCCGCTGCGCCTCCTCCTGCCGGGACCCGTAGGCGCCCGAGACCTGGACGGCGACGGACGCCTCGGGAAGGTCGATGGAGAAGTTCGCCACCTTGGAGACGACGAGAACGCTGATCTCTCCGCTGCGGAAGGCGTCGAACAGCCGCTCACGCTCGCGGATCCGGGTCTCGCCCTTGATGACCGGCGCGTCCAGGAGCGCGCCGAGCTCGTCCAGCTGGTCGATGTACTGGCCGATGACGAGGGTCTGCTCGCCGCGGTGCCGGTCGACGAGCGCCTGGATGAGCTTGGTCTTGGTGTCGGTCGTGGCGCAGAAGCGGTACCGCTCCTCGGGCTCGGCGGTCGCGTAGGCGAGGCGCTCGGAGTCGGTGAGGGTGACGCGGACCTCGACGCAGTCGGCGGGCGCGATCCAGCCCTGCGCCTCCATGTCCTTCCACGGCGCGTCGTACCGCTTGGGGCCGATGAGGGAGAACACGTCCCCCTCGCGGCCGTCCTCCCGGACGAGGGTGGCGGTGAGGCCGAGGCGGCGGCGGGCCTGGAGGTCGGCGGTCATCCGGAAGATCGGCGCGGGCAGCAGGTGGACCTCGTCGTAGACGACCAGGCCCCAGTCGCGGGCGTCGAAGAGCTCCAGGTGCGCGTAGGCGCCCTTCCTGCGCGTGGTCATGATCTGGTAGGTGGCGATGGTGACCGGCCGGATCTCCTTCTTGGTGCCGGTGTACTCGCCGATCTCGTCCTCGGTGAGGGACGTGCGGCGCAGCAGCTCCTGCTTCCACTGGTGCGCGGAGACGGTGTTGGTGACGAGGATCAGCGTGGTCGCCTGGGCGCGGGCCATGGCGGCGGCGCCGACGATCGTCTTGCCGGAGCCGCAGGGCAGGACGACGACGCCGGAGCCGCCGTGCCAGAACGCCGAGGCGGCCTCGCTCTGGTAGGAGCGCAGCTCCCAGCCGTCCTGGGCGAGGGAGATGGCGTGGGCCTCGCCGTCCACGTAGCCGGCGAGGTCCTCGGCGGGCCAGCCGAGCTTGAGCAGGGCCTGCTTGAGGGCGCCGCGCTCGCTCGGGTGGACGGCCACGGCGTCGTCGCCGACCCGGTCGCCGATCATGCCCTTGATCTTCTTGGCGCGCAGCACCTCCTCCAGGACCGACCGGTCGGAGGACGACAGGACGAGCCCGTTCACGGGGTCCTTCTCCAGCCGCAGCCGCCCGTACCGGGCCATGGTGTCGGCGACGTCCACGAGCAGGGCGTGCGGGACGGGGTACCGGGAGAACCGGATGAGGGTGTCGACGACCTGCTCGGCGTCGTGGCCGGCGGCGCGCGCGTTCCACAGCGCGAGCGGCGTCACCCGGTAGGTGTGGACGTGCTCGGGCGCCCGTTCGAGCTCGGCGAACGGGGCGATCTCCTTGCGGCAGGCGCCGGCCAGGTCGTGGTCGACCTCCAGCAGCAGCGTCTTGTCGGACTGGACGATGAGCGGACCGTCGGTCAAAGCAGAAGCCCCCGTCGGGTTTCGGAAGATCGATGCCTCGTCCGGACACCGGCATCGCTGCCGCACGCTACCCGAGCGGCGACCGCACTTCGCGCGTTCCGGAGAGGACGGGGTCTTCAACGCCCCGGCCACCGCGTTTATTGCGCGCCGTCGTCCGGCGGCGCGGCGCGCGGCGGGTCAGATCCCCTCGGTGGAGCCGTAGTCGGGCTCGGACATGATGCCGAAGAGGACCCAGACGATCAGGAGGGCGATGCCGATGACGAGGGACGCGGCGAAGAGCGACCAGCTCCAGATCGTCAGTCTCCGGGCGGACTCCGGGTCGGTCTGGACGCGGCCGAGGGCGATCGCCGCGGTGATGACGCCGGGAATCGCCACGATGTTGCAGCACATGACGATCGCGACGGCGTTGCAGACGAGCGCGGCGATGGTGAAGCCGTTGCTCGTGGCCTGGTGGGGGACCCCCGGAGGCCCGTACCCGTAGCCGGGCTGGCCGTAGCCGGGCTGGGTGTAGCCGTAGCCCTGCCCGTACGGGCCGCCCGTGTCCCACTGCCGGTTCCCGTCGTAGGGGTCGTCCCAGCCCGACGGCGGACGCCCTCCGTACCCGCTCATCGGGAGCCTCCCTCGCACCGTTCGCCCGGACACGCTATCCCGTCCGATGGGTTGTTGATTGGACCGTATGCGAGGTTCGCCGGTTCCCGTCGTTCGCGGCGTCCGGTTCCGGACATCGGCGGATCGCGCCGGGACGGCTCAGGAGGCGTCGTCGAGCTCGGAGACCCCGGTGATGCGGTGCAGCGCGAAGCGGTGCACGGCGGCGCGGGTCGCGTCGTAGCCGGTAAGGAAGCCGCCCTCGACGCGGACGGGTTCGACGATGCGGCTGGACGCCTGCCCCTGCTGGTCGAGGTAGCCGATCCACACGCGGCCGCCGCGCTCGACGGCGCCGCGCAGCCGCTCGACGGTGGCCATCGCGGGTGAGCGGGGCGGCTCGCCGGAGGGGGCCTGCCGGGCGTGCTCGGCGCCGTGCAGGGACGCCTCGTCGCCGGCGCGCAGCGCCCGCACGGCCGCGGAGATCATCGAGGCGTCGGTGCGGTCGTCGGGACGGAACCGGACGATCTCGGCGGTGGGCGGCGGGTCGGCGCGCTGCGCGTCCGGCCGGGTCACGATCACGCCGCCGCCGGGCGCCTCGGCGACCGGGGCGAGGCCCATGGCGCGCAGGCCGTCGAGCAGGTCGGCGCGCTGCAGCCCGGACGCCAGGACGGTCGGGGCGAGGCGGTACAGCCGCAGCGGCGCGGCGCGCCGGTCGGCGAGGATCTCGTCGAGGGTGGCGGGCGCGTCGGTCCGGACGTAGGACGACAGGGCGCCGACGCGCAGGTGCCCGTGGCGGCGGGCGACGTCGTCGATCAGGTAGAGGAGCGGCTGCGGGAGCGGGGTCGCCGAGTGCCGGGTCAGCAGGTCGGTGACGTCGGCGGCGGTCCGCCCCGCGTCCAGGGCCCGGCGGATCGACTCGGGGGTGAAGCGGTACACGGTGGCGCCGCCGGTCGACTCGACGTCGGCGGCGAGGGCCAGCTCCCGGGCGAGCTCGGTGACCAGCGGGCCGGGCGCGACAGCGGTCAGGTCGGCCTGGACGAGGATCTCGTCGACGGGCTCCGGGAGGTACTTCTCCAGCGCGGGCTCGGGGTCGTCGCCGGCGAGCAGGTCGCGGCCGAACGGGGCCAGCTCGCCGAAGCCGGTGAGCCCGAGGGCGGCGGCCTCGCGGAGCGTCCAGCCGACGAGGCGGTCGCGGGCGGGCCCGCCGTGGCGGGGCCGCAGCCACGCCAGCCGGGCCAGGAGCGCGTCCTCGCCGACGACGACGCCGCGGCCCGCGCCGGCGAGGACGTCGAGGACGGCGCGGCGGGTGGACGGCGCGCTGCTGCGCACCATCGCCTCGCTGAGGGCGTTGATGAGCCGGTCGCGGTCGTCGCGGTCGCCGGCGAGCCCGGCGGCGCGGTCGGACTTCAGCCAGCCGCGGGCCAGCTCCGTCCAGCGCCCGGCGGTGTCGCGCATCAGCCACAGGTCGTAGGCGGGGGTGGGCAGCCACTCGCCGTCGAGGTCGCCGCTGCGGGTCAGCAGGCCCGCCGCGTAGGCGACCTCGACGAGCAGGGCCGCCTTCCACTCGGGGACGTCCAGGAGCGTCGCGGCGGCGCGCAGGTCGCGGACGGCGAGGCCGCCGCTGCGCAGGACGGGCGGCGGTTCCAGGCCCCAGCGCTCCAGCAGGTCCTCGATGAGCCGGACGGCGCCCGCGGCCTCGCCCGCCGCGGCGCGCACGACCACGTCCTCGCGGCGCGGTTCGGCCGCCGGGGCGAGCGGCGGCGGCTCGGCGGGGACGTCCCGGAACAGCCGCCCGCCGCGCAGGTGCAGGGCGACCTCGCGGGGCAGGGTGACCGTGCGGTCGTCCTCGGCGGCGAGGAGGCCGCGCGCCAGGAGCCGCTCGATGGGGGTGGTCGCGGTGTCGAGCCGGACGGGACGGCGCGCGTCGGCGACCCGCCCGACGGGAGGCCCCCACGCGAGCTGGTCGAGGGCGGCCCGCGCCTCGGGCCCGGCGTCCTCGATCAGGGCGGCGGGATCGCTCAGCAGCTCGGCGAGCCGGGCGAGGAGGCGGCCGGAGTCGGCGAAGCCGCGCGGGGCCTCGCCGTCCAGGTCGGTGACCAGGTCGGTGAGCCGCTCGGCGGGGTAGCCCGCGAAGACCTCCCGGACGGGCGGCCCGAGCCCGGCCGGGTGCGGCAGGCTCTGCCGGACGCCGGGCGCCGTGGCCGGGGCGCCGTCCCCCCACGCCAGGCCGAACCGGCGGAGGGTGGCGAGCGCGCCCTCGGCCTGCCCGGGGGTGGCGTCGAGGGCGGCGGCGAGCGCGTCGGGCCCGGCCGGGGCGGACAGGACGAGCAGGGCCTCCAGGACGGCGAGGGTGAAGCGGTCCAGGCGGTCGAGCGCGCGGGACACGGCGGCGGGCGTGGCGGCGCGGGCGGCGAGCGCGGTCAGGTCGGCGGGGACGGGGGCGAGCAGCTCGGGACGCGCGGCCAGCAGCGCGCGCAGTTCGTCGTCGCCGCGCGCGCGCAACCAGTCCGCATACGTTTCCATGCCGTTCCCCAACTTTAAGTCGCGTGCATGCCGCAGGCACGCGGGCCTCCAGGTTAGAGGCCCGCGCGAGGTGGGGAACGCCGGCCGGCCGCGATCAGGTGGCGGGCGTGCGGTCCAGATGCACCAGCCCGAGGCCGAGGCGCGCCCAGCTCTCCACGAACCGCTTCTCGTCGATGCGCGTCGGCGGCTCGTACATCGCCTCGTTCGCGAGCCAGTAGTTCACCACGGCGCCGCCGAGGATCGACGCGACCGCGGGCCAGTCCTCGTCGAAGCCCTCGAACTCGGGCTGCGCCGCCAGCCAGGTGGCGATGCCGTCGTACAGCGGGTTGACGATGCCCTCGCGCATCTCCGCCACCAGGTTCGGGAACTGGTCGAGGTCGCGGAACAGGACCCGGATGAGGTCCTGCTCCTCGCGCATCTTGGCGAGCCCGGCCTGGCACGTCATGCGCAGCCGGGTTTCGAGCGGGCGCTCCTCGAAGGCGGTGGACTGCGTGAGGACGTCGCTGATCTGCCGGCGGGTCCGCTCGATGTGCTCGCGGATGGCCGAGGAGAGCACCTCCTCCTTGGACCGGAAGTGCCGGTAGAGGCCGCCCGCGCCCGGGGACAGGCCGGCCGCGGCCTCGATCTCGGCGACCGACGTCGCCGCGTAGCCCCGGTCGGCGAACAGCCGGAGCGACTCGGCCACGATGCGGTCGCGCGTAGATGTCGTCATGGTGATGAATTCCCTCCGCAAGAACAGTAAGGCATGTTCACGCGGCCGGTCCCCCGCGTCGCGCGCGGCGCGCCCGAATCCGTGATGCCGCTCGCGGCGGGGTGCCCGCGGACTAGAGTTCCTTCGTCCGCGCCCCGTCGCCGGAAGGGGCGTCGTCGGAAAGGTCGGCGATGTTCAAGTCTCCGCGGAAGGCGGCCGACGGGGCCTTCCTGCCCGAGGACTTCGTGGTGCCCACGCTGGTGGCCGGGCCCGACTTCCAGATCCGTCCGATCACCGTGCACGACGTGGTCAAGGACTACGGCGCCGTGATCGGCAGCCTGGACCGGCTGGCCGGCCGGTTCGGGCCCGAGTGGGGCTGGCCCGACCGCGAGTTCACCTTCGAGCAGGCCCTGATCGACGTCGCGTGGCTGCAGAAGCAGGGGCAGCTGCGGCGCTCGTTCAGCTACGTCGTGATCACACCGGACGGGGAGAAGCAGCTCGGCCGCATCCACGTCGCCCCGTCGGACCGTCCCGGCTCGGACGCGGTGGTGGTGTTCTGGGTGCGCGCGGACGAGGAGAACTCCGTCCTGGAGAAGGAGCTGGAGGGGTTCGTCCGCGAATGGCTCAGCACGGCGTGGCCCTTCGACAAGGTCCGCTTCCCCGGCCGCGACTAGCCCGCTACCGGCCCAGGCGGCGGACGAGGCCGACGAGGATGCGGCCGACCACCAGGTAGACGAGGGCGGCCAGGCCGTAGTTGACGGCGACCTCCACCTTGGGGTTCTCCGGCTGGAAGACGTCCCTGAACTGCCAGCACAGGTCGGTGGCCCGGTCCCCGAACCAGCGGACGAGGTCGTTGGAGGTGTTGGCCTCGAACGCGACGAAGACGATGTGCACGGCCAGGATCACCACCACGAGCGTGGTGGCGACGGAGACCGCCGCCGCGAGCAGGCCGGCGGCGCGGCGGCGGGTCGCCGCGGCGGCGGGCAGCCGGCGGGCGCGCGGTGCGCGGTGGTCACCGCCCGGCTCGGTCTGGGTCCCTGCCATGTGCGGCCTCCTTCACCGGGCCGGGCCCGGGTCGTCCTTGGGGCGGGGGTGGTGCGTTCGTATGCTGCGTTTTCCCTGGTCAGGTGGTTTGTGGTCGAGGGCCCGGGTATATCCGAGACACGGTCCCGCGCTCTCCTACTCGGATCCCGTCGCATCGCCACTACCAGGAGAGCGCGGGTCCTTCCGTGTGTCCACCCCCTTACCCTGTGGACGTGCTCGATCTTTCCTCCTCCGCGCCGTCCCGCGACGGCCTCGCGATCGGTTTCGACCTCGACCTGACCCTCGCCGACACCCGCGCCGGGATCAGCGCCGTCTACGCGGCCCTGGCGGCGGAGACGGGCGTGCCGATCGACACCGCGCAGGTGGTGCGGCGCATCGGGCCCCCGCTGGAGGAGGAGCTGGCGTACTGGTTCCCGCCGGAGGAGGTGCCGGCGATGGCGGCGCGCTACCGGGCGATCTACGCCGACGTCGCGGTCCCGGCGACCGTGCTCATGCCGGGGGCCGCCGCCGCGCTGGAGGCGGTGCGGGCCCGCGGCGGGCGGGTGGTCGTCGTGTCGGGCAAGAACCAGGCCGACACCGAGCGGACCGTCCGGTTCCTCGGGCTGGCGGCGGACGCCGTGGTGGGCGGCCTGTTCGGCGCCGACAAGGGCGCCGCCCTGCGCGAACACGGCGCCGGCGCCTACATCGGCGACCACACCGGCGACGTGGACGCCGCCCGGGCGGCCTCGGCGGTGGCGGTGGCCGTCGCGACCGGCGCGTACGACTCGGCGGCCCTCACCGCCTACGGCGCGGACGTCGTCCTGCCGGACCTGCTGGCGTTCCCCGGCTGGCTCGGCGGTTTCCCGGCGGGCTGACCCGCCCCCCGGCGGGCTGAGCTGCGCGGCGATATTCGGATGCCGTTCCGGAGCGGCCGGGATAGCGTCGATCGCGTTGCCCCGTAGGCCTCGCGGCGCCCCCGGCATGTTCACCGGCCCGCGGCGAGGCACTAATCTTGGGGTCGATTCAGGACGCTTACCGAACGAGGTCTCCGGTGCCGACTGGCAAGGTCAAGTGGTACGACTCCGACAAGGGGTTCGGCTTCCTCACCCGCGACGACGGCGGTGAGGTCTTCGTGCACTCGTCGGCGCTGCCGGACGGGGTCACGACCCTCAAGCCGGGCCAGCGCATCGAGTTCGGCGTGGTCGAGGGGCGCCGCGGTCAGCAGGCCCTGCAGGTGCGGGTGCTGGAGACGCTGCCGTCGGTGGAGAAGACCATCGCCAAGCAGCGGCGCAAGAAGCCCGACGAGATGGTCGTCATCACCGAGGACCTGATCAAGCTGCTGGACGGCATCTCCAACACCTACCGGCGGGGCAAGCACCCGGCCCCCGCGGAGGCCAAGAAGATCGCCATAGTGCTGCGCGCGGTCGCCGACGACCTGGCGCCCTGACCGTCTCCGCCCGCTCCCGGCCGCCCGGGCGCCTCGCGGCGCCGGAGGTCAGGCGCGCATCTCGTGGTGCGCGTCCTTGAGCGGGCCGGTGCGGTCGGGCCCGCCGGCCCGGCGCTGGACTCCGGCCTGCCGCAGCACCAGCAGCCCGGACGCGAGGGCCAGCGCCGCCGCGACGACCGCGAGCGCGAGCCGCCCGTCGGCGACGATCGACATGCCGAGGCCGAGCAGTCCGCCGAGGACCCAGCTGAGCTGGTGCAGGGTCTCCGAGACCGCGAAGGTGGACGAGCTCACCTCCTCGCCGATCTCGCGCTGCACGACCGCGTCCATGGACAGCTTGCCGAGCACCTGCCCGAGCCCGGCCGCGGTCGCCACGGCGAGGGCCGCCCACAGCCCGAAGAACGCGGCGCCCGCGGCGGTGACGCCGGTGACGCACGCCAGCGTCGCCGAGACGATGAACCGCGGCGCCCGCGCCTTCATCCAGGCGCCGAGCGCGGTGCCGATCAGCCCGCCCGCGCCCGCGCACGCCGCGAGCAGGCCGAGGGCGACGTGGTGCGACACCGGGTCGAACCGCTCCTGGCGCAGCAGGAACGCCAGATAGATGATCAGGAAGCCGGAGAACGCGCGCAGCACCGCGTTCGCCTGCATCGCCTCGGCGACGACCGGGCCGACGCGCGGCAGCGCCCGCCACGCGCGGCGCGGGGCGGCCTTCTCCGCCGCCGGTTCGGCCTCGGGGACGTCCACGTGCCGGGGCAGCCGTATGGTGAACACGGCGCCCAGCAGGAACAGGACCGTGCCGATGCGCAGCACCCAGCCCGGCCCGACCAGCACGGCGAGGCCGGCCCCGGCGGGCGCGGTGATCGACGCGGCGATGAGCCCGGCGAACGAGCAGCGCGCGTTCGCCGTCACCAGCGAGATCTCCTCGGGCAGGACGCGGGGGGTGACCGCGGCGCGCAGCACCCCGAAGGCCTTGGACAGCACCAGCACGCCGAACGCGGCCGGCAGGAAGGTGACCTGGTCGCCGTGGGGCAGCGCGCTCGCCAGCGCCCAGCACAGCAGCGCCCGCATCACGAACGTGCTCGCGATCGCGTACCGGCGGACGTGCCTGGCCCGGTCCAGCGCGGGGCCGATCAGTGGTGCGACCAGCGCGAACGGCGCCATGGTGACGACGAGGTAGAGGGCGACCTGGCTGCGCGCCTGGTTGACGTCCAGGCCGAAGAACAGGGTTCCCGCGAGCGCGACGGTGACCAGCGCGTCCCCGGCGGAGTTGAACGCGCACGCCTCGATCAGGCTGCCGAGCCCGCTGCGGCCGGCGCCCTGGGCGTGGGTGACGCGGCGGGTGAGCCGTCCGGTCCCGAGCGCCGCCGAGCGCGCTGCGCGGCACGCCCGCGCCGCACCCCCGGCGACGGCGCGCGCGGACCGACCTGCCCGTGTCCGGTCTGCCATCCGCCCTGTTCTCTCCTCGCGGTCGTCCCGGCTCGGGGGCCGGGGGCGGCCATCGGAGTCCTCGACTGAGAGTACGTTCCCCGCTGGAATGAGGGATCACCTCGCGGACGGCGCCCGCCTTGTGCGGGCCACGTGCCCGCATGGGCGAGAATTGACATGTGAGCCCACAGCGCCAGTCCAGCCCCGCGCGCTCCGCCGCCGCGCGCACCACGTCCGGGGCCGCCCGCCGGTCCCGCACACCCGCCGTCGACTCCGCCTGCGCCGAGGCGGTCGACCTCGCCCGGGAGGCCGCCGAGGAGACCGCCGGCCAGACCCAGGTCGGCGAGCACCTCGGCCTGCGCGCCGAGGGCGACCGGGTGGTCACGCACTACTTCGTCTGCCTCGACCCCGCGTACACGGGCTGGCGGTGGGCCGTGACGGTGACCCGCGCGTCGCGCGCCAGGAACGTCACGGTCAGCGAGTGCGTCCTGCTCCCCGGCGACGACGCGCTCCTCGCGCCGCCGTGGGTGCCGTGGCTGGAGCGGCTGCGCCCGGGCGACCTCGGCCCCGGCGACCTGCTGCCGACCGCGCCCGACGACGTGCGGCTCGCGCCCGGCTTCACGCAGGTCGACGAGTCGACCGACCGCGAGACCCAGTGGGAGCTCGGCCTCGGGCGGGTGCGGGTGCTGTCGCGGGAGGGCCGCGACGAGGCCGCCGCCCGCTGGTACGACGGCGTCGCCGGGCCCCGCGCCCCGATCGCCGCGTCCGCCCCCGCCCAGTGCTCCACCTGCGGTTTCTACGTGGTGCTGGCGGGCGCGCTGCGGCAGGTGTTCGGCGTCTGCGCCAACGAGTACGCGCCCGACGACGGCCGCGTCGTCTCCGCCGACCACGGCTGCGGCGCGCACTCCGAGGCCGTCTCCCTCCCGGCGGTGTCCGAGCACAACCCGCCGGTCATCGACGAGCTCGGCTACGAGGTCGTCCCCACCGGCGGTGACGAGGACGCCGCGTCCCTCGACGACGAGGCGCTCGGCCACAGCTGATCCCATGGAGGACGTGTTCGGCGCGCGGGCGCTGCGAGAGCGGGTCCTGCGCGCCTGGGCCGAATCCCCGGCGCGCTTCCGCGAGGACGCCAACGCCGAGGAGGACCACGCCCTCGGCGGCTACCGCGACCGCGTCGTCATCGAGCTGGCGCAGAACGCCGCCGACGCCGCGCGGCGCGCCGCCGTGCCGGGCCGCCTCAGGCTGGCGCTGCGCACCGGCGGGGAGCCGCTGCTGACCGCGGCGAACACCGGGGCGCCGCTCGACGCCGCCGGGGTGGAGGCCCTCTCGACGCTGCGGGCCTCGGCCAAGCGCGACGAGCCGGCCGCCGCCGGCCGCTTCGGCGTCGGCTTCGCCGCCGTCGTCGGCGTGACCGACACCCCGGCCATCGCGTCCGGGACGGCGGGCGTCGAGTGGTCGCTGAGTCGGGCCCGGGACCTGGTCGAGGGGATTCCGGGGCTGGCGGGGGAGCTGGGGCGGCGCGGCGGGCACGTCCCGCTGCTGCGGCTGCCGTTCGCCCTGGACCGGCCGCCCGAGGTCCCGGCGGGCTTCGACAGCGTCGTGCGGCTGCCGCTGCGGGGCGAGGCGGTGGAGCCGGTCCGGCGGCAGCTCCGGCAGGTGGGGGCGGCGCTCATGCTGGCGCTGCCCGCGCTGGAGCACGTCGAGATCGACGTCGACGGGGACGTCCGGACGCTGACCGCCGAACGGCGCGCCCCGGGCGAGGTGATCATCGACGGCGGCCGGTGGCGGACGGTCGAGGCGCACGGGGAGATCCCCGCGGAGCTCCTGCGGGACCGTCCCGTGGAGGAGCGGGCCCGGCCGTTCTGGCAGGTGCGGTGGGCCCTGCCCGAGGACGGGCTCCCCGGCGACACGCCCGGCGTCCTGCACGCGCCCACGCCCAGCGACGAGCGCCTCGACCTGCCCGCGCTGCTCATCGCGTCCTTCCCGCTCGCGCCCGACCGGCGGCACGTCGCGCCGGGCGCGCTGGCCGACCTCCTCGCCGACCGGGCCGCCGAGGCCTACGTGCGGCTGCTGGCCGAACTGCCCGTCTCCCCGAAGGTGCTGGAGCTCGTGCCGGGGCCGATCGCCGCCGGAGAGCTGGACGCGCGGATCCGGCGGGGGATCCGGGAGCGGCTCCCGGAGGCGCCCGTCCTGCCCCACCGGACCCGCGGGCGCGACGCGATCGCGGTGGACGCGCCCGCCGCGTTCGTCGAGGTGCTCGGCGGCCGGGGCGCCGAGGAGGAGACGGACACCGTCGTGGGCGGCCTGCTGCCGCCGGAGTGGCCCGCGCGGAGCCCGGCGCTGGCGGCGCTCGGGGTGCGGCGGGTGGAACTGGCCGACGTGATCGACGAGCTGGCCGCTGTGGACCGGGAACCGGCGTGGTGGCACCGGGTGTACGACGCACTCGCCGGGGCCGCCACCGACGCTCTGGGGGCCCTGCCGGTGCCGCTGGCGGGCGGGACGGGGCGCGTGGTGCGGGGGCCGCGCGGCCTGCTGATCGCGGACGGCGTGGATCCGGCGGGCCTGGAGGTGCTCGGGCTGCGCTTCGTCCACCCGGACGCCGTGCACCCGCTCCTGGCGCGGCTCGGCGCGGTCGAGGCCGGGCCGCGGGCCGTGCTGGCGGACGCCGCCGTGCGGGCGGCCGTCGAGGAGTCCTTCGACGCCGACGATCCCGACGCGGTCGCCGAGGCCGTGCTGGGCCTGGTCGCGGCCGCGCACGCCGATCCCGGCGACGAGCCGTGGCTGGCCGAGCTGGCCCTGCCCGGCGAGGACGGCGAGCTCTACCCGGCGGGCGAGCTGCTGCTGCCGGAGAGCCCGCTGCGCGAGATCATGGCCGGCGACGCGCCGTTCGGCGTCGTGGACGCGGAGGTCCTGGAGCGGTGGGGCGCGGAGACGCTCACGGCCGCGGGCGTCCTGGACGGGTTCGCGCTGGCCAGGGCCGAGGACGTCAACCTCACGGGCCTCGCCGACGAGGCCGAGAGCCTCGAACTCGACGACGAGGACCTGTGGGCGGACGAGGTGCTGCGCCGGACCGGCGAGCAGGACCTCCCCCCGCTCGTCCCCGAGTTCGCGGCGGTCCGCGATCTCGAACTCGTCGACGACTGGGCGGCGGCGCTCAGGGTTCTCGCCGCCCCGCCGTGCCGGTCCGCGATCGTGGATCCCGCCCATGTCGCCCTGCACGACGGGCGGCGTGTCGTCGTCCCGTCCTACACGGCGTGGTGGCTGAGCCGCCGTCCAGTGCTGGACGGCCGCAGGCCGGGCGAGTTCCGCCTGGGCGGCGACGAGGCGCTCGCAGGGCTCTACGACGTCGCGCCGCAGGGCCTCGACGAGCACTTCCTGCTCGCCCTGGGCGTCCGCACGTCACTGGTGGAACTGCTCGATGAGCCCGGGGGCGCGCAGGAGCTGCTGGATCGCCTGGGCGATGCCCGGCGGCCGGTGGGACGGTCCCAGCTGGGCGGGCTCTGGACGGCGCTGGCCGACGCCCCGGACGCGGCCGTCGAGCCGCCCGAGCGCGTGCGGGCGGTCGTCGACGGCGACGTCGAGGTGGTCGACGCGGCGGACGCCCTCGTCCTCGACGGCCCCGACCTGCTCCCCCTCCTCGAAGGGCAGCCGCTCGTCATCGCCGGGGAGGGGCGCGACGCGCGCCTGGCCGAACTCCTGGACCTGCCGCTCGCCGGGGAGGAGATCCCGGGGCTCGTGGGGTCGGACGGCGAGAGGCGTCCCGTCCCGGAGGCCGTCAGGGCGGTGATGCCCGGCGCCCCCGCCGACTACGTCGCCCACGAGCGCCTCATCGTGGACGGCCAGGACGTCCCGTGGTGGACGAGGGACGGCGAGGTCCACGCGAGCGGCGTCGCCGGCCTGGCGCGGGCGCTCGCCTGGTCCACCGGGCACTGGGGCGACCGGCTCCTGCTGGAGGCCGTCCTGCGGGCCCCCGAGACGCTGCCCGTCCTGCTCGCCGAAGACGACCTGGAGGCCTAGGGAGCCCTAGGAGGGCGTCTCGCGCCTGGCGGCGCGCTCGGCCTCCTGCCGGGCGCGGCCGGCCTGAAGCCGGGGGACGTACCACATGGCGAAAAGCCCGATGCCGATGCCGGCGCCGCACACCCACAGCCACCAGCGGTCCTGCGACGGCAGCCCGACGATCAGCAGCACGACGAGCGCCACCGCCCAGGCGGCCGTTCCGGCGGCCGCGATGCGGACGTCGTTGGTCTGCATCGGCGGCGGGTCCGGGCGGCGCGGAGGGCTCATGCGCTCAGGCTACGCGGCCTCGGCCCGCCAGTCCGCCGGTGACCATCGTGATGAGCAGCTCATAACTGCCCTCCAGGTCGGCGGGGAGCCCGAAGCCGCCCGCCGCCTCCAGGACGGCGAACCCGTGGACGGCCGAGCGCAGGCAGCGCGCCGCGTGGACGAGCTCCGGCCCCTCCAGGGCGTAGCCGCGCAGCGCCCCGTACAGGATGTTCAGCAGCCGCTCCGCGGCGTCGCCGGCCGAGCCGCCCTCCGGGTCCGCCGTCTGCTCCATCGCCCCGTAGCGGCCCGGATGCTCCACCACGTAGGCCCGGTACGCGTACATCAGCGCCCGGACGGCGTCGTCGCCGGACCGTCCGAGCGCGGCCTCCCCGAGCCGTTCGGCGAGTTCCTCCAGGACGCGCGCGGTCACCAGGTGTCGCAACTCCGCGAGATTGCGGACATGCTTGTACAGGGAGGGCGTCGCGACCCCGGCCCTTCCCGCCACCGCCGCCAGCGTGAGGGCACCGGGGCCCTCGGCGTCCACGACGGCGACGGCGGCGTCCACGACCGCGTCGGGCGACAGTCCCGCACGGGGCATCGCGACCCTCCTCTATGTCTCTTTAGCTAACAGGCTAAGGAGCTTAGCGAAAGTGTCAAGTGGCGGCGTGGCAGCATGGGCAGCACAGGAGACCGAAGACGATGACATTGCCACCGATCCGGGGCCGCACGGCGTCCGCGCCCGGCCTGGCCGAGGAGCTGCGCATCTCGATCGCGCGGCTGTCGCGCCGGCTGCGCACGCTGCGGCCGTCCGCGGCGGGCGAGGGCGGTCCGAGCCCGCTGTCGCTCACGCAGTTCGCCGCGCTCGCCGCCATCGAGCGGCACGGGTCGATGACGCCGCGCGAGCTGGCCGACCACGAGAAGGTGCAGCCGCCCTCGATGACCCGCGTCATCGCCTACCTGGAGGAGCGGGGGCTCGTCGCGCGCAGCCCGCACCCGACCGACGGGCGCCAGGTCGTGCTGAACGCCACAGACGAGGGTGCCGCCCTGCTCGCCGACGAGCGCCGCCGCAAGGAGGCCTGGCTCGCCATGCGCCTCGGCGAGCTGACCGAGGAGGAGCGGGAGATCCTCCGCCGCGCCGCCCCCGTCATCGACAAGCTCAGCCGCTCCTGAAGCCGCCGTCAGGGGCCCGCGGGCGCCTGGATCGACTTGATCGGATTCGTTGGCGCTTGCCGGAATGCGGGCGGGTTGATTACCGTTAGCCTTGGTAATGACTTCTGCTAACGAAACCCCCGACGAACCCGAGGGGACCGCGACGCGCGGCGCCCGCGGGCGGCGAGCCGCACATCCGGCCCGGGCCGCCGCCCTCGCGAGCCCTGCCCGCTCCCGCCGTCGCCGCCCCGCCCCGCGTCCCGCCGCGCACGCGCCCGCCCGCCCCGCCGCGCGCCCGGACGCCGCCCCCTCCGCGGCCGCGACGGACCAGGCCGGAACGTTCCACGAGACCGTGGCGGACGTCCCGGAATCCGCGTCCGCACCCACCGTCGCCGGATCCTCGGAGCCCTCCGGACCGTCCGGACCCGCCGTCCCCGAGACCCCGGGCCCGGAACCGGCCGACCGCGACGAGGCGCCCGCCGAGGACCCCGGGGGCCGCGCCGGCATGTTCCGCTCGCTCCGCAACCACAACTTCCGCCTGTACACCGCGGGCCAGGTCGTCTCCAACACCGGGACGTGGATGCAGCGGATCGCGCAGGACTGGCTCGTCCTCGATCTCGCCCACGGCAGCGGCACCGCGCTCGGCATCACGACCGGCCTGCAGTTCCTGCCGATGCTGCTGTTCGGCCTCTGGGGCGGCGTCATCGCCGACCGCTACTCCAAGCGCCGCGTGCTGATGCTGACGCAGGTGTCGATGGGCGTGCTCGCGCTGGTCCTCGGCCTCCTCGCGATCTCCGGCACGGCGCAGGTGTGGCACGTGTACGTGCTGGCGTTCGGGCTCGGCGTCGCGACCGTCGTGGACAACCCGACCCGCCAGTCCTTCGTGGTCGAGATGGTCGGCAAGCGCGACCTGCCGAACGCGATCGCGCTGAACAGCGCCACCTTCAACGGCGCGCGGCTGCTCGGCCCCGCCGTCGCCGGGGTGCTGATCGCGCTGATCGGCACCGGCCCGGTCTTCCTGGTGAACGCCGCGTCGTTCGGCGCGGTCCTCTTCGGCATCTACGCCATGCGGACGGACGAGCTGAACCAGGCCGCCCCCGTCAAGCGCGCCAAGGGCCAGCTCCGCGAGGGGCTCCGCTACGTGCGCGGGCGCCGCGACCTGATGCTCGTGCTCATCCTCGTCGGGTTCCTCGCCACGTTCGGGATGAACTTCAACACCACGGTCGCGCTGGTGGCGAAGGAGGTCTTCCACACCGGAGCCTCCGCGTTCGGCCTCGCGTCCAGCATGCTGGCGCTCGGCGCGCTCAGCGGCGCCCTGCTGGCCGCCCGCAGGGTCGCCCGGCCCCGGCTGCGGCTGCTGGTGGCGATGGGCCTGGCGTTCGGGGCGCTGGAGGTCCTCACCGGCCTGATGCCCACGTACTGGTCGTTCCTGGCGCTGCTGGTGCCGACCGGGATCGCGATGATGACGATCATGACGGCGGCGAACGCGTCCGTGCAGCTCGGCGTCGCGCCCGAGATGCGCGGCCGCGTCATGGCCCTCTACATGCTGGTGTTCCTCGGGACGAACCCGCTGGGCGCGCCCGCGGTCGGCTGGCTGGCCGAGCACTTCGGCGCGCGGGCCTCCCTCGTCCTCGGCGGGCTGGTCTCCGCGGTCGCCGCCCTCGCGGTGGGCGCCCTGGCCCTGCGGTGGAGGACCGACGAGCAGCGGGCCGCGTCTTCGGGGCGCGGGACGGTGCGTCCCGCCCTCGCCCGGTTTCGCCGCGCCCGGGTCGCCGAGCGGTAAAGGGCTCGCACGGGCCCCATAAGACCGGCGCGGTACGGCGATTCGGTTGACCCTATTTGCGTGACAAGGAACGCCGCCTGCTGAAAAGCTGGCGGGGTGGCCCTGTGGAAGCGTTCATGAGGCTTTTCGTGGCGCTCGTCCCGCCGCCGGAGGTTCTGGACGAGCTCGCGGAGGCCGTCCGGCCCCATCTCGGCACGGTCTCCGAGCTGCGCTGGATCCGGCGTGATCTGATGCACGTCACGCTGACGTTCCTCGACGAGGTCGACGACCGCACCCTGGAGCGCCTGCTCCCGAGGCTGGAGCGCGCCGTCCGCCGCCACGAGCGGATGACGCTGTCGCTGGCGGGCGCGGGCGCGTTCCCCGGCAACGGCGCGCACGCCCGCGTGCTGTGGACGGGCCTGTACGGCGACCGCCGCGCCCTGGCGAGGCTGGCCGCCTCCACCACCGCCGCGGGCCGCCGGGTCGGGACGATCCCCGACAAGCACCGCGGCTTCCGCCCGCACATGACGCTGGCGCGGTCGCGGCGGCCCGTCGACGTGCGGTCGCTCGTCGAGGCGCTGTCATCGTTCGCGGGCATGCCGTGGACGGCGGACTCGGTCCACCTGATGCGCAGCCACCTGCCGGGCAAGGACAACGCCCAGCTGGAGTACGAGGCGCTGATGACGTGGCCGCTGCGTCACAGCTCCGGCGGCGGAGGGGCGGGACGGTCGGCGTCCGGCGGGCCCCAGGGGACTCCGTAGCGCTCGCAGGCGCGGCGCAGCTCGCCGAGGTCGGGCGGGAACGTGATCTGGCGCAGCACCCGCCCGGACGGCCCCCACACCACCAGGCGGGGCATCCGCTCGACCGCGTCGTCGATGCCGACGCCGCCGAGGCGGTCGCGGGGCAGGTCCCACTCGACCCGGCCGCGCCGGGTGACGACGGCGACCCCGGCGGCCGACACGCGCAGCTGCGACCGGTTGCGGTCGTACAGCCAGTAGCCGAGAAGCCCGGCCAACGCCCCGGTCGGCATCGACCACATCGCCGTGGCGTTGAACCCGCCCAGGTCTGGGCCGAGCCACACCGCGCCCAGAAGCGCCACCGCCTCGCACAGCAGGACGCTCATGCCGTAGGTGCCGACGCGGGACCGGCGGGTGGCGTCGAGGACCGTGCCCGGCGCGGTCACCGGGCTGGGCGGGGTGTGGGCGGGGAAGACGAAACCGGACTCCTCCGGCGGCTCCGGCCGGGCGGCCGCGCCCTCGTGCGCGGCGCCCTGCGCCGACAGGGCCGGGGCGGGCTCGGGGCCGGGGGCCGACAGCGAGGACATGGCCGAGTGGAACGCGGCGCTCAGGTAGGCGTCGTACTCGGCGTCGTTGACCGGGAGCCCGGCGCGGCGGGCGGAGTCGCGCAGGTCGGTGCGGGAGATCCGCAGCGCCGAGAGGGGGGCGGAGAAGAACTCGTCGCCGTCGGAGTCGTACAGCCGGACCCAGGCGTGCCCGGAGACGGTCAGCAGCTCGATGCCGCCGATGCGGTCCTGGGGCATCTTCAGCACCACGTCGCCGGCGGCGTCCGCCCAGCCGAGCCCGTCGCCCTCCACGACCAGGCGCCCGCCGGGCACCTGCGCGAAGATCTCCGGCAGCCCTTCGAGCCCGTAGTCGGGACGGCGCGGCGACCGCGCCCCGGGAGTGATCACGCGGTAGCCGTGGTCGTCGAGGGCGTGCGCGAGCTGGAAGCCGTCCAGGCCGTGGGCGGGCAGCCGGGCGACCAGCTCCAGCCGGTGCCCGAACGCCAGCGCGGCGAGGTCGGCGCGGCGCGGCTCGCCGCTCACCGGGTCCAGCCGCAGGCCGGGCCCGACGACGACCGCGGCGACGTTCTCGGCGCGCAGGTCCTGGATCTCGCGGCGGCGGCCGGGGCGGGCCCGCACCAGCAGCCGCTCCGCCGTGATCGTCCAGCGGACCTGTGCGGCCCGCAGCAGCCGGCGGCGCGCCGCGAGGACGCCGCCGATCGCGGCGAGCGCCCAGCAGCCCGCGGCGAGCCGGGCGCCGAACTGGCCCGTCCCGTCCAGCGCGATCCGGACGATCATGACGGCGCCGAGCAGGGCGGTGAGCGCGCCGAGGAGCATGATCCGGCGGCGGCTCGGAAGCGGCTCCGGCGTGGCCAGCCGCTGCTCCTCGGGCGTCGCGCGGGACGCGCGGCCGGAGGGGGCCCGCGCGGGCGGCTCGTGCGCCGCGGCCAGCAGGGCCGCCTCCTGGTCCAGCAGGCGCTTCTCGGCCGCGTGGTCGCGCGGCAGGGGGCCGCCGCCGGGGACGTCGTCCTCCAGCCCGGACACGCGCAGGGCCTCGTCGAGCGCCGGGTCGAGCAGGTCGGCGGCGTCGCCGTCCAGGACGTGCATGGGGATGCCGAGCCTGCGGGCCGCCACGAACACCGCGAGCGGCTCCAGCCCCATCGCCGTCATCCCGCCCACGGCGGTGCGGCCGAACCGGTGGAAGACGGTCAGGACGCCGTCGCCGGTCGTGATGGCCAGGCCGTCGATCCGGGACCGCTCGTAGGAGACCATCGTCAGCCCGCCGGGGCCGACGCGCTCCAGACCGGCCGCCGACAGCCGCCAGTACGGGCGCGGGCGGCGGCGGCGCGCCTCCGGGACCGCGCCGAGCAGCCACGGGAACGCGGCGACGGCGCCGATCAGCGCGGCCCACAGCCACACCGGCCTGATCGGCAGCAGCGCCAGCGCCACCGCGAGGACGGTGAACGGACCCGCGGCGACCGGGCGCCACCGGCCGCCGGATCCCGCGAGGCCCACCAGCTCATGCTCCACAGTCCGCATCCTCACACGGGTCCCCGCGGGACCGTCGCCCCCTTCCACGATCCGGTCGCCCTCCGGAACCGACATCCATCGCGCCGGTCAGGTCGGGACTCCACCGCCGTCACATGAGGCTCACCGGTCGCGTGAGCCGAGCCTCCGTGGAACCGCCGCCGTGCCCTCACCGCCGTCGCCGCACCAGGCCGTAGCCGACCGCCCCCGCGATCGCGAGGGCGAGGAACAGCGCCGTCCGGGTGTTGGTGGCGTCCCGGCGGCCGCTCGTGGTGTCGTCGCCCGCGCCCGCGCTCCCGGGGGAGGAGGCCGGCGACGGCCGCGCCTCCTCCGGCAGCGGCAGCCGGTAGACCGGCTGGTTCACGCCCTCGGAGCCCACCAGCAGCGACCTCCCGTCCGGGGTGTAGGTCACCGACTCGCCCTGCACCTGCCGGGGCAGGTCCAGCGACTTGATCGTCTTGGCGGGGCGGCCGTCGGCGCCGACCGAGTACAGCCGGGCGCCGAAGTAGGTGCGGATGACGCAGGTCCGCCCGTCGGGGGCGAAGGCGCCGTCGGTCGCGATGGGCGGTGCGTCCCCGACCTGGCGCAGGACGTTGGAGCCGCCGGTCCGCAGCCGCGCCGGCGCCTCGTAGACCTTGCCGCCGAACAGCTTGCTGGCGATGTAGAGCCGGTTCGTGCGCGGGTTGATCATCATGGTCTCGGCGTTGCGCGGCCCGTCCTCGTACTTCATCCGGAACCGGGTCGCCGGCAGCGCCTGGCTCACCAGCCGGGCCGGCTCGGGGATCCGGTACACGGTCACGTACGGCCAGGCCCCGCCGAGGTTGTCGCCGATGTCCGCCACGAAGATCGCCGGACGGCCGCGGCCGTCCTTGCCGATCGCCATCGCCTCCCAGTCGCGGGCTCCCGCGCCGGCGAGCGTGAGCACGGCGACGACCCTTCCGTCCGGGCCCAGCGCGTAGACCTTCGGGACGCCGCCGGAGTCGTTGTGGGTGTAGACGACGCCCCGGTGCAGGGAGCTGGCCGCGAGCCCGCTGGACTCGGTGATCCGGGTGTCCTTGATCGTGAAGGCGACCGCGTCGCCACGACCCGCGGAGGCGGAGGCGGAGGGGGAGAGCAGGCAGACCGGGGCGCCGGCGAGGGCGATCGCGGTGCCCGCACGGACGGCGGCCCGGCGTGCTGACATGGATCGATCATCCCCGTTCCGCGCCCCGACGATCACTGATCCGCGCCGCTCAGCCCAGCAGCGCCCCGACGACCACGGCCAGGATGAGCGCGGTCAGCACGGTGGGCAGCAGCCATTGGGGCGCGCGGTTCACGCTCCTGAGCTTATTCGGCCTCCCGGCCGCCTCGAACCGTCCACCCATGATCTGCATCTCATCCCGCGCCCGGGGACAGCACCGCGACGAGCGCGCCGGCGAGCATGTAGGGGCCGAAGGGGAAGTCGCCCTTGCGGGAGCGGCGGGCGATCATGATGCCGAGGGCGACGAGGCCGCCCGTCAGGTAGGTCGTGAGCAGGCCGGTGATCCAGGCGTTCTGCCCGAACCAGCCGAGGTAGAGGCCGAGCACGCCGGACAGCTTGACGTCACCGAGGCCGATCCCGGACGGGACGAGCAGGGCCTGCGCGAAGTACAGCGCGAACAGCGCGGCCATGCCGGCGAGCGCGTGCTCGAACCGCCGCGCGCCGTCCTCGGTGAACGGCGCCGCCGCGGCGAGCAGCACCGCCGCGACGCCGTAGGACGGGAGCGTGAACCGGTCGGGCAGCCGCCTGACGCCGAGGTCGATGAAGCCGAGCAAGGCGCCCGCGGCCGCGAGGTACAGCAGCGCGGGCAGGACGGGCTCGAACCCGACCCGCCATCCGAGCACGCCGAAGAGCGCCGCGGTGACCAGGCCCAGGACGGCGCGGTGCCGGCGGGTGACGTCACTGACGTACGGCGCCGCCAGCGGCGCCGCGAGAACGCCGACGACGAGCCCGACGGGCACCAGCACCAACGCGACCATCGACCCTCGCCCCGATCCGCCCCTGTCCACGCCCCGGCACCTGACCGGACGGACGCCGGCTGCGGGGCGCCCCGCACCATTCAATCCGCCGCACCGGCCCCGCACATGGGCCCCAGGGCCCAATCGGGGCGCGGGCATCGAGAAAAAGCGCGGCTCACCCGCCATAATGATGCCGCGTGGAATGCGGAACGCTTTCACTGAAGCTCCGCATTAGGCCCTGGGACCTAAAATGGCTGGTGCAAGGGCCCGATTTGCCGCCGGCACCATGGCCGGGCATTGTGCGAAGCGCCCTTGACACGCGATGGTGGACGCATGCCGAATCAGGTCAGGACCGTGCGCGTGCTGATGTTCGTCGCCGCCGGGCTCACGCTCGTCATGACCCTGGCGTTCTTCGCCGCCGTCGGGGTCACGGCCGCCGCGATCGGCGCCGCGCTCTGGTTCGCCCTTCCCGGCGTCCTCAGCCTGATGCTGGCGCTGCGCGTTCCGAACGGCGGGACGGGGCTGCGGCGCGGCATCATCGCGCTCGAGATCTTCTACATCCTGCTCTCGCTCGCCAGGGTCGGGGAGGGCGACCCCCGGGGCGTCCTCAACCTGGTCCTCCCGATCGTCATCCTGGTCCTGCTGTTCCGCCCCGAGGCGAAGGCCTACTTCGGCGGAAAGGCGCCCGCGACCGGTTCCTACTTCTGACCCCCGGAAGCGCCGCGGAGCGGGCCCGTCCTCAGGCCAGGCTCGCGAAGACCAGGCCGGCGCCGAGGACGACGAGGAAGAAGCCGAAGACCGCCATGCCGACCGAGCCCGCCGTCCCCCTCCCGGACGAGGTGTCCATCCGCGCCGTGCGCGGATCGCGCGGGTCGTAGAACACCGCCACCTGCCGGCCCTTGAGCCGGGTCAGCTCGAACGACCCGCCCCTGGTCTGGGCGACCGTCTCGATCTCGGCGCCGTCCAGCGTGCGGAAGCGCAGGACCGGGAAGAACTCGTAGGTGTCGGTCCTCTCGACCCGGTGGATCCCGGCGACGACTCCCGCGACCCGGTGCGCGGAGGCCAGGAACGCCCGGCCCGCCCGGTAGCGGTGGACGCCGACCGCGCAGAAGGCCGCACCGAACCCCAGCGCCATGAGACCGAACGACCACGACGGCATCACCAGTACCCGCCGAGTTCCTCGCGGTCGACGCCGACGAGCGCGGCCAGGGCCAGGCCTCCGGCCGTCCCGGCGACTCCCTCGGCGACGTACAGGACCGCGGACAGCGCGTCGGTGCCGCCGCCCACCGGAGCCGCGACCCCGGCGAGGACGGCCAGCAGCGGCACCGCGAGGACGCTCGCCAACCAGCGCACCCGCCGCGCCCGGTCCCGCTGGACGGCGCCGGCCACCACGACCATCGACACGCTGACCAGGATCCACGGGAGGTCGAGACGGACGATCCGGTCAAGGTCGGAGAGCGGCTCGCCGCCGCCCCCGGCCCCGGCCGCCAGCCGCGCGACGATCGAGAAGCCGAGCAGCCAGACGATCAGCGCGGCGCCCCAGGCGCCCAGCATCCGGACCATCTCAGCGCACCCTGATCGAGTCGATGACGCCGTCCACGACGTCGTCCTTGAGCTCCCCCCGCCGCCAGATCAGCCGGACCACGTGCATCCTGCCGTTCCCTCCGATCACGCCGACGTCGGCGGCCTGCCCGGGGGCGCCCGTCCCCAGGAAGCCGCTGAAGGTGAAGTCGACGCGCCGGGCGTCCTTCGCCCCCGCGACCTTGATCGACTTCGATCCCGTCCGGTGGTAGTCCCTGGCGTTCATCATCGAGGCGGCCTCGATGGTCGCCTCCAGCATCTCCGGACGGCCCCGCTCGCCCAGATCGGTGACCACCGACAGGGTGGCCGTCCGCCGCGGGGACTGCACCGACAGCGCGGCGCCGCCGTCCGGCCCCCGCCCCCAGTCCTTCGGGTAGGCGACCGTGAGCACCTTCGCGTCGCCCCGGACGTATCCGCCGGGGGTCTTCCCCGACCCGCCGGACGAGCACCCGGCCACCGCGGCGATGATCGCGAGAGCGCCCGCCGCCGCCGTCGTCAGTCTCTTCGCACCCATCGCCGCCCTCTCAGTTCTTCGCGCATTCCGGCCATTGCTGGAAGGTCCGTTCACCATTCTGCGGGGGGCCGAGGTACTGGGAGTCGGTGATCTTCTGCTTCTCCCCCTCGTAGCCGCCCTCGACACCGAACTTGATCTCCGCCGCCAGTTCGGCCGCGATCTTGAACTCGTCCACCTCGCCCGTGTAGACGTTCCTGCTGACCAGGCCGCGCTCGTAGATCAGCCGGTCGAGCGGGTCGGCGTTGGGCCCGGGGTCCTTGGAGACGATCGAGCCGTTCTCGTCGACGGCGTTCCGGATCGTCTGGAACGGCATCATGAAGGCGTTGTCGCGGATCCACTTCTCGCCGATCGCCCGGTTCGAATCGTCGAAGTTGACCGTGGTGGCGGTGGTGGTCACCTGCTTGCCGGTGCCCGTTCCGCTCCCGTTCTTCTTCCCCGGGTTCTTCAGACTCTGGTTGGAGTTGCTCTCCTGCGTCGTGAGCCAGGTGATGCTCGCTAATCTGCCGTCCTTGTCGAAGGTCATCCTGGTCTGGCCGAGGTAGGTGGCCTCCCCGCCCGTCCCGTAGCCGAGCACCTTGGCGCCGCCCTTGATGGACCCCTTCACCTGGAAGGTGTAGGTGGTCTTCGGGTAGCCGTCCTTCGCCGACCCGCTCCGGTCCGTCGTGACGAGCGCGGCGTCCCCGGCCTTGCCTTCGAGTTCGAGTCCGGTCGCCATGTCCTTCACCTTCTTCTCACCCGAGGTGCTCGTGGTCAGGTTGCCGAGAGCGGCGGCCACCTTGAACACGCCCTCGGCGCCGACCTCCCACTGGGTGATCTCGGGGTCGCGGGTCCGGGGCTCCCATCCGGTGATCTTGTCGAAGGCCCAGAGCCCGGGGCTGACCTTCTCCGCCTCCTTGCGCGCCAGGTCCCACTTCACGTCGTCGAGCCAGTCGTCGGCGGCCTTGTCGTTGGGGAAGACCCAGGTGTCGCCGTACTTGAAGTTGACGGACCCTTCCACCTTCGCGCCCAGATCCCCGCCGAAACTCCCCTTGCCGAACTGCGCCTTGGCGCCGATCTCGGCTTCCGCGCCGAGCTTGTAGTCGGCGGGCACGATCGTGATGCGCGTCGAACCGTCGGCGTACTTGACCTTCACGAACTGGAAGTTCTGCCCGAACTTCACGGAGAAGGCGGTGATCGAATAACCGACCTTCTTGGAGTCGGAGCCGGTGACGCACGCCGAAGCCGGAGGTTTGTAGTCGTACTCCGGCGCCTCGCAGCCGGAGCCGAAGATCTCGCAGATCGCCTTCTTCGCCGCCGGGAGGACGGGATTGGGCATCATCAGCACGAGCATGCCGATAAGGATCGATCCGATGCCGACCAATGCCGCGTACTCGATCGCACTGGCTCCGGCGTCCCGCCATTGTGCGCCGACGTTTCGGCGAGATCCCTCACGCATGCCGGGAACGGTAGACCGGCCTTTTCCCGACTTCCAGGGCCTGCGGACCCGGGTGGGGGCCCGATGTGCTATAGGCCCCTGCCGTAGGCGCTCAGCCGAATCGGCGGGCCGAGGTCACCGGCCGCAGAGGGGATATCTTCACGACGTCCCCCGTCTGCGGAGCCTCCACCATCTTCCCGTCCCCGTAATAAATGGCGACGTGATGCGGGGGCGCGCCGAAGAACAGGAGGTCGCCGGGCTTGAGCGCATTCGTCGGCACATAGCTTCCGCGCGGGTCGCTGACCTGGTCGCCGGTGTAGTGCCCGAGCGCGATCCGCCCCCGGGACGCCTGGTACACCGCGTACAGCGTCAGGCCACTGCAGTCGAACCCGAAGTAGAGGCGCCCGTCATAACCGCCGGGGGAGCAGCAGATGCCCCTGGTGGGCCCGCTGTAGTTGCCGCCGCCCCACGCGTACGGCGTGCCCAGCCAGCACAGCGACCAGGCCACCACCGCCGCGCCGAACTCGAGGTCCTCCGCCGGCTTCTTGCCGGTCTTCGCGCACTCGGACACGACCGCGCCGCTGCCGCCGCTCAGCCCGTCGGGTGCGCCGGTGTAGGCGACGGGGTCCTCGTCGTCGACCAGCCTGATCTTGAACAGCCGGGTGATGGCCGCCCGGTCACCGTTGGGGAAGGCCCGGACGTGGCGGTCGCCGCACGTGATCTCCACGACCGGTCCGCTGCCCGTGGAGCCCTCCGGGCCCGGCCCGGTCCTGTACTCGCACTGCGGCGGGATCATCCTCGCGACGGCCCGCGCCGTCCCCGACCGGCCGATGCCCTTCCTCCCCGCCCTGTCGGTGCACAGGTTCCGACCGTTCCGGAGATCGTCCTTCTCCTTCTCGGTCAGCTCGTCCTCCCGCTTGAGCTGGCAGAGCTTCGTGGCGGCCTCCACCATGGCCGTGTAGCCCAGCATCCCGCTCAACCGCACCCTGGTCGCACGGGACTCGTTCTTGTCCGCGTACTTCTCCGCGACCTTCTCGGGCGGGGAGTCCACCATCCAGTAGCCGACCGACGACGGGTCGCGGCCCCACCCGACCAACTGGTCGACGGCCTTGTCGCGGAGCGGCGCGAGGGTGCCGAGCGCCGCCGCGTCCGCGCCGATCTGCGCCTGGTTCCGCATGTCGCCCGCCTGGGCGATCCGGCCGAACATGAGGAAGCCGCCGGCGAGCATGATGGCCACGCCCATGACCAGGACCGACGTGGCGACCCCCGCGTCGCCCCCGTGTCCGCCAGCGGATCTGATCCGTCGCAGCATCTGCGCCCCATCTTCGCGAGATCGGCCCCATGACCCCCGGAAAACTCTAAGGAGCCGTTGATCGGGAAGACAGGGCCCTGAGGCCCAATGAGGAATGGCGCGGGCGGCCCGCCGGCCCGCTTCGGCCGCGGGCGACCGCGCCCCCAGGCCTTTTCAGGGACCCAATTCCGGGCCCGCCGCTCACCGGCGGGCCTTTCGCCGGCCGCGGCGTTCCCGGATTTCCACGGCCTCGGCCGCCCAGCGCCGGGAAAGGGTTCTGGAAAGGGCCAGTCCGAGAGCGACGCCGAGGACCGCCTCGATGAGATGGAGGATCAGGCCGACCGCGGTGTCAGAGAACGGGATGCCGAGGACGGCGGCGGCGAGACTGCCGAGCAGGGGGACGGGGAGCGCGGCGAGGACCCGGCCGCGGCCGCCGTCCCGGTCGCGCACGTAGCTGCCGGCGGTGACGGCCATGAAGGTGCAGAACAGCAGCCAGGGCAGGTGGACCCGCAGGACCTGGGCGTACTCGTCGACGGGTTCGCCGCGCTCGATCGCGGGGGCCGTCACCTTCAGCGTGCAGACCGCGAGCGCCGCCACGAGCGCGGCCGAGAACCAGGCCGAAAGCACAGCGCGCATACTTCAGCACGGTAAACATTTAACGAGGCAATCCCCAGGGCCCCCGGGCCCCGCCCGATCGTGAACGTTCTGGCATTTCCGTGCGGTTCTGGGCCTGCGGACCCAGCCTCGGCGTGCCATGTGCCGACCATGGTGGCGCGGCATTAACCACCGGCCACTTAATTAGGTCCTAGGGCCCAAGCCCCACCGAAGAACTCCGTCTACTCTCATCAATCTTGATATGCACGGGGTATCGGGGGTTCGCGCGATGTGGTGCGGTCGTTGGCAGGGCCGAAAAAGGGATTCCGGCGCCTCCGCGATCGAGTACGCGAGCCTGGTGCTCGTCGCGTCCGCGATCATCGTCGGGCTGCTGGCCATGTCCATTCCCAACGTGGTCTCGCCCAGAACCAGGGGCGCGATCTGCAAGGTGTTCCAGGGCGACGGCTGCGTGTCACCCGAAGGCGGGGGAGGGAACGGCCTCCACGGGGGGACGGGGAATCCGGACGGCGGCACGGGCCAGGGCACCGAGGGAGGGAACGGCGGGAACGGCGTTGACGGCGGAACCGGAACCGACGGCGGAACCGGTAACGGCGGCAACGACAGCGGTGGGCCCGGCTGGAACCAGGCGTACACCGGGTTATCGCCGCTGCAAGCGGTCACCCAAGGCTTCGGTGACCAGGTCGGCAACTTCTTCAGCGGCCTCGGCACCGGCATCAAGCAACTGGTGTGGGACGGCCTCGGCAAGGCGATCGTCGACGACGTCACCGGCCTGGTGGACCTCGTCACCGACCCCGGCACGATCATCGACGCCGGCAAGTACGTCTTCGAGCATCCCTGGGACGCCCTCCGCCAGATGGTGGTCGACGACGAGACCGTCGACATGTGGAAGGACGGCAACTACCTCGGCGCCACCGGCCGCACCATCTGGAACGTCGGTTCCTGGGCCATCCCCTACTACGACGTCGGCAAGGGCATCGGCAAGATCGGCAAGCTCGGCAGGCTGGGCAGGGCCGCCTCGAAGCTCGGCAAGGCCGGCAAGCTGGCCGAGGAGTCGGCCGGCGCCGCGGAACGCGCCGGCAAGGCCGCCAAGTCCGGCGATCTGGTCGGCGCGCGCAAGGCCGCCGACGAGGCGAAACGGAAGGCCGACGACGCCAAGCGGGCGGCCGGCTGCAAACCCGGCGCCTTAGGCCCGCCCCGCGGGGGATCCTTCACGGCCCCCGCGGGCGCGCTGACACTGCCGGTCCTGCGCGGCGCGCGGGGACTCGCCGTCCAGGTGCGGGCGGCCGCGCCGACCCCGTGCGAGAAGGCCGACGCGAGCAAGACCAGGGTCGACCAGGCCCTGCGCGAGGCCGCCCTGAAGAAGATCGCGCAGCTCCGCAACGCGGGGCCCGGCGCCCATGGCGTCCAGCGCCACCTCGACCCGCCCGACGACCGCATCAGGCTCCGTCTGGGCGAGCCCAAGTACAACCCGGACGGGACACCGCAGCTCTACGGCCCGACCAGCAACTACCAGGGGTACGTCAAGGGCGACAACGCCACCAAGGTCGACCCCATGAACCCGAACCCCCGCCGTCCGGACGGCACGCTCGACAACACCGACGCCATCACCGGCGGGACGCACAAGGTCGGGCCCTTCTCCACCAAGTTCAGCGACCCGCTCGACTTCGCGCTGGCGGAGGGCGCCGCCCGGGCGAAGCTCACGACCTTCCCCCCGAGCGGCACGCAGGCGGTGGAGCTCTCGATCAACGACCTGCCGGCCGGGGCGGCGAGCCGGATGAAGGGGTGGTACCGCAACGCCGCCGACCCCACGCAGTTCAAGGCGATCAACTTCCAGAACGCGACGATCCGCGCGATCTACAAGCTGGACGCGAACGGGAAACCGTACCTCTACACCATGTATCCCGATCCGGTCAAGGCATTGAATCCGCCATGACGGCCTCACCGTGCCGCCGATTCGGGGTGTGGCACGGTGGGGGCGAGTCGTGGTCCCCGAGCATCGTCTTCGGCGGCGGGCGCCGCCGGGAGGAGGTAGGCAGAGTGATCCGTCCACGGCTTCTGCTCGTGTACCGCACGAAGAACGCCAGGCTCCTGGGCAGCGGAGCCGGGGTGATCGATCGCACCGGTCCCGTGCCGCGCCTGCTCGTCCGCACCGAGAAGGGCCTGGCCGTCCATGACATGACGGCGGAAGGCGCCCGGTCCGCCGAGCCGGTGGCCTTCTTCCCCGGCCGCGCGAGGGGACGACCGATCATCGGGGCCGGTCCGGTCGCCCCGGACCTGTCCCACGCCGTGCTCGTGGACGAGAACTCCTACCGGCTCGTCACCCGGGACGGGACCCTGCTGTGGGAACGCCCGTGCACGGGCCCGGCCGGCAACCCCGTCCGCTACGTGCGCTGGGTCCGGCCGTCCGGAGCCGAGCCGCGGGTGTGGCTGGCCGTCCCCGCCGGTGGCGCGGACCCGAACGACGCGATCGACCTGGCGCTCTTCAGCGTCGCGGGCGACGAACTCGACCGGCTGGTCGTCCCGGCCGGCGGCCGTCAGCGTTCGGTCGACCTCGCCTTAGGGCCTGACGCGCGCCCCTTAGCGGTGGGCCTCCGCGTCGCCGCCCGAGCGATGACCTTCCGGGTCGGCTCCGGCGGAGCGGTCTCGCACGCCGCGGACCGCGCACTCCTGGACGGCGACCCTTCCGGTTCGGGGTTCGTCACCGTCGGCCTGAGCGACGGTGGCGACACCACCGACGTGCGGTGGCACTCCGCCCGCGGGAAGGACACCGCCACCGTGGTCACCTGCGCCGACCTCCTCGCCTCCGAACGGGACACGGAACCGGTGCACATCGCCCCCGATATCACCGGCCACAGCGGTGGCCATCTGAGCGACGATCTCCTGCTCCTCGAACTGGAGGACGCCTACGACGAGATCGAGACCGAGCTCTTCGGAGCGGAGCGGTGGCGCCCGTCCAGCCACTGGCTGGTGAGATCCGGACGCCCGCTGGGGATGGTCGCCTACCCCGAGGAGAGCCACCTCGACGACCTCACCCCGGCCGTGCCGTTCGGCGACGGAACATGGCTGACCCGCGGCCGCGATGTGATCTACCGCTGGGGCCTCGACCGCTGAGCGAGGCGGCCCGTTCCGCCGCCGCCCGCCCGCCCCGGCCGACTCCTCACCTTTGCTCGGAGTGGTTTCGCTAGGCCCGCGGACCCAGGTTCTCCGCCCCGGATAAACCGCGTCGCATTTGGGTCTCCGGGCCCTCAAAAATGAGTCCTGGGCACAGTTACGCTCGGCCGCGGAGAGGTCTTCATCGACGAATACCGCCGCATGCGGACACCGATCTATCGCGAGGAGCGCGCAGTTGAGCGTCGTCGTCGAGTCCCCGAGCCGGAGCGAGCGGGCAGCGCGGAGCGGACGGTGGCGGCTGCCCGCCCTGGTCGGGATCTACACCCTGGCCAGCCTGGTCGGGGCCGGCCTCCTCTTCGTGGTGCAGCCGATGGTCACCAAGATGATCCTGCCGGCCTATGGCGGATCGCCGATGGTGTGGAACACGGCGGTGCTGTTCTTTCAGGGGGCCTTGCTGCTCGGTTACGGATATGCGCATTTCGCTCAGCGGCTGGGCGCGAGAAAGCAGCCGATCCTCCACGCGGTCCTCATTCTGCTGCCGCTCCCGCTGCTTCCCATCGCCGCGCCGGAATGGGCGGGGGCCCCGGCGTCCGCTCCCCCCGCGCTGTGGCTGCTGCTGGTGCTGACCGTCATGGTCGGCGCGCCGTTCACGGCGGTCGCGGCGACCAGCCCGCTGATCCAGCGCTGGTACTCCTGGTCCGACCTGCCGCGCTCCGGCGACCCGTACTTCCTCTACGCGGCCGGGAACACGGGAAGCCTGCTGGCGCTGCTGTCCTACCCGCTCTTCATCGAGCCGGCGGCCGAGGTGGGCGGGCAGGCGACCTGGTGGGCGATCGGCTACGGCGTCTTCGTGACGCTGATGGCCGCGTGCGCGGTGGTGGTCCGCCGGGCGGTCCGGCCCGGCGCGGCCGGCGCTCCCGAGAGCGAGGCTCCCGAGACCGGGCCCGCGGAGGAGGCCGCCGCTCACGGCGCGGGGGAGGAGCCCATCGGATGGCGCCGCCGCGGGCGCTGGCTGTTCCTCGCGTTCGTGCCGTCCTCGCTCATGCTGGGCGTCACGGCGCACATGTCGACCGACATCGCGCCCGTGCCGCTGATGTGGGTGATCCCGCTGGCGCTGTACCTGGTCACCTTCATCGTGGCGTTCGCCCTGCGCACGCATCGCCGGCTGCCCGCAGCGGTGGTCGCGTCGGCGATCGCCGCGGTCGTGCTGCCCTGGACGCTGATCAGAGGAGGCATCGGGTACGCCCCGGCGGCCATCGCCCTCGACCTGGCGCTGCTCGCCCTGGCGGGCCTCACCTGCCACGACCTGCTGGCCGCCGACCGGCCGGCGCCCCGGCGGCTGACGGAGTTCTTCTTCGTCACCTCGGTCGGCGGCGCGCTCGGCGGCCTGTTCAACGGCATCGTGGCCCCGCTGGTGTTCAACTGGACCGCCGAACTGCCGGTGGTCGTGGCGAGCCTCGGCCTCCTGCCCCTGGCGGCGCGGTGGCCGGCGCGGAGCATCCCGGGGTCCGCGCCCACCCGGTGGGCGTTCCTGGTGACCGCGCCGCTCGCCGCGCTGCTGCTGTGCTTCATGGACACGACGGCCCTGCGCTGCGCCGGGTTCGCGCTCGCCGCGTCCTGGATCCTGCTGATCGTCCGGCGGCCCCGTGTACTGGCGGCCGTGGCGGTGGCGGCGGTGCTGGTCCCGTTCACGGTCAAGCAGTCGCACAGCATCGACCGGGAGCGCACGTTCTTCGGGCAGTACCAGGTGCGGCTCACCCCCGAGCGGGCCACGTTCGTGCACGGGACGACCGTCCACGGCTTCCAGCTGCGCGCGCCCGGGCAGCGCATGACGCCGGTCTCGTACTACGCGCGGCGCGGGCCGATCGGCGACGTGTTCGCCGCGTACGGCGCGGGGCCGCGGTCCGGCCGGGTGGCCGTCGTGGGGCTCGGCGCAGGCGGCCTCGCCGCGTACGGTCGCCCGGGCCAGCGGATGGACTTCTTCGAGATCGACCCGGCGGTGGTCCGCATCGCCCGCGACCCGCGCTACTTCACCTACCTCCGCGACTGCCCCTGCCGCGTGCGGACCATCGTCGGCGACGGCCGCCTGGAGCTCCAGCGCGCACCGGACCGCTCGTACGGGATGATCCTTCTGGACGCCTTCAGCTCCGACGCGGTGCCGACCCACCTGCTCACCCGGCAGGCCATCGGGCTGTACGCCGCCAAGCTCGCGCCCGGCGGCGTCCTGGTCTTCAACGTGTCGAACCGCAACCTGGAGCTGGCCCCCATGCTGGGCGCGACCGGCCGGGCGGCCGGGATGGCGACGCTCACCGCGTCGGACACCGCCCCGAAGGGCGACAGGCTGTCGTTCTCGTCCGAGTGGGTGGCGATGGCCCGGTCGGCGGACGACCTGCGTCCTCTCGCCGCCCGCTCCACCCGCTGGCACGGGATCCGCAGCGGCGGCCCGGTGTGGACCGACGCCCACTCCGCCCTGTTCGAGCTGCTGAAGATGAACCGCCGCTGACGGGCGTGGTCCGTGCGGCCTCGCGGGCCGCGCGGACCACGCCGGTCCGTGTCGGCTACCTGACCGCGACGCCCTTCATGCGGAGCCCCTCCTGGCCGGACCAGGGGAAGTCGATGTCCACGGTCCGGGCCTCGGGAGGAAGCCGGTAGACGCCCGCGTAGGTCACGCTCTCGCCGGGGGCGAGGACCTTCTTGGCGTCGGCCCGGGGCAGGGAGGTGCAGACGCACTCGGCGCTCGACGCGCGCAGCGGGTAGTACCAGACGTCGCCGGCCGTGTCGCGGATGGAGATGCCGTCGGTGCTCTGCGACACGGGGCTCAGCCTGCCGTTGTACTGGAGGTCCAGCTGGAACGCCGAGCCCACGTCCGCCTGGGACCGGCCGTTGTTGCGCAGCGTCCAGACGAAGGTGGTCAGGCCCGCCGGATCGCGGTGCATGGAGTTCACCTCCACCTGGAGGTTCCTGGCCTCCGCCGCGGTGAAGGCGGCCGTCTTGGACGAGGCCGGCTTGCCGGGCGCCCAGCGGTAGGGCCGCCCGCCCGCCGGAGCGGCTGGCGGGGAAGGCATGGTGAAGCTCGCGGTGACCCGCCGGTTCTTGCGGCGACCGCTCTCGGTGTCGTTCGGGGCCACGGGGTCGGCCGATCCGTGCCCGGCGGTCTGGAAGGTCACGCCGGTGCGGGTGACGAGCTGCTTGAGCCGGTCGGCCACGGCCTTGGCGCGCCGCTCGGACAGCGGCTGGTTGATGGCGTCGTTGCCGCTGGAGTCGGTGTATCCGTCGACCTTGACCGTGCTGCCCCGGGAGGCGTCGATCTGCTTGGCCACGCCGCGCAGGAGCTTGTCGGCCGGTGGGGTCAGATCGGCCTTGTTCAGCGCGAACAGCACGTCCGACGACAACCGCACGGCCCGCTTGTCGCCGTCGTCGTCCACGGACTGCTCGTCGCCTTCGGCGACTCCCGCCACGGTGAGGATGCGCGGCGACGCCAGCGACACCGAGGCCGGATCGGTCTGGTCCAGCAGCGCCCGGACGGGGCCATTGGAGAGCGGAACGTCCTGCATCGGCACCGTCAGCGGAAGCGTCACCGTCACCCTGTTCACCCCGGCGGGCGGCGCGGGGAACACGGCGTAGACGTCCAGCGAGGCGCCGGGGGCGAGTTCCTTGTCGGCGAGTGAGGAGCACAGGCAGGTGCCGTCGGCCTTCCTCAACGGCATGTAGAGCTTGCCGCCCGCGCCGTCGAGTAATCCGATGCCGTTGGCCTCCAGACTTCGGATGTCGCCCTCACGGCCGCCTTCGAACAGGCTGATATGCAGGTTCAGTTGGCTCTGTCCGTCGTTGACGATGCGGAACTGCCCGGTGACGGCGCTGCCGGAGGTCCGGCTCAACGCGAGGAGCTCCACGTGCGCAGGCCCCGCACGGTGCGCCATGGGCACCGAGATTCCGGTGCCGGGCGCCTTGCCGGCCGGTCCGCCGGTCTTCTTCGGCGGGTCGGAACCGTCGTCGCCACCGCCGCAAGCGGACAGGGCCAGGAGAAGGGCGGCCGCGCCCACTCCGGCTCGAAAGCCCCAAGAATGTCCCCGGCCAGGTTCGAACATCTGTCTGCTCCCGTCACACGGAATGGATAATCCACATGAAAAAGACAGGGAGAGCCACCCTCCGGTGGCTCTCCCTGTCGAGTGCGCCGCAGCTCGGCGACCGCGGTCAGTCGAGGCGTTACTTCTTCTTCGGGTCCCCGCCGTCGCCGCCGCCGCCGAAGATCTCGTTGATGGCCCCCTCGACCTTCGGCTTGATGGTCGACTTGGCGGCGGTGATGAGGAAGACGATGATGATGCCCGCGATCAGCACCAGGCCGGCGTACTCGATCGCGCTGGCCCCGCGGTCCTCCGCGTCGCGGATGCGCGCGATCCGGGTCCGGACGAAGTCCTGGACGTCGTCGGCACGATTCCGCATGAAAGTCTCGGTGTGCACGTACAGGGGAAGGATCGGGCTCATTTTCTGCCTCCTGACCGCCGTTTCCATCTGCTCCATTGACTGGAACATTACGGAAATCGGCGGTGCCCTCCCAGGGCCCGTCGACCCAATCACGGACCCGGCGCGGACCCAATTCCGATAGGGCCCTCGGACCTAAGGGGCGGGAATTCCCGGACGCGGTCACCGGGTGTCCTCCCCTGCGGTTCCCATCCACTGCGCGATGGCGGCGGCGCGGGAGGTGACGCCGAGTTTCGCGTATATCCGGTTCACGTGGTTCTTCACGGTCTTCTCCGCCAGGAACAGGTGGCCGGCGATCTCGACGTTGGTCCTGCCCTGCACGATCAGGCGCATCACGTCCAGTTCCCGGGCGGAGAGCCCGAACCGTGCGACCCGCCGCTCGCCGTCGTCGGACGGCGCTCCGGCCGGCCCGGACGGTCCCGACGGCCCGGACGCCGCGGGCGTGTCGTCGCGCGGCTCCCCGCCGGGTTCGGTGCCGGCGTCGGCGCCGGGCGGCTCAGGACGGGCGGAGACCTCGCGTAACGCCCCCACGAGAGCCGACACCGCGGCCTCCGACAGGGGGTTCGCCCCGCGCAGCGCGCCGTGCACCGCGTCGGCCAGCTTCTGCGCGGAGAACTGGCCGTGCACCAGGTAGCCGGAGGCGCCGTTGCCGATGGCCTCCCGCACGATCCGCGGATCCTCGGTGTAGGTCAGCATGATCACCCTCGTGAGGCGGCTCAGCGTCTGCGCGGCGGTGACGCCGTCGACCAGCGGCATCTGCACGTCCAGCAGCACCAGGTCGGGCCGCACCCGCTCGACGATCTCGATGGCGGTCCGGCCGTCGCCGGCCTCGCCCACCACCTCGATGCCCGAGGCCTCCAGCAGCGACACTAATCCGGACCGCACGACGACATTGTCGTCGACCACCACGACTCGGGCCATCGTTCAACTCACCTCGGCCAATCGGTGCGCTCGTTCGTCGATGGGCAGCCGGACCAGAACGGTGGTGCCCTTCCCCCGGGTCGAAAGGATCTTCACCACGCCGCCGACCCGCTGGGCCCGCTCGTGCAGGCCGATGAGGCCGTAGTGGCCCTCCCGCGCCAGCGCGGTGAGCTCGGGCGGGCGGAATCCCGCTCCGTCGTCGCACACCGTCAGCCGCACCTCGCCGTCCCCGCGGGCCAGCCGGACCCGCACCGAGCCGGCTCCGGCGTGCCGCTCGACGTTGGTCAGCGCCTCGGACAGGATCGCCACGGCCTCGTGCCGCACCCGTAAGGGCAGATCGATGTCCGGGGCGATCTCGCAGACCACCGGGACGCCCGCGGCGTCGGACCAGTCCCGCGCTGTCTCGGCGACCACCTGCGACAGCGAGCGCGGGATCGTGTCGCGGCGCAGCTCCGACAGCAGGCTCCGCGCCTCCTGGGAGGCGACCTGGCAGGCGGTGGCGATCCGGTCGGCCTCGTCCAGCGCCCGGTCCCGGTCCCGCTCGACCCACACGCGCAGCCCCGTGGCGGCCAGGGCGATGCCGCGCAGGGTCTTGGCCAGCGAGTCGTGCATCTCGCGGGCCAGGCGGGCGCGTTCCTCCGCCGCGGCCGCCTTCACCTCGGCCAGCCGCCGGGCCGACTCCTGCTCGGCGTTGGCGTCGAGCAGGCGGCGCAGCGCCACCCCGGCGAACCCCGCGAGCGGGTAGCACAGCGGCTGCCCCAGGACGTCCTGGAAGGTCGGGGGCTGCGCGTCCGGCGCGGAGTCGATGGTGAACACGAACGTGACGTAGTAGCAGAGGGTCTGGAGCCCGGCCACCGTCAGCATGCCGCGCCAGTGGTAGAGCAGGCCCGCGAGGGCGGCGGTGGCGACGGTCGCCAGCAGGTACGGGCCGGACGTGCCGCCGAGGCCGAGCACGGTGAACGAGGCGGCCATGTCGAGCGCGAACAGCAGGGGGTGGCGCGCGAGGCGGGGTGCGACGTAGCGCCAGTACCGCCCGGCCAGCCAGGACAGCAGCGCCACCGTCAGGACGAGAAGGAAGACGTCCAGGTACTCCACTTCGAGCGGGACCAGCGACAGCGTCACCGCCGCGATGAACATGCGGATCTGCAGGAGCATCTGGAAGGCTCCGCCGACCTGCTCGGTCAGTTCCCCCTGGACGGGCCGCTCCCAGGCCGCGGCCCGGGTGCCGCCCAGCGGTGCCGGCGCGTCGCCCATCATGCCCCCTGTGGGTAAGACGTGGTCAGTTGCCGAAGAGCCCACCACCGGCCCCCACTCCCGACCCGTAGTAGACGGCCCCCATGACCACGAGCATCAGCGCCGGCAGGGTCAGCCCCAGAGTGATCCCCGTGATCTTCGGTGTGGTGCGCTGCGCCTTGCGCTTGGCCCACTGCGCCGACTCGCGGCGCATGTCGTTGCCGATGTCCATCATCGCCGTGGTGAGCGGCGCGCCCAGTTCCTCCGCCTGGAGCAGCGCCGTCACGAACTGGTTGACCGCTTCGGAGTTGTTGCGGTCGCGCAGGTCCTCGAAGGCCTCACGGCGCGGCGTGCCCAGTTCCATCTGGCGCAGCGCCACCATGAACTCGTCGGCCAGCGCGCCCGGCATGCTCTCGGCGACGCGGTGCAGCGCCAGGCGGAAGCTCAGACCGGCGCTGACGGTGACCGCCAGCACGTCGAGGAAGTCGGGCATGGAGCGCTGGATCTCGTCCTGCCTGGCCACCCTCTTGCCGTACATGACGAACTCGTTCTGCAGGCAGCCGATCAGGCAGACGGTGCCGTAGAGCGGATGCCCGTTCAGGGCCAGCAGCAGCGCGAAGGTGAGGAAGAAGACGGCGTAGCCCGCGGTCCGGCGCGCGTAGCCCTCGACGGTGATGCCGCCGGGACGGCCCGCCGCGTCGATCCGTCTGCGGATCGCCGCCCGCCACGGGCTGAGCAGCTCCATCGCCGCGCCGGTGAACGGCCGCCCCACCCGGTCCGCGATGGCGTCGAGGATGAACACCTCGTTCTTGTCCGCCTTGGGAGGCTCGGGCACCGCCGAGGCGGCGACCCGCTGGCCCGCGGCCACCAGCCCGAACCCCCACGCGGCCAGGATGACGCACAGCGCCGCGGCGCCCGCCATGGCCAGAATGATCATTGTTCGTCCACCGCCTCACACGTCGATCCGGGTGATCCGGCCGATGACGACCAGGCCGACCACGAACATCGCGGCCGCCGCGGCGAGGATGACCTGCCCGCCGAGGTGCTCGCTCATGGTGCGCAGGGCCCCCGGCACCATGAAGTTGATCATCATGACGCCGACCACGCTGAACCCGCCGACGACCCAGTTGGTCACCACCGCCTCACCCATGATCGTCTTGACCTCGCGGCGGGTCTCCTTGCGCTCCTCCAGGGTGCTGGCGATGGTGCGCAGCGCGGTGACCAGCGACCCGCCCGCCCGCGCCGACACCAGCAGGGTGCTGATCAGCACGCCGAGCTCCCGGGACGGCAGCCGCCCGCCGAGGTCGCGCAGCGCGTCCTCCACCGACTGGCCGAGGCGCAGCGCGTCGGCGGTGCGCCGCACCTCCTCCCCGGCCGGATCGGCGAGCTCGTCGGCGGCGATCTCGATGGCGGTGCGCATCACCAGCCCGGCGTGCGTGGCGTTGCCCAGCACCCGGGCCAGCTCGGGCAGCTGGGCGATGAACGCCTCGCGCCGGCGGTCCTCCTTGCGGCGCAGGTAGGCGAGGAAGGCGAAGCCGACGCCGATCGCGGCGGCCACCCCGAACACCGGCGCGATCCACTGGCTGATCAGCACGATCGCCGCCAGGCCGCTGCCCGCCATCAGCAGCACGAGCGTGGACACCCGCATCCGCATCCCCGAGGCCGCGAGCCGCCGGGCCAGCGCCTGCCCGACCGCGGTGCGCCGCAGGGCGACGTCCAGCCGTCCCAGCAGGCCGTCGACGCGGTCGCCGTCGCCGCCGATCTCGGAGCGCGCGACCAGCCGGCGCTGCTGCCCCCAGCCCGCGACCAGGTCGCCGATGCCCCAGGTCGCCAGCGCGAGGACGGCGGCCAGCATCGCCAGGATCACCGGAAGTGGAAGGCTCATCGGGACTGCTCCCCTCGCGGGCGGCCACCGGGATGCGCGGTCCCGTTCGGGGACGGCGCGCCGGCGAACGCGGGCGGCACGCTCTCCCCGGCGTGGAAGAGTCTGGTCAGCAGGTCCCGCGGCAGCGGGACCGGCCGGAAGCGCCCGCGCACCACCCGGTCCGCGCCGATCGGATCGGACTCGAACCGCATCACGGGACGCGTGGTGATCTCGCCGCGCCGGGCGTGCTCCAGCATCGCCACCTCGACGATGCGCCGCGACCCGTCCGGGCCCCGGTTGAGCTGCACGATCACGTTGACGGCGCTGCCGATCTGGTCGCGGATCGCCTCGAACGGCAGCCGCACGTCGCTCATGCTGGCCAGCGTCTGCAGCCGGTACACCGCGTCCTCGGTGGAGTTGGCGTGCACGGTCACCAGCGAGCCGTCGTGGCCGGTGTTCATCGCCTGGAGCATGTCCAGCGTCTCGCCGCCGCGGACCTCGCCGACGATGATCCGGTCGGGCCGCATGCGCAGCGCGTTGCGCACCAGGTCGCGGATGGTGATCGCGCCCTTGCCCTCGATGTTGGCCGGACGCGACTCCAGCGACAGCACGTGCTCCTGCTTGAGCCGCAGTTCCGCCGAGTCCTCGATGGTGACGATGCGCTCGGACTCGGGCACGAACGCCGACAGCGCGTTCAGCATGGTGGTCTTGCCGGTGCCGGTGCCGCCGGCGATGACCAGGTTGAGCCGGGCGCGCACGAACGCGGCCAGCAGCATGCCGGTGGCCTGGTCCATGGAGCCCATCGAGACCAGCTCCTCGATGCTGTAGGAGCGCGGGAACCGGCGGATCGTGAGGATCGGGCCGACCAGCGACAGCGGCGGGATGATCACGTTGACGCGCTCGCCGGTGGGCAGCCGGGCGTCCACCATCGGGCTCGACTCGTCCACCCGCCGGTTCACCTGGGCCACGATCCGGTCGATGGTCTGGTACAGCTGGTCCTCGTTGGCGAACCCCGCGTCCAGCCGGTGGACCCGGCCCGCCCGCTCCACGAAGATCGAGTCCGGGCCGTTCACCATGATCTCGGTGACGGTCGGGTCGGCGAGCAGCGGCTCCAGCACGCCGAGGCCGAGGGCCTCGTCCACCACCCGGCGGATCAGGTTGGCGCGCTCCCCGGCCGCCAGCACCGGCCCCTCCCGCGTCACCAGCAGGCCGACGACCTTCTCCAGCCGGGCCCGCCGCTGCGCCATCGTCAGCCGCGCCAGCTCGTCGAGGTTGACCTCCTCCAGCAGGCGCTGCCGCCAGTGCTGGACGGTGCTCTTGCTCATCCGGTCGTTGGACGACCGGTCGTCGTCGAGACGGTCCTTGAGTGCCATCGGCTATCCCAGCGGCATGGTGACGGTGCGGTTCACGGTGTAGTCGAAGGGGACCCCCTTGAACAGCAGCGGCAGCTTGGCCTCGACATGGCAGTACACGGCGTCGGCTCCCGCCACCTCGGTCCGCCCTCCATCGATCTTGTAGTCGTTCAGCCAGTAGGGCCTGACCCGGTTCGCGTACTCGACGCAGAGGGACGGGTCGTAGTGCTGGGCGGCCTCGCGGGCTCCGGTGCGGGCGATGTTCTCCACGCGCGACACCGTGGTGAAGGAGATGTACGCCTGGAAGGCCGCGAAGATGACGAAGAGCGCGATCGGGAGGACGCCCGCGAACTCGATCGCGGCCGCGCCCGCGTCCCGGCGCCGGGCGTCGTGCGCCGCCACGTCCCTCACCCCTCGCCCTCGTAGACGATCTTGCTTCGGGTCCGGATGCCCCACGAGCTGCGGAGCCCGGGGATCAGGACGGGCGTGTCGATGGTGACCACGGCGTAGCCGTTCACGACGTCGAGCGTGAGGTGGTCGCGGTCCTTCCACCTGCCCTTGATGCGGGCCACCGCGCGGCGCCGCACCTCCTCCCGGTTGGCTCGCGCCTCGGGAGTGTCGCGCTTGTCGTAGCCGATCACGGCGACCGCCCGCGCGGCCTCGTTCGCCGCGTGGCTGGAGTAGGTGGAGGTCAGCCCGACCAGCACGATCTGCCACACCAGCACGAGGACCAGCAGGATCAGCGGGAAGACGCCGGCGAACCCGATCGCGGCCTCGCCCCGGTCGCCGGTGTCCGGCGCCGCCGCCGCGCCGGCGCCCTGCCCGCCCCCGGCGTCGAGCAGCCCGAGGTCCAGGGCCGCCTTGCCGATCGCCTTGCGGAAGTCGGCGTTCTTCACCGCGCCCGGCGAGCCGGTGTTGGCCGCCTCCTCCAGGGCGCGGAAGACCGCCGGCACCGTGACGCCGCGCAGCGGCGAGCCGACCATCTTCTTCGCCAGCTCGGGCTGGATCTCGTTGCGCCTGTCGTGCCGGGTGAGCAGGACGCTCACCTCGTCCTCCTTGCGGACCGCGAGCCGCGCGTACATCTGCGCCAGCCGGCGGGCCGAGCGCAGCGCCGGCACGTCGGGGGTGGTGACGATGACGGCCTCGTCCGCGAGTTCCACCGCCGTCGCGTTGGCGTCGGCGAGATGGGTGCCGCCGTCCACGATCACCACGTCGTACCGGGACCGGATGACGGTGAGGATCTGCCGCACGGCACGGGCCGAGATCTCCTCCGCGTCCTCGCCGTGCGCGGGCGCGAGCAGCAGGTGCGGTCCGGCAGGGTGGACGAACAGCGCCTCTGCCACGACCGCTCCGTCGAGGTCGCCGGCGGCCGCGGCGAGGTCGGCGAGGCTGTGCCGGTGCTGGACGTCGAGGTAGCCCGGGATGTCGCCGTTCTGCAGGTCCATGTCGACCAGGCACACCGTCCTCCCCGCACTGGACACGGCGATGGCGAGGTGGATCGCCAGCGTGGTCGTGCCGACGCCGCCCTTCGCGCCGGTGAGCGTGACCAGCCTGGCCATCCGGCCCGGCCGGCCGGGGATCTCGGCGGAGGTGAAGTGCCGGCGCATGCTGCGCGACCACTCCGACGCCTGCTGGACGCGGTTCTGCAGTTCCGACAGGGTCGGCTCGTTGGAGATCACCCCGCGCGCGCCGGCCGCCATCGCCGCCGCCAGCATCTCGGCCGTCGCGTCGTCGGCGATCAGGATGACGGCGAGCTGGGGCTGGCGGATCACCAGGTCGCGGATGAGGTCGAGCGCCGGCAGCGGCCCGAGCCCCTGGTGCACCAGCACGACGTCGAGGTTCGGGGTCGTCGCGACCGTCCCCGCCAGATGGTTGGACGTCGTCTCGACCGCGACGAGCTCGATGTCGGGGATCTCGCGGAACTGCCCGCTGAGGGCGGCGGCGAGATCGCGGTCCTCGACGCCGAGGAGGACGTGGATGTTCACCGGTCTCACCTCGCCGGAAGCGTTTCGCAGACCGGCGGGAGCCGGGTGCCGTCCAGGCCGGTTCCGGACCCGCCGATGAGGGCGAGCCTGATCTTCGTCGCGAAGCTCTCCTCGCGGGTGAGCTTGAGGCTGTCCTGCGCGCTCAGCGCGAAGGTGATCGGAACCTGGGACTGCGTCACCGAGCTGTTCTTCTCGTCCTTGACCTGGGTCGTCTGCCCGATCTGGATGACCCTGGCCGCCCGGACGATCCGCGCCGCGCAGGACTGCTGCTGGTTCCCCTTCTGCGTCTGGTAGGTCGCGTAGATGTCGACCGGCATGCCCTCGTGGACCTTGCCCGCCACGCCCGTCTCGGCGTCGATCATGATCGCGATCTCGCGCTGGCCGGGCTGCAGGGTCGGGCCGGGGACGAGCATGCCCGTCTGTAAGTAGGCCCCCGCCGGAAGATCGGCGGCGGCGACCTTGCCGTTGAGCGCGGCCGTGTCGGTCACCATCGTCTCCGGCGACCACCGCTTCGGCACCCGGATGCGGTCGAGGTCCGCCGCGGTGACCGGGCTGAAGGCGGGGACGGCGCGCTTGAGCATGAGCACGTCGGTCTTCACACCGACCTCGGCCCGAACAGAGCCGACATAGCCGATGATGCTGATGAACACAGCAACGGCGCCGAGCGCAGCCAGGATCATCAGCAGAACTCCACGTCGCTGGCGCGGGTTCATGGGACTCCGTTCTGGTCGGGGGGCAGGGAGGCTTACCGGCGGCGCTGCGGACGGAAGATGACGGTTCCATCGCGCCACTCGTCGTCGGGGGTCGTCCGGGGCGTCCGCTCGGGCGGGGAGTCCGGTGCCGCGGCCCGCCGGGGCGCCGCGTCGTCGAGGAGCGTGGTGAGGGACGGGGCGTCATCGGTCTGGTCGGGGGGCGCCGACGGCGGACCGCCGTCCTGGCGCGGGTACTGCGGGCGTGTCGGCGGCGCCTCCTCGTCGGGCCGGACCTGGGGAGGCTGGACGGGGTGGGGCGCGGGGGGATGCGGAGCCTGCGGCCAGGACGGCTGCGGTGGGGCGGCCGGTCGCTGGACATGCTGGGGAGCCGGGGGCTGGGGCTGGGGACGGGGAGGCTGGGCCCCAGAGGGCTGAGGGTGCGGCCGCTGCGGGTGACCAGGGGGAACGGCCTCGGTGGGCGCCGCCTCCCGGACCGGCTGGACCATGAGGCAGAACGGGCACTCGGGCAGCGCGGTCGGTTCGCCGCACCATCCGCACGCCCTGTACGAAGAACCGGCCAGCAGGCTCCGCAGCGCGTGCGGGTGACCGCTGAACGCCACGAACTCGGTGTACTTCTTCGTCCCCCAGTACTCCGCGCTCATCGGCTGCGGCGCCACCGCGGTCGACGTCACCGCCGCGAGCACCGGCCGCATCCTGCTCTGGAGCCAACCGGCGTCGCCGTTCGCGTCGGCCACCAGCATCAGCACGGGGTCGGCGGGCCGCGACGCCAGGCGCGGGACGGGCTTGGCGGCGGTGATGCGGTGCACCTCCGGGTGGGCGCCTGCCGTCACCGAGAACCCGCCGCCGGGCAGGTAGGACGAGACGTGCGCCCCGAGTCCGGTCTTGACGTGCTCAAGGCGCGCCACGCTGTTCACCCAGGCTCCGGCGTGGAGGGTCGCGCAGAGCCGGTGGGCGAGGGTCGCGAGGACTCCGGGCCGCGCGTGGGCCGACGCGAACGTCAACTGGTCGGCGACCAGGGACAGCGCCAGCGGCGGCACGTCGAGCGGCAGGCCGGCGATCCGGTCGGTGAGCAGCGCGGAGCGTGCCAGGCGCACCAGCCGCTGCGCACGGCTCCTCTTCCACGCCGGGTACAGCACCAGCACGGCGCCGCGCCGCCGGAGGGCGTACTCCATGTGGTCGACGAAGGCGGGCGCGGCCTCGTCGCCGCGGCCCTCCACGGCCACCCGCTGAGCCACCGTGGCCTGCAGGACTCCCGTGCTGGGGAAGTCGCCGACCAGCACCACCGCGGTCACGGGCACCTCAGATGATCTCTAGGCCTCACCGGGCGGAACCCTCCCGTCCTGAACGGCGACCGAACGGCAGACGATATATTCGTCTGGTCACGGAATCGATGACTATAGTCATTACGGCTGTCACCATTCAAGGGATTAGTCCTTCCGGCAGGGGTGCCGGCGTCAAAACCGGGGAGCATCGCATTGTTCGATGCCGCGTCCGCCACCAAGGTTCCCGATGGTGGTGACACGTTCGAGAAAACCTGTCACATCCGTCCTGACAGGGGGTCGGTGAGAATGGTGTTTCGCCTGGTCGGAGCGGATGATCGCGGGAGTCGTCCGCCGCCGTCGCCGGTGCGCTCCCAGAAGAGTGGAATTTTCACTCTCCTCTCCAGAGGTCGCCCCCGCCTGGCCATTCTCTCTGACGTGCGGAGCGTTGATCAACGGCGGACGAAAGGTCCACATGCGGCCATAGAAGTAGGCCCCAGGGCCCTGGACAGGGCGGGGTGCCGGGCCCCTGATCAATGGTGGGAATTAATCGGGGCCAATGTGGCTGATGGGGTGATAAGCACCGGTAAGGCCGGTCACGGTGCGTGCCCAGGCCGCGGGGGTGAACCGCCCGCCCGCGATCCGCATCTCATCCTGCATGTGCGGATTGTTCGGGGTGGTGCGCTCGCCGTTCGCGGCCGACCCGGGTCGGGCGTCGGACGTGTTCGTCATGCTGGGCGCTCTCGCCGAGGAGCGGGGGACCGACTCGGCCGGCCTGGCGCTGCTCGGCGCCGCCCCGGGGCTCGGCGGGGCCGGCGGCGGGGGCTGCCGGGTGGTGAAGGGGCGCGGCCGGTTCTCGGGGGTCTGGCGGCCGGAGTTCCTGCACGAACTCGACCGCGCCGCCGCGGCCGTCGGGCACACCCGCTGGGCGGCGCAGGGGTCTCCGGCCGAGGCCGCCGACGCCGGCCCCATGGTCGTCGCCGGCTCGCCGGCCACGGTCGTGGGCGCGTACGACGGCGACATCGACGCCGCCGGGCTGCGGGCGCGGTTCGCGCCGCCGCCCGCGTCCGGCGCCACCGGCAGCGAGCCGATCCTCCGGCTGCTGGCCGGCCGCCGGCCCCCGGCCGAGATCACCGGCGTTCTGGGGGCCCTGGTCGGACGGGTCGCGCTGGCGTGGGTCGAGCGCGACCGTCCCACCGAGGTGCACCTGGCGCGCGGCGCGCTCAGCCCGCTGACCATGGCCGTGGACACCGACCAGAACATCTACTGGGCGTCGAACCCGCGCTGGTTCCGGGAGGTCGAGCGGCACACCCGGGTCCGCTTCGCCGCCGTCGTGCTGCTGCGCGAGGGCACCTACCTGAAGGTCGGCATGGAGCGCCGCCCCGGGCGCCGCGACCTGCCCGAGGTCCTCGCGACGGCGGCGTTCGTGCCCACGGCGCGGGACACCGACATGGACCCGCGCGTCTGGACGGGCTTCACCCCGGCCGACGCCGAGGGCGACCGAGCCGGCCTGCTCCATCGCGTGGTGCGGCAGGCGGGCGGCACCGGCGGTCTGCTGACCGTCGCCTGAACCGGCCCTCGGGGGAGCGGCGTGGCCCCCCGAGGGCTCCGGCTCGTCTCAGAGGCGCTCGACGACGTAGTCGACGCAGGCGGTCAGCGCCTCGACGTCGCCCGGGTCGATCGCCGGGAACATGCCGATGCGCAGCTGGTTGCGGCCCAGCTTGCGGTACGGCTCGGTGTCGACGATGCCGTTGGCGCGCAGCGCCTTGGCCACGGCCGCCGCGTCCACGTCGTCGCTGAAGTCGATCGTGCCGACGACCTGCGAACGCTGCGCCGGGTCGACCACGAACGGCGTCGTGTACGAGGTCTTCTCGGCCCAGGTGTACAGCCGCTGGGACGAGTCGGCCGTGCGGGACGTCGTCCAGCTGAGGCCGCCCTGCCCGTTCATCCACTCGATCTGCTCGGCGAACAGCAGCAGCGTGGCCACGGCCGGGGTGTTGTACGTCTGGTCCTTGGCGGAGTTGTCGACGACCGTCTTCAGGTTGAAGAACTCCGGGACGTACCGGTCGGACGAGGCGATCTCGTCGATCCGCTCAAGCGCCGCCGGGGACGCGAGCGCGACCCACAGGCCGCCGTCCGCCGCGAAGCACTTCTGCGGCGCGAAGTAGTAGACGTCGGTCTCGGACACGTCCACGGGCAGGCCGCCCGCGCCGGACGTGGCGTCCACCAGGACGAGGCCGTCCCGCGCGGTCGTGCCCGCCGGGCGCCTGATCGGCATGGCGACGCCGGTCGAGGTCTCGTTGTGGGTGAGCGCGTAGACGTCCACGTCCTCCTCGGCGGACGCCTCGGGGTGCGTGCCGGGCGGGGCGGAGATGACGGTGGGGTTCCCCAGCCAGGGCGCACCCGTGGTGACCTTGGCGAACTTGCTGGAGAACTCGCCGAAGGTCAGGTGCTGCGACCGCTGCCGGACGAGGCCGAACGCGGCCGCGTCCCAGAACGCCGTGGTGCCGCCGTTGCTGAGCAGGACCTCGTACCCCTCGGGCAGCGAGAAGAGCTCGGCGAGCCCCTCCCGGACGCGGCCGACGAGGGACTTCACCGGCTTCTGCCGGTGCGAGGTGCCCATGTAGGTCGAGCCGGACTCGGCCAGGGCGGCGAGCTGCGCGGGACGGACCTTGGAGGGACCGCACCCGAAACGGCCGTCGGCGGGCCTGAGATCGGCGGGGATGTCGATGGTGGGATTCGCGCTGTCGGTCACTCACCCGAGGCTATCTGACCTGCGGCGAAGATCGTGGGTCGAGTTCACATCCCGAGACGCCGGCGGCGCCACCCCCAGGTCAGCAGGGCGACCAGCCCGGCGGCGCAGACGCCGCCGACGACGGCCGGCGGGTAGATCCAGGCGTCGCCCCGGGAGTGCGCCCGCACGGCCGTGGCGGTGGAGTCGTAGGTGAGGAACGCCAGCAAGAGGGCGGCGAGCGCGACCGCGATCCGTCCCGCGACGGCGTTGGTGGCGCGGCGGCGCTCCTCGCGCTCCGCGTCGAACCGCCTCAGCGCCTGCGCCGCCTCCGCGGCCTCCGAGAGCGCGGGCGCCGCCGCGCGGCCGTGCCCCGCACCGGACACGGCGCCGGCCGCGGGGCCGATGTCGCCTTCGAGGGGCTCGTCGTCTCCGCCGCGGGCTGCTCTCATGCCGCCCCATGATGGCAAAGTGGCCGGGTTTCGGGAACCGGCGCATGATCAGCGGAAAGTTTCGATCCGATCGACCGTTCCGCGCGTCCAACCTGAACGGGGACGGCGAGTCGGGGGGCTGCGGGGCAGAAGCGGGCGAGGCACGGAAGCGAGGCGTGGCGCATGGCGGGCGACGGCGACCGGATCCTGAGCGAGGATCGGCTGCGCGGGGTCCTCGACCTGTTCGAGCGGCTGCGCGAGCGGCCGCCGTGGCGGTGGCGGGAGCGGCTGCGGCCCCTGCTCCTGCTGCTCGGGCCGGAGCGCGCCGCCTCCCACGCCGCCGAGATCCTCAAGGCGCGCTGCGAGGACGAGCGGGCCCCGGTGTCGCACATCGCCGCCGACACGCCCGCCACCGGCGTCGCGGGCGTGCTGCGGGAGGCCAAGCGCGAGCTGTCGCAGCCGAGCAGCCGCGCCCGGGGCGAGCCGGCGCTGCGCTTCCCGCTGCTGGAGATGGCGCTGTGGCTGCGCGACCTGCGGGAGATCCGGCTGGCCGGCGAGCGCCCCCCGCCGCGCGGCGCCTCCTCGTCCGAGCGCGAGAACCACCTGCTCGTCCGGCGGCTGACGCACCCGCCGGTCGGCGACAACGAGAACGCGCGGCGCCGCGAGCTCAACCGGGTGATCCGGCGGCGCGGGCGCGACGTCCTGCGCGACCTCGAAGAGGTGCCCGGCAGGCGCGCCACCTTCTTATCGTTCCTGGAGCAGATCGCTCCGATCGGCATCGCCGCCGTCGCGCTGATCAGCGCCGGGACGGCGGCGGCGCTCGACCTCGCCTCCGCCGTGCTCGCGGCGGTCGTCGGCCTGGCGTTCGTGACCGTGCAGATCGTCGCCCGGACGCGCGGCTGGTACGGGGTGCGGCGGTTCGGCTGGTTCCTGCGCCAGCCCTACGTCGACCGCGACTCCACCGGCTTCCTCGGCTTCGCGCTCGGCGTGTTCGACCCCCGCCCGGTCGAGCCGGACGACCACGGCGAGCAGCTCGACCTGCTGCTCGTCGCCGCGTTCCTGGAGGACCTGCGCCGCAACTACCGGCGCGACTACCGGCGGGCCGCGTGGGCCCGGGTCCGCTACCCGGTGCTGATCTTCGAGCACCTGTCCGCCGGGCATCCGGGGGTGGCGTTCGTCGAGCTGGTCGAGCGGGTCCGCGCCGACGGCCAGGCGAGCGACCGGCCGCCGGGCTTCGACCCGCTCGTCGTCGTCGCCGGAGTCGACCCGGCCGCCCCGGCGGAGCCGTCCGACCCGTCCGGGCCCCGGCTGCTGGAGCGGCTCGCGCGGGCCGTCCGGGTGGACGTGGGCTCGGACGAGCCGCAGAGCGTCATCGCCGCGCGCGGCCTGTGGGACCGCTACACGCGCGAGCAGCGGCGCGTCGGCGCCCTCGGATCGCGCCGCGAGCTGCGCGTGGACGTCACCCGCGACCCGGGCGGCGACCTGCCGCCCGTCCGGCCGGTGCGGCGCAGGCCCCGGCTCGCCCATCCGGCGCTGCCGTGGATCGCGATGGTCGCGGTCGCCGCCGCGTCCGTCTCCGTCATCTCCGTGCAGGTGGAGCGGTACTGCTCGCCGTTCGGGATCAGGCGGATGGCGAACGGCGAGTGCGTCGGCATCACCGACGGGTCGTTCCGCTTCGGCGAGGACTCCGGCGGCAAGAACAACGACAACCGGCTCAACAGGGTCCTCGACCGGATCGAGTCGCTGAACGACCACGTCATGGAGTCCCGCAAGCCGTACGCGACGGTGGTCTACCTCGGCCCGGTGACTGCCGACCCGTCCATCAAGAACAAGCGGATCGACCTGCTCGCCGGGGTGCAGGGCGAGCTGATCGGGCTGGCGATCGCGCAGAAGCGGTTCAACGACGCGGCCGAGGGCGACGACCTGCGGCTGCGGGTGCTGGTCGCCAACGCGGGCGCCAAGTTCCGCTACGCCGGGGACGTCGCCGAGCAGATCCGCGCGCGGGCGCTGAAGGACCGCTCGATCGTCGCGGTGATCGGGTTCGAGCAGAGCCGCCGGCAGACCCAGGAGGCGATCAGGCTGCTGGCCAAGTCGGCGCTTCCGCTCGTCGGCACCGCCAACAGCTACGACGGGACGGCGCTGCTCGACGGCGACGCCGGATACTCGCCCTACTACTTCCGGCTCGCGTCCCCCAACGCGCGGACCGCCCGGCACGCCGCGTACTGGGCGCGGCACGGCGACGTCGGCGGCGGGAAGGTGGACGACGCGGTCGTCATCTACGACGGCGACCCCGACGACCTCTACAGCGCGAACCTGGCGACCGACTTCCAGCGGTCGTTCCGGCCCGGCAAGGCGCTGATGCGCCCGTACAGGAACCCCGGCGAGCTGAACAAGTCGGTCAGGGAGGCCTGCCAGGACCAGCCCGACCTCTTCTACTACGCGGGGCGGTCGGACGAGTTCCGCTCGTTCGTCAACGTGCTGGAGCTCTCCTGCCCCAAGCGCCCGCTGGTCCTCGCCGACGACGAGATCGCCAAGTACGTCAGCGACAACGCCGAGGAGCTCGGCCGCAAGAACACCTTCGACCTGTACTTCACGCCGCTGGCCGCCCGGGAGGCGTGGACGTGGCGGTGGATCGGCGACCAGTCGCCGCAGACGTTCTACTCCGACTACGACCCGGGGGTCCGGGAGATGACCGACGACGAGGACGATCCGTCGGGGCGGCGCCCGTCCATCACCCGCGCCGCCGTCGGCTACGACGCGGCGACCCTCGTGGCGACCGTGGCGAGCAAGGTGTACTGGCAGGAGAAGGCGCTGCCGTCGGCGGGCTCGGTGTTCGCGGCGCTCAACGACCCCGACCACGACGTGCTGCGCAACGGCGCCAGCGGCGTGCTGCGGTTCGCCTCCCGCGGCGCCGGCCACCAGGTGATCGACCGGCCGGTGATCCTCGCGACGATCCGGCAGGACGGGACGACGGAGGTCAGGCAGGTGTGCGGCCGCCTCGTCGCCCGCGGGCAGGGCCGGGCCGACTGCCCGCCGGGGGAGGGGAGCGGCGCCGCCGTGAAGTAGCCCGGGCACGGCGGCGCCTGCGCGAAGCGGCTCGGACGGGCCGGCGCCTCCGTGCACGGCAAAGGCCCCCGGTTCGACCGGGGGCCTCAGGCGCGTTGGGGCGGGGGACCGGCCGCGTCAGCCGGCCTGGCGCTTGAGGACCTCCGCCGCACCGGCGACCTCGTCGAGGGAGCGGCTGCCGGGGCCGGTGTAGCGGGCGCTCGGCCGGACGAGGCGGCCGGTGCGCTTCTGCTCCAGGATGTGCGCCGCCCACCCGGCGGTGCGGCCGCAGGTGAACATCGCGGGCATCATCGAGGTCGGGACCTCGGCGAAGTCGAGGATGACCGCGGCCCAGAACTCCACGTTCGTCTCGATGGGGCGGTCCGGGCGGCGCTCGCGCAGCTCGGCCAGCGCCGCGTCCTCCAGGGCCTTGGCGGCCTCGAAGCGGGGCGCGTCCAGCTCCCTGGCCGTGCGGCGCAGCACGCGGGCGCGCGGGTCCTCGGCGCGGTACACGCGGTGCCCGAAGCCCATCAGCCGGTCGCCGGAGTCGAGGATGTCGGTGACGACCTTGCGGGCGTCGCCGAGCTGCTCGACCTTCTCGATCATCGGCAGGACGCGGGCGGGGGCGCCCCCGTGCAGCGGGCCCGACATGGCGCCGATCGCGCCGGACATGCTGGCCGCCACGTCCGCGCCGGTGGAGGCGATGACGCGGGCGGTGAAGGTGGAGGCGTTCATGCCGTGCTCGGCGGCGGAGACCCAGTACGCGTCGATGGCCCGGACGTGCTTGGGGTCGGGCTCACCGCGCCAGCGGACCATGAACCGCTCGGTGATGGTTCCGGACTCGTCGATCCGGCGCTGCGGGACCATCGGCTTGCCGACGCCGCGCGCGGACTGCGCCACGAACGACAGCGCCGTCACCGACACCCGGGCGAGGTCGGCGCGGGCCTCCTCGTCGGAGATGTCGAGCAGCGGCTTCATCCCGTACGCGGTGGCGAGGGTGGGGAGGGAGCTCTGCACGTCCACCCGCACGTCCCCTGAGGTGACGGGGAGCAGGTGGGGGTCGGCGGGGGCCAGGCCGGGGGTGAAGCTGTCGTCCACGAGGAGCCCCCAGGCGTCGCCGAAGGAGACACGCCCGACGAGTTCCTCGATGTCGACGCCCCGGTAGCGGAGGGCGCCGCCCTCCTTGTCCGGTTCCGCGATCTCCGTCTCGAAGGCGACGACTCCTTCGAGACCGGGTTTGAAGTCGGACATGTGTCGTCCTGCCTTTCGTCCCGTGTGATAAGGCGGTGCCGTGCCATTGAACCCTGCCCGCCTTACTGACCAGTACCCCGGGGTCCTGCAAGTTGCACAGGGCTCGGGGTGAGAGGCTCTGACGCTGTGGATTCCCCAACGCCGGACCCCGCACGGCTCCGCAGATCCTATGAGGTGGGCGAATTGTCCGAGTCGGCGCTCCCCGCCGACCCGCTCGCCCTGTTCGCCGTGTGGTTCGCCGAGGTGCACGCCGCCGGGCTGGCCGAGCCGAACGCGATGATCCTGGCCACCGCCTCCGGCGACGGGGTCCCGAGCGCCCGGACGGTCCTGCTCAAGGGCTACGGGCCGCAGGGCTTCCGGTTCTTCACGAACCTGACGTCCCACAAGGGCCGCGACCTCGCGGAGAACCCGCGCGCGGCGCTGGTGTTCCCCTGGCATCCCCTGTACCGGCAGGTGAGGGTCGCGGGGCCGGTGTCCGAGCTCTCGCGCGAGGAGGCGGCCGCCTACTTCCGGACCCGCCCGTACGGGTCCCGGATCGGCGCGTGGGCCAGCGAGGACCAGTCGGGCGTCATCCGGGACCGCGAGGTGCTGGAGCGCCGCTACGCCGAGGCGGCCGAGCGCTGGCCGGATCCGGCCGCGTCCCCCTTCGGCGGGGCGGAGGCGCCGGAGGGCGACGCGGCCGGCGCCGTCCCGCTGCCGGACTTCTGGGGCGGCTACCGCGTGGAGCCCGAGACGATCGAGTTCTGGCAGGGCCGCCGCGACCGGCTGCACGACCGGATCCGCTACCGGAGGGCGACCCCCGGGGACCCGGAGGGATGGGTGACGGAGAGACTGGCTCCGTGACACCCGAACAGCAGCCGCCCCCCGCCGACGGCGCCGACGCACGGGAGACCGGAAGGCACGGCCGGTCCGCCGAGCAGGACGACGCCGAGCCGGAGAAACCCCCGCCGCCCGTTGGAACGGTCCGCCGCAGGCGGCTGCGGGGGCTCGCGATCGACACCCGGCCGCTCCGGCACCCGGCCTACCGGCGGCTGTGGCTGGGCCAGGGCGTGTCGTTCGTCGGGTTCCAGGTCACCGCCGTCGCCGTCCCCGTCCAGGTCTACGACATGACCCGCTCCTCGGCCTGGGTGGGCGCCCTCGGCGTCGTCAACCTCGTCCCGCTGATCGTCTTCGGGCTCTGGGGCGGCGCGGTGGCCGACCACATGGACCGCCGCAGGCTGCTGTTCGCCTCGTCCTGCGTCATGTGGGCGGCCACGCTGCTGCTGCTGGTCCAGGCGCTGCTGGGGGTCGGCAGCCTCGCGTTGATCATGGTCGTGGTGGCGGTCCAGGCGGTCGGGTTCGCGGTGTCCTCGCCCACCCGCAGTGCGATCGTCCCCCGGCTGGTCGACCGGCCGCTCGTCCCGGCGGCCAACACCCTCAACTTCACCGCGAGCCAGTTCGGGATGCTGTCCGGGCCGCTGTTCGCCGGCGTCCTGCTGGCCCACTGGAACTATGCGGCGGCGTACGCGCTCGACGCCGTGCTGTTCACCGTCGTGCTGTACGCGGCGCTCAGGCTGCCGCCGATCCCGCCGCTCGGCGACGTCACCGGCACGCCCGGCCTGCGGTCGGTCTTTGCCGGGCTCCGCTACCTCGCGACGCAGCCGGTGCTCCTCATGTCGTTCGTGGTGGACGTCATCGCGATGTCGGTCGCCATGCCGCGCGCCCTGTTCCCCGAGGTGGCCGAGACCCGGTTCGGCGGCGAGGGCGCGGTCGGCTACCTGTTCGCCGCGATCGCGGTCGGGGCGTTCCTCGGCGGCCTGTCGTCCGGCTGGATAGGGCGCGTGCACCGGCAGGGGATCGCGCTCGTGGCGGCCATCGCCGTCTGGGGCCTCGCCGTCGCGGCCGCCGGGCTGGCCGGCCGCCTCTGGCTCGCGGTCGTCCTGCTCGCCGTCGGCGGCGCGGCCGACCTGGTGTCGTCGGTCTTCCGCCAGTCCATGCTCCAGACGTACGCGCCCGACCGGATGCGCGGACGGCTCCAGGGCGTCTTCACCGTCGTCGTCGCGGGCGGCCCCCGGCTCGGGGACGTGCGGGCGGGGGCGACCGCGAGCGTCGCGGGCGCGACCGCCTCCTGGGTCGGCGGCGGGCTGGCCTGCGCCGCGCTCGTCGTCGTCGCGGGGTTCGCCGTCCCCTCCCTGCTCCGCTACGACACCCGCACCGCCGAGGCCGTGCCGGCCGAGCCCGTGCGGGTCGAGGACTGAGCCGCCGTCAGCGCAGGGCCGAGGCGGCGATCCTCAGGTCGTCCAGGAGGCCCTGGTAGGCGTCCTCCCGGTCCTCGGCGCGCAGGACCGCCGACGGGTGGATCGTCGCGAGGAGCCGTGCGCCGTCCTCGGCGGACGGCTCGTCCCCGGACTCCCGCCCGGCGGCCGGAGTGCCGACCGCCTCCAGGTCGGGCAGCGGGAGCAGCCGCCCGCGCTGCCTGGTCACCCGGAACGACGAGCCGAGCAGCGCCTTGCCCGCCGTCGCCCCCAGCGCCACGACGACCTCCGGGTCCAGGAGCCGCAGCTCCGCGAGGAGCCAGGGGCGGCACGCCCGCATCTCGCCGGCGTTCGGCGTCTCGTGGATGCGCCGCTCGCCGCCCTCCTGCCGCTTGAACTTGAAGTGCTTGACGGCGTTGGTGACGTAGACGTCGCCGCGCTCGATCCCGGCCTCCTCCAGCGCCCGGTCGAGGACGCGCCCCGCGGGGCCGACGAAGGGATGGCCCTTGCGGTCCTCCTGGTCGCCGGGCTGCTCGCCGACGAGCAGCATCCGCCCGCCGGGGGAGCCTTCGCCGAAGACCGTGCGGGTGGCGTTCCGGTAGAGGTCGCAGCCCCGGCAGTCGGCCGCCGCGCGGCGCAGCGCGTCCAGGTCGGCCCGCTCCTCGGGTGTCCCGGGCAGGAACGGCTCCGCGTCGTGGGAAGGTTTCGCGTTCATCTCGCGTTTCCTGGTACCCGGCTTCAGGGGGATATTCGCAGGGCCCGGCGACGTGGGGCCCGAGCAAGTAGACTCTTGCCCATAAGACTGGAGGGAGCTGTGACCTCACACGGCCTGATCGATACCACGGAGATGTATCTCCGGACGGTCTTCGAGCTGGAGGAAGAGGGGATCATCCCTCTTCGCGCGCGCATCGCCGAGCGGCTCTCCCAGAGCGGCCCGACGGTGAGCCAGACGGTCGCGCGGATGGAGCGCGACGGGCTGCTGCGGGTCGAGGGCGATCGGCACCTCGAACTGACCGACAGCGGGCGGGGTCTCGCGACGCGCGTCATGCGCAAGCACCGCCTCGCCGAATGCCTCCTGGTCAACGTCATCGGACTGCCCTGGGAGGACGTCCACATCGAGGCGTGCCGATGGGAGCACGTGATGTCGGAGGACGTCGAGCGCCGCCTGGTCGCGCTGCTGGACAACCCGACCACCTGCCCGCACGGCAACCCGATCCCGGGCCTGGACGAGCTCGGCGGGCACGGCGACGACGCCGAGGAGCCGCCGCTCGCGGTGATGACCGCGGTGGCGAGCCCGCAGGGCGCGGGCGCGGTGATCCGCCGGATCAGCGAGCAGGTGCAGAGCGACAGCGACCTGATGCTTAGACTCAAGCAGATAGGGATACAACCGGGACGAGAGGTGATTCTCCGGGCGACCGACGACGGGGTACGGGTGATCGGTGACGACGAGGACGACAGTCCCGCGACGGAGCTGTCACGCGGCATCGCCGAGCACGTCTTCGTCAGCAGGCGCTGACACGGTCGGCGTGTGCACCCCCGCCTCGACGGTCTATACCGAAGATCTCCATAACATCGCGCCTTTCGGGCGTATCCCGGCGGCGGGTTCGTCGTTCAATACGACGAGGCAACCACGTAGGACGTCCGCGCCGCGACGCGCGGTGGTCATCGGGGCGAGGATCGGGACGGGTATCGGGATGGGGAGATGAGCCACTGGGGGGAAGCGCCTGACGAGGCGCACCTGCCGCCCGAGACCGTCCTCGCGCAGATGGAGATGGCGGTCATCGTCTGCGACCGGTTCAGCAACATCATCTACGGCAACGCGTTCGCCCGGCAGCTGTTCGGCTTCGGCGGCGACGCGATCATCGGCCACTCCATCCTGTCGCTCGGCATCGCCGAGGAGGACCACGAGCAGGCCACCGAGCTGGCCAAGCACGTCCTCAAGGGCGGGGTGTGGGAGGGCACCTTCTGCAACCTGCGCGCCGACGGCACCACCGTGTACACGCGGGCGCACGCCGTCCCGCTGCGCCACCCCTCCGGCGCCGTCGACGGAGTGGTGATCTTCGCGCGCGAGGCGCTGCGCTCCAACCAGCGCGAGCAGGACCGCTACGGCCTCCTGGAGCGGATCGGGGAGCGGCTCGCCGGGTCCCTGGAGCTGGAGAGCACCCTGCGCCGCGTCGCCGACACGCTCGTCCCGCAGTTCGCCGACCACTGCTTCATCGACCTCTACAGCGGAGACCGCCTCTACCGGCGGGTGTCGCGGCACGCGGGCGGCTGGGAGCCGCCGCCCGGCACCTGGGCGGAGGTCGGCGAGCCCGTCTCCTACCCGCCCGGCCACTTCAGCGCCAAGGCGATGGACCGCCGCGACGCCGTCCTCGTCGAGGACATGATCCAGCACCGGTTCACCGCGCCGAGCGAGTCGTCCCAGCGGCTCGGCCACGAGATGGGCATCACCTCGGTGATCTCCGCGCCGCTGCTGGTGCGCGGCGAGCTGCTCGGCGTGATGAGCCTGGCGCTGTCGAACCTGTCCAAGCGCCCCGACCCGCACTACGACGGCTTCGACCGCGACCTGCTCGGCGCGATCGCCAGCCGCGTCGCGCTCGCCGTCGACAACGCGCTGCTGTTCGAGGAGGAGCGCGAGACCGCGCTCGCCTTCCAGAAGCACCTGCTGCCCGGCGACCGGCCGCCCCCGCTGGACGGCCTGCAGATCGCCTGGCGGTACGAGCCGGCGCGGCCCCTGGAGTCGCACGGGCACGGCATCCAGACGCAGGTCGGCGGCGACTGGTACGACGTGATCCCGCTGTCGGCCGGACGGGTCGGCCTCGTCATCGGCGACGTCGAGGGGCGCGGGGCCCGCGCCGCCGCCGTCATGGGCCAGCTGCGCGCCGCGCTGCGCGCCTTCGCCCAGGACGACAAGCCGCCCGCCGACATCCTGCGCAAGCTCGACGAGTGGGTCCGCACGATGACGCGGCCCGAGCGGATGCGGTCCGGCTGGAACAGCGACGACCTCGTCCGCCCGCCGCTGGTGTCGTGCACCTACTTCGTCTACGACGCCTGGTCGCGGGTCCTGGAGTTCGCCAACGCCGGGCACGACCCGCCCCTGCTGATCGTCGACGGCGAGGTCGGCGAGCTCGACTTCGAGAGCGAGGGCGGCATGCTCGGCCTGCGCTCCCCCGGCATGGGCGGCGAGCTGCTGTTCAACGAGGAGTCGGCCGAGCTGAAGCCGGGCTCCACGCTCGTCCTCTACACCGACGGCCTGATCGACCGCCGCTCCAAGGACGACGGCGACTACCACACGCGCGAGGAGGCGCGGGAGATGGTCCGCGCCGCCGTCGCCGGGGTCGCCCGCGGCGGGGTCGAGGCGATCGCCAACGCCGCCTACGACGCGGTGCCCGGCGACATCGACGACGACGTCGCGATCGTGGTGATCCGCACCGCCGCCGAGGAGCTGGCGGTGGAGGAGCGCACCTTCGCCGCCGAGCCCATCATGGTGTCGGAGGCGCGCCGGATGGCCTCCGACGCGTTCGCGAACTGGGGCATGCTCGACGAGCAGGCCGAGCTGGCGTGCCTGCTGGTGTCGGAGGTCGTCACGAACGTCGTCCTGCACGCCACCGCCACGCCGTCACCGCGCCGCGAGATGGTCGTGCCGGTCCCGGCGGGGCCGCCGGGGCGCGGCGGGGAGCCGCTGGGCGCGCCGCCGGCCGTGCAGTTCAACACCGACTTCGGCTCCCTGGACGCCGACCCCTTCGAGGGCGGCGCGTTCGACGAGGACGACTGGAACCTCGGCGCCGACCTCGGCCGCCGCGAGCCCCCGACCAAGGAGTTCCGGCTCCGGCTGCGGCGCGGCGCGGACGCCATCTGGGTCGAGGTGTTCGACTCCGACATGCGGCTGCCGCGCATCCGCAGCGCGGGCGAGACCGACGAGGGGGGCCGCGGCCTCTACCTCGTCGACCAGCTCGCCAGCCGGTGGGGCGCCCGCCCGACGTCCGACGGCAAGGCCGTCTGGTTCGAGCTGCCGCTGAACCCGGGGTGAGCCGGTGCGCGCCTGGGTGGTGGAGACACCGTCCCCGATAGAGGCGGGGCCCCTGCGGCGCGCCGACCGCGAGACGCCCTCGCCCGGCCCGGGCGAACTGCTGGTCCGCGTGCTGGCCTGCGGCGTCTGCCGGACCGACCTGCACGTCGCGGAGGGCGACCTGCCCGTCCACCTGCCGGGCGTGACGCCGGGCCACGAGATCGTCGGCCGGGTCGAGGCCGCGGGCCCCGGGTGCCTGCACGGGCCCGGCGACCGCGTCGGCGTCGCGTGGCTGCGCGGGACGTGCGGCGCGTGCCGGTTCTGCCGCCGGGGCGCCGAGAACCTGTGCCCTTCCTCGGTCTACACCGGCTGGGACGCGCACGGCGGCTACGCCGAGTACGCGCTCGCCGTCGACGCCTACACCTACGCGCTGCCCGCCGAGCTGGACGACGCCCGCGCCGCCCCGCTGCTGTGCGCCGGGATCATCGGCTACCGGGCGCTGCGCCGCGCGGCCCTGCCGCCGGGCGGGCGCCTCGGCATCTGGGGGTTCGGCGGCTCGGCGCACCTGGCCGCGCAGGTCGCGCTCGCCGAGGGCGCCGACGTGCACGTGTTCACCCGCAGCCCGGCCGCCCGCGAGCTGGCCCGCGAGCTCGGCGCGTCCTGGGCCGGCGACTCCTTCGACGCGGCCCCCGCCCCGCTGGACTCGGCGATCGTGTTCGCGCCCGCGGGCGAGCTGGTGCCCGCCGCGCTGGAACGCCTCGACCGCGGCGGGACGTGCGCCGTCGCGGGGATCCACCTGAGCGACGTCCCGTCCCTGGACTACCAGCGGCACCTGTTCCAGGAGCGCGAGGTCCGGTCGGTGACGGCGAACACGCGCGCCGACGGCGAGGAGTTCCTGACGCTGGCCGCGCGCCTGGACGTCGCCGTCACGACGCACGCCTACCCCCTGGACGACGCGGACCGCGCCCTCGCCGACCTCGCCGCGGACCGCTTCACCGGGGCGGCCGTGCTGATCGCGTGACCCTCGGCGCCGGGCGCCGGCGGGCCCCGCGGATGCCGCGCGTGCCGGACGGGTCCCCGGCGCGCCCCTGAGCTCGGCGTCTCTCCGCGACCCGTGCCCCTCACCGGCTCCGGACGGTAGCGGGAGGACTCTATTGACAGTGCGTCTCCTATGCCGTTGGATCGCTCCATACTCGCGAGTAGCCAGCTCGGGCCGGCGCCTCGGGAGGCCCCCCGCCGCGTTTCCACCCCCAGCGAGAGGACCCCCGTGTCGTCAATGTTCAAGCGCCTGGCCGTGCTGCCCCTCTCGGCGGGCCTCGCGGCCGCCGCCCTGGCCGCCGCGCCCGCGGCGACCGCGGAGACCGCCCCGAAGCCCGGCGCCCGGGCGACCGCGGACGCGCCGCCCGCGACGCTGGACCTTTCGGACTGCCCCGACGTCCTGCCGGTCGGCGCGGACCCCGCGAACTGGTACTGCAACGTGCTGGTGACCAGCGGGGGCAGGATGAAGATCGGCAACATCGACCAGCAGATCACCGCGCCGATGCGGATCACGCTGCTGGCCGGCTACGACCCGAAGACCGGCGCCGAGATCTCCAAGTTCGTGAAGATGCGGAGCACGGCGATGAGCGTGGCCGGCGGCGCCCTCGGCGTCCCCGGGACCGAGGGGATCCCGCTGTTCTCCCTGAAGGTGAAGCCCCAGTACGCCGGGAAGATCGACCTCGACATCCCCAACCGCAGGACCCGGCTGGCCCTGAAGCTGAAGCTCGTCAACCAGCTGCTGGGCGACACGTGCTACGTCGGCTCGAACGCGGCGCCGGTCTCCCTCGACCTGGACCTGAAGGAGATCACGGGGGCCTCCGGGCCGGACGGCACGTTCTGGGTCAAGATCAACTCGACCGACGACACGTTCGCCGTGCCGAAGACCAGCGGGTGCGGGTTCGCCGCGCCGATCGCGGACCTGCGCGGCGGCCTCCCGTCCGCGTCCGGCGCGAACCACGCGCAGCTCACCTCGTACTTCGGGGGCAAGGGGTACTCCGAGATGTACCCGGCGATGGGCATCCGCAGGAATTGACGTCCGCACGCTGACGACGGGCCCGTGCCGAGCTCCCCGGCGCGGGCCTTCGCGCTGCTCGGCCCGGCGCGCGGCCGGTGGGCGCGGCCGGAGGCCGCGGAAATCCGCGGCGCTAGATGGGTTCCGCGGCGACGTGCGCCCAGGACTGGGTGAACCAGAGTTCGCCGCCGATGACGCGCGGCTTGGCGCCGGTGCGCGGACCGCCGTCCACCTCGTCGAGCATGGCCGCGCGGATGCGGTCGGCCGCCGCGCCGTCGCGGGCCCCGGCGAGCCACGGCTCGACGGGGCGCTCCACGGTGAACACGTCCAGCCGGCGGATGCTGCCGCCCACCGAGGTGATCATCTCGGTGAGCCGGGCGATGGACGGGGTGCCGGGGTGGTCGGGGTCGCGCAGGCGCTCGATCCGGTCGCGCTCGGGCCCGGCGAGGTTGCCGCGGACGAGGTCGGCGACGACCACCCGCCCGCCCGGCCGGCAGACCCGCAGCAGCTCCCGCAGCACGTCGCCCGGATCGCCGAGGTTGTAGAGCGAGAACCGGGCGGTGACCAGGGAGAACATGGCGTCCCGGTACGGCAGTGCGGTGGCGTCCGCCTTGACCGGGATGCGCGGGGCGGAACGCGCGGCACCCGGCCGCGGGTCCTCGCGCGTCATGGCGGCCGGAGGTCTCGGACGGCCGCCGCCGCCACGGCCGTCGGGGGAGCCGTCCGGGCCGCGGGCCTCGCCGGTGATGCGGACCGGCCCCGTGCCGAACTCCACCGTCTCCATCCGGCCCGGCCTGGCCCGCGCGGACGCCGCCGCCACCGGCGTCGCGTCCACCGCGGTCACGTGGCGGACGTGCGGGCCGAGCGCGGCGGGCATCGGCCCGCGCCCGCGCGCGACGTCCAGGCACACGTCGCCGGCCTGAGGTTCGACGAACTCCAGCAGGCGCCTGAGATGCGGGGCGATCGTGCCCCCGGTCTCCTGGACGGCGGGCGCCGGATGCGGCACGGGTGCTCTCCCTCGGCTCGGCCGGCTTCGCCGTACGGGGTCCCGTTCGCGTCCACCGTGCGGGCGCGTGCCGGGGGGACCCCGCCCGGACGGGCGGGACGCGTCGGCGCCGGCGGACAGCGAACGGGCGTGAAGCCGGTTTCGCCACTTATGACTCCCCGAAGGGCCGGGAGGTTCGGGGTCGGCGCCGAGAATTCACCCGCCGGCCGGTTCGCCGGTCAGTTCCGCAGGTGCTCGCCGTACAGCGCCAGGACGACGATGACGAACACGATGATCACCGCGGCCCGGGTCGGCAGGTTCAGCCGGAGCCGCCCGGCGGCCCAGCGCACGCAGAACGCCGCGAGCAGCGACGCGACGATGAGAGTGAGGATGCCTTCCATGGCCACCTTCGTCCGGGGAGAGCCGCCTCCCAGAACCATAGACGTGTAAGGCGGGGGTTACCCGCCGGTCGGGGGGCGGAGGCGGGCCGATACCCTCAGCCTCGTGGCAGATGCGAAGGAAGAAGACGGCCGGGACAGAGTGGACGAATTGGCGACCAGCCTGGCGCGCGGCCGGGTCGCCCTCGGACTCGCGGCGCTCGCCGCGCCGAGGCTGACCGTGAAGCTGATGGGCCTCGGCGGCGCCGCCGACCCGGGCCGCGACTACGTCGCGCGCATGTTCGCCGCCCGGGAGATCGCGCTCGGCGCGGGCTACCTGCTCAGCGGCGACGACTCCGGGCGCCGGCTGTGGGCCCGGATCGGCCTCGCCGTCGACTCGATCGACGTGGTGAGCGGCCTGAAGACCCGCAGGGGCATGCCGCTGTGGGTGACCGCGGGCGCGGTGGCGGTCGCCGGAGGGGCCGCCTCGATCGGCGCCGCGAAGGTCGCCCGCGACCTGGTGCGCTGACCCGTCCCCTCGGGCCGCCCGCCCGTGGCGGGTGATCCCGTCCGGCTCGTGGGTAGGCATCTCCCCGCACGTACCCGGCATCTGGGCGGCGGCAGGGGGACGACGGCATGACGGCGGCGGCGACATGACGGCGACGGCGACGGCGCGGGACGAGCGGGCCATGCCGAAGGGCAGGGACCTCTACGTGGTCCTCGGCGCCCTCATGCTCGCCATGCTGCTGGCGGCGCTGGACCAGACGATCGTGTCCACCGCGCTGCCGACGATCGTCAGCGACCTCGGCGGGCTCAACCACCTGTCGTGGGTCGTCACGGCGTACCTGCTGTCCTCCACGGCGTCCACGCCGCTGTGGGGCAAGCTCGGCGACCAGTACGGCCGCAAGCGGCTGTTCCAGGCGTCGATCGTCATCTTCCTGATCGGGTCGGCGCTGTGCGGGCTGTCGCGGGACATGTCGCAGCTGATCGTGTTCCGCGCCCTCCAGGGCCTCGGCGGCGGCGGGCTGATGGTGCTCGCCGTCGCCATCGTCGGGGACGTGGTGCCGCCCCGCGAGCGCGGCCGCTACCAGGGCCTGTTCGGCGCGGTGTTCGGCGTGGCCAGCGTCTGCGGGCCGCTGCTCGGCGGCTGGTTCGTCGACAACCTGACGTGGCGCTGGGTGTTCTACATCAACCTGCCCATCGGGGTGGTGGCGCTGGCGGTGATCGCCGCCGTGCTGCACGCGAAGGGCGAGCGGGAGCGCCACCGCATCGACTACCTCGGCACGCTGCTGATCGTCGGCTGGGCCGTCGGGCTGGTCCTGATGGCGACCTGGGGCGGGACGCGCTATCCCTGGACGTCCGCGCCGATCATCGGCCTGGGCGTCGGCTCGGTGGCGCTGATCGGGGTGTGGCTGCTGGTCGAGCGGCGCGCCGCCGAGCCGGTCATGCCGCCCTCGCTGCTGCGCCACCCGGTGTTCGCCCTCGGCGCCGCGATCAGCTTCGCGGTCGGCTTCGCGATGTTCGGCGCGCTGACGTTCCTGCCGATCTTCCTGCAGGTGGTGCACGGGGTCTCGCCCACGCTGTCGGGCGTCTACCTGCTGCCGATGATGCTCGGCATGCTGCTCAGCTCGATCGGCTCCGGCCAGCTGATCACCCGGTTCGGCCGCTACAAGATCTATCCGATGGTCGGCACGCCGATCATCGCGCTGGCGCTCTACCTGTGCTCGGCGCTGGACGAGAACTCCACCACGCTGAGCATGAGCCTGCGGTTCGCGCTGCTCGGCTTCGGGCTGGGCCTGGTCATGCAGGTGCTCGTCATCGCCGTCCAGAACGCGGTGTCGTACGAGGACCTCGGCTCCGCGACGTCCGGCGTCACCTTCTTCCGGCAGATCGGCGGGTCGTTCGGCGTCGCGGTGTTCGGCTCGATCTTCAGCAACCAGCTCGCCGGCCACGTGGCGGACCTGGCGCGGATCCTGCCGCCGGGGTTCGACCCCGCGGCCGTCCAGGGCAATCCGGGGCTGCTCGACCGGTACCCGGTCGCGGTCAAGAACGCCGTCCTGCACGCCTACGCGGAGTCGATCGACTCGGTGTTCTTCTGGGCGGTCCCGGTGGCTGCGGCCGCGTTCGTGCTGACCTGGTTCCTGCGCGAGGTCCCGCTGCGCGCGACGTCGCAGACGCCCGACTACGGGGAGGGCTTCGGCGCGGCGCCGACCGTCCGGTCGTCCAGGCACGAGATGGAGCGCGCCCTGAGCGAGCTCATGCGCAGGGACGCCCGGGCCTTCGAGCTGTACGACAGGCTGGCGGCGCTCTCGGGCGTGTCCCTGCCCGCGGGCAGCGTGTGGGCGCTGTGCCGGATCGCCAAGGACGAGTCCGTCACCGGCCGGGACCTCGCCGACCGCGCGGGCGTCCGGGTCGAGCAGGGCCGCCCGTACGTCGACCGGCTCGTGGACGCGGGCTACGTCCTGCGGCGCGAGGGCGCCCTCACCGTCACGCCGTCCGGGCGGGACGCCGCCGAGCGGCTGTTCGCCGTCCGGCGCGAGGGGCTCGCCCGCCATCTGGACGGCTGGGCTCCCGAGGAGCATCCTGAGCTGGCGGACGTCCTGTCGCGACTGGCGGAGGCGTCCCTCGGCGACGAGGCGGACGGCGAGGTCCTCAGGCCCCGCACGCGGCCCGCCGGGCAGGGGACGTAGGTCCCCCGAGACCCACCTCACAGCGCGCCGCGCCGGGAGGATGTAATCTCATACTGACTAACCGAATCACACTCGGTTTCGGGACGGAACCCCAGATCTTTGGAGGCGTAGTGGCCGAGGCGTACATCGTCGGCGCGGTCCGTACCCCCGTCGGTACCAAGAAGGGCGCGCTCAAGGACGTCCACCCCGCCGACCTCGGGGCGCACGTGCTCAAGGAGCTCGTCAACCGCACCGGGGTCGACCCCTCCGGGGTCGAAGACGTGATCATGGGCTGCGTCATGCAGGTCGGCCCGCAGTCCCTGGACATCGCGCGCACCGCGTGGCTGTCGGCCGGGCTGCCCGAGAGCGTGCCCGGCGTGACCATCGACCGGCAGTGCGGGTCGTCCCAGCAGGCGATCCACTTCGCCGCCCAGGGCGTGCTTTCGGGCACCCAGGACCTCGTCGTCGCCTCCGGCGTCGAGCAGATGGCGATGGTCCCGATGGGCTCCTCCGTCGCCATGGCGCTGGAGAAGGGCATGCCCTTCCCGTTCGGCGAGGGCTGGGCCGAGCGCTACGGCATGCAGGAGATCTCCCAGTTCCGCGGCGCCGAGCTGATGGCCGAGAAGTGGGGCTTCACCCGCGAGGACCTGGAGAGGTTCGCGCTGGAGAGCCACCAGCGCGCCGCCAAGGCCATCGAGGCCGGCTACTTCGACCGCGAGATCGCCCCCATCGCCGGGCTGACCAAGGACGAGGGCGCCCGCGCCGACACCACGCTGGAGAAGATGGCGGGCCTGAAGACCCTGCGCGAGGGCGGCCGGATCACCGCCGCCGTCGCCTCGCAGATCTCCGTCGGCGCCTCGGCGGTGCTGATCGCCTCCGAGGAGGCCGTCAAGCGGTACAACCTCACCCCGCGCGCCCGGATCCACACCCTCGCGGTGTGCGGCTCCGACCCGGTCTACATGCTGACCGGCCCGATCCCCGCCACCGAAAAGGCCCTGGACCGCGCCGGGCTGAAGATCGACGACATCGACGTCTTCGAGGTCAACGAGGCGTTCGCCCCGGTCCCGATGGCGTGGGCGCACGACACCGGCGCCTCGCTGGACAGGACCAACCCCAACGGCGGCGCCATCGCCCTCGGGCACCCGCTCGGCGCGACCGGCGGCGTCCTGATGACCAAGCTGCTGCACGAGCTGGAGCGCACCGGCGGACGCTACGGCCTGCAGACGATGTGCGAGGGCGGCGGCCAGGCCAACGCCACCATCATCGAGCGCATCTGAGCCCGTCGAGGTACCGCCCCCCGGAGCCCGCTCCGGGGGGCGGTACCGTCCGGAGGTGGCCGGGGACATGTACGAGACCATCCTGTATTCGGCGGACGAGCGGATCGCGCGGATCACGCTGAACCGCCCCGACGCCCGCAACGCGCTCAGCGACCAGATGATCGGCGAGCTCCTCGACGCGTTCGAGCGGGCCAAGACCGACACCGGCGTCCGGGTGATCGTCCTGACCGGCGCCGGGGACCGGGCGTTCTGCGCGGGCGCCGACCTCGGCGGCCTCGGCCAGGCGCAGGCGGACGGCCGGCCGGTCGCCGACGCCGCCGCCGTCCGGGACAGCGCCCCCTTCCGCCTCTTCACCGCGTTCCCCCGGCTCGGCAAGCCGATCATCGCCCGGCTGGCCGGGCACGCCGTCGCGGGCGGCCTCGGCCTCGCCGCCGCCTGCGACCTGGTCATCGCGGCCGACGACGTCGCACTCGCCACCCCCGAGGTCAACGTCGGCCTCTGGCCGATGATGATCATGGCGATCATCAACCGGAACGTCGCGCCGAAGCACGCCTTCAAGCTCTACTACACCGGCGCCCGCGTCACCGCCGCCGAGGGCCGCGACATCGGCCTGGTCACCGAGGTCGTCCCGCGCGCCGAGCTGGACGCCCGTGTGGACGAGCTGGCCCGCCTGATCGCGTCCAAGAGCCCCGTCGGCCTGCGCCGCGGCCGCGACGCGTTCTTCGCCATCGAGGGCCGCCCCCTGGAGGACCAGGTCGCCCACCTGCTGTCCGAGCTGGTCGGGCTGACCGCCACCGAGGACGCCAAGGAGGGCATCACCGCCTTCCTGGAGAACCGCCCCCCGGACTTCCAGGGCCGCTGAGCCGCCTAGCGCGGCGCGAGCTCGGCCAGGGCGAGGTGGAACAGGACCTTCAGGTCGCGGGTGCGGCGGGGGAACGGCTCCTCCAGCTTGGCGGAGACCTCCTCGTCCCACGCGGCCGCGGCGAGCGTCAGGTCGCGGACGGCGCCGTCGTCACCGGAGATCAGGGCGAGCGCGAGGTCGAGGGCGGGGCTGGGGCCGTCCAACCGTCCCCGGAACTCGTGGAACTCGGGCCGCGGCGCCGCGCCGGGACGGACCGCCGCCAGGACGATCAGCCACGCGCGCACCGCCGCGGGCGCGTCCGGCCAGAGGGCCAGCAGGTCGGGAAGGCGGTCGAGGACGGCCCGGCAGGTGGCGGCCTCGTCCGAGTCGGGCTCGCCGGCGGCCGGGACGGGGTCGATCGTGGCGATGTAGGCCAGGTGGATCAGCAGGTGGAGCCGGTAGGCGGGGAACAGCTGCGGCGCGCGGACGAGCTGGACGAGGAACCTGATGGTCTCCGGAGTGCAGTCGTAGCACGTGTCCTGGTGGACGACCGTGCTGAAGTACTCCTCGACGGCGTCCTCCCAGCCCTCGTCGTTGGCGGCGAGGCCGAGCAGGATGTCCGGGACTTCGCCGGCCGGTCCGTAGGCGCCGGTGAGAGACGACCAGTCGACGTCGTCCAGCCCCTGCAGGACGATCGGCTCGCCCGAGGGGGCGCCGGACGGCTCCTCCTCGGCAAGGCCGTGGACGATGGCCGGCGCGGGCGTGCGGGAGGGCTCGCGGGAGAGGGCGCCCACCCGGAGTTCGCGCACGTCGCCGGCGGTCCGGTCGCAGACGCGCTCTCCCCCGGGGAAGATGTGGCGGGCGGTCTCGGTCAGGGCCATCGTGCTTGAGAGCCGGCCGCCGAGCCCCTCGGCCAGCACCGCGACGGCGCGGTGCTCGGCGGCCCTCCACCAGCGCTCGTCGTCGTCCGGGTAGGGGCCCTCGTCGAGGCTGTCGATCCGCCATCCGGAGCCGGTCGTGGGGTCGGGGGCGACGCGCACGAGCGCGTGGCCGCGTCCGGTGAGCGCCCGGGCCCCCTCGCGGGCGGCCTCCTCGTCCGGGACGAAGAGGGTGTAGGTCGAGGCGTGCCGTGGAACTGTGATCACCGGGTCAGCGTAGAGGTCGCTCTCCGGGCGTCTCGGGTGTGAGACTGCGCGGTGTGGAGATCGAGAAGGCCGTCCGGCGGATGGGGCTGGCGGACACCTACGAGGACCGCCACTGGGACAGGGCCGTCAAAGTGACCGACAACGCCGTCCAGAAGGCGGAGCCGGAGTGGCTCGAACGGCTGCTGGCCGCGCTGCTGGAGGTGGAGAAGCCGACCTACCCGATGCGGTACGGGTTCGAGGCCGCGCTGGAGCGGTTGGCGAGCGCGCCCGGGGACGCGCAGCGCACCGCGCGCGTCCGTGCCCTCGCGGTCGAGGGGCGGGCCTGGGGCGGCGACCTTCGCTACAGCCTGCCGGAGGTCGCGGAATGGCTGGCCTGCGCCCAGCCTCCCGAGCATCTCCTCGCGGTGTTCGACGGCGCCGAGGCGTCGGACGAACTGGCGGCCTGCCTCCTCCAGGAGACGGCCCTGCGCCACGACGCGACGTCCGCCGGCGGTTTCGCCGCGAGGCTGCGGGCCGCCGGGCATCCGCTGGCGGACCTGCCGCTTCGGCCGGTCGGGGCCGAGCGGCATCTCGGGCTGCCCCGGTATCCCGGCCGGGCGGAGCCCTGGCGGCCGCCCGGTGAGGGGGCGCCGGACGCGCCGGGCCCTTCCGGTCTCGACGTCGATGCGGCGGCGGTCGACTGGCCCGGGGCTCGGCAGGCGTTGAGCGCCTACCGCAACTGGCCGTCGGGGGCCGACGCCCTGGAGGCCGGACTGTTCCGGCTGGACCGCGCGCTGGCTCCCTCCGACTTCGGCGCCTCGCTGCTCCGGCTCCTCCCGGCGGCCAGCACCGGCGCCACTGTGGCCGGGGTACGGCGGGTCGTCACCGTCGACGTCCTGCGGACGCTCTTCAGCGGAGCCGCTTCCGGTGGCGCGTACGGGCCCCGCATGCACGGCGCTTATGCGCGCAAGGCCGCATGGGAGTCGCTGGCGGCGCTGGCGGGCGTCCAGGAGACCGGCCTGGCGGCGATCGAGCGGGCCGCCGACCGGTGCACCTGGCTCTTCTACGGCTCGGACTGGCATCTCCAGGTCGTCCCGCCGCTGGACGCGGGCATCGCCGTCCTGCGCCCGGACGGCCGGACGGTGGCCGTGCTGGCCGTCACCGACTCCGACTGATCTTGCGAGCGGCCAGGAAGGCGTCGATCTCGGCCTGCTGGGCGGTGTCGAAGGCCGCCTTGGGGAGGAAGGCGGCGGGCTGGCCGTTCACGTACAGCAGCCAGAACTCCGGGGTGGGGAACACGTGGGAGAACAGGGTCCACCGCATCTCCGTGGTGGACTCCTCCGTCCGGCACTCGTAGCCGCTGTCGGTCACCCGCACCGTCGTCGGGACGCAGAGGAACGCGAGCATCTTCCGCGCGCGTCTGCGGAGCCACCACGTCCCCGCCAGGGGACTGAGGACCGCCGCCACCAGCGCGCCGATGCCCATTCCCGGGTCGCCCGAGGCGAACCTGTAGGCCGCGCCCCCGATCAGGGCGATGACGAGAACCGCGTACAGGATCGTGAGCTGCCTCTTGAAACCCTGGGTGAAAGCCCGGGTCACCTCGTCCTTGGTGGGCTGATATTTGACCGAGATGTCCACAACGCCGCCTTTGCTTAACGTGTGGATCATCCTTTCCGGGCTCGCTCACCGGCGCAACCGCAGGTCAGCGGGAGGCGGCCCGCGCCTCCGAGGGGGTCAGGCCGAAGCGGGCGCGGAAGCGGCGGGCGAAGTGCGCCTGGCTGGAGAAGCCCCAGCGGTAGGCCACGTCCGCGATCGTCGTGCGGGCGGCGGCCGGGGAGGCGAGCTCGTCGCGGGCCCGCTGGAGCCGGCGCTCCAGGATGTGCCTGGCCGGGGTGGTGCCGGCCGTCTCGAAGATCCGGCCGAGATGCCGCACCGACACCCCGAGCACACTCGCGACCTCCCCGGGGGTGAGGCCGGGATCGTGCAGGTGCCGCTCGACGTAGTCCTCGGCGACGATCAGCTGCGTCTGGTAGGCGGCGGGCGCGGACCGCCCGCCCGACCGCTCCGTGGCGATCATCCGCAGCAGGTCGAGGACGTTCCCCCGCGACCGCGCCTCCGGGTTCTCCAGGACGGCCCGCAGCGCCACCACCAGTGCGCCCTCCCGGGCCGTCCCGAGCCGGAAGTTGGCCTGCCGGGCCAGCAGCCCCCGCTCCGAGTAGGAGGTGCACGACAGCCCGACCAGCGCCCTGCGGTTGTAGTCCTCCCAGAACCCGATGCGGTCGCGCGGGGCGACCTCCACGGTGCTGGCCTCGGAGATCATCGGTGCTGGTGCCGGCATGATCCGCTCCTCCCGCCGCGGGGCGCGTCCCCGCGACGGAGCCTATGACGTGATCCGCGTCATACGGCCAGGTGGCCTCCGTCCACAGGAAGGACCGCCTCCTTGGACCGCAGGATGTCGGACCACGTGTTGTCCTTCACGTTGATCCACAGCGGCCGCGACCCGACCGTCTCGGTGAACGGGACGTAGTACCGGTCGTCGTCGGTGGCGACCTTCGGCAGGTACACCTCCGGCAGCGCGTCCGGCTTCTGCGAGTTCTCGATCGGCCTGAGGTTCTTCCAGAACTCCGAACCAGGGGTCTCCGGCATGGGAACGGCTCCTCTCGCGGTGCGTTCCCGCGAGTGAACCCCCGGGCGGGCTCCCGGTCTTTCCTGTGACGGCCGCCGCGCTTTGCGCGTACCGGACATCACCCGCCCCTGACCTGCCCAGACAAGATCCTCCCTCAACGTGCAACCGTAAGGTTGCGCATCTGACCTCCCATGTGCAACCCTGAGGTTGCAAGAATGACGAACATGGGAGCGGCCGGATGAGCGAGAACCGAATTGAACGCGAAACCCTGATCGCGGCATCCTTGGAGAGGGTCTGGTCATTGGTGGCCGACCCCGGGTTCTGGGTGGCCGACGTTCCGGGCCCGCCCGGCGGGGCGGCGGAGGGCGAGTCGATGGTGGTGAGGAACGCCGCGCACGGCGACTTCCCCGTGCGCGTGGAGAAGGTCGATCCGCCCACCTATGTCGCCTACCGATGGGTCAGCGCCTTCCCCGGGGAGGAACTGCGCGACGACAACAGCACCCTCGTGGAGTTCACGCTGACCCCCGAGGGCGGCAAGACGCGGCTGCGCGTCGTCGAGAGCGGGTTCGCGGAGCTCGCCGGATCCGAGGACCTGCGCCGCAGGGCCGTGGAAGACAACACGGGCGGCTGGCCGCAGGTGCTGGACGCCTTCAAGACCCGCGTCGAAGCCGCGTGACCGACAGTCCTGACGGCGGCGCCGCGCCGGTCGACGGCGTCCTCAACGCGCTGGCCGATCCGACGCGGCGCCGCCTGCTCGACCTCCTCGCCGAACACGGCGAGGCCACCGCCACGACCCTCGCCGAACGGCTCCCGGTCTCCCGGCAGGCGGTGGTCAAGCACCTGGGCGTCCTGGACGCGGCCGAGCTGGTCTCCAGCAGCCGGGTCGGACGCGAGGTGCGGTACGCGGTACGGCCCGCGGCCCTGAACGCGACGGCGCGGTGGATGGCCTCGCTGGCGGCCGACTGGGACCGCCGCCTGGCGAACATCAAGCGCATCGCCGAAGCGGCGGAGCACGACGCCCGCTAGCCCCGCCCGTCCCCCCGCCGAGCCGGCGGCCGCTCACGGCCGCCTCACGCCGGACGACGCCCTGATCGTCCGGCGCCCCCGGAACCCCTGCGGAAAGGGCGCTTCGCCATGCCCACGGAAACCACCCCGCCCACGGAAACCACCCCGCCCACAGCGGCGGCCCCGCCCGGGGCGGCGGGCGGACCCCCACGCATCGACCGCAGGCAACGGCTGATCCTGCTCGTCCTGCTCGGCGCCGGGTTCACGCTGTCCGTCGACTTCTCCATTCTGAACGTCGCCCTCCCGATGGTCGGCGAGGGCGTCGGGCTCGGCGTGGACGGCCTGCCCTGGATCGCCGCCGCGTACGCGCTCCCCGCCGCGGGCTTCACGCTGGTGTTCGGCCGGCTGGCGGACCTGCTCGGCCGCCGCAGGCTGTTCCTCGCCGGGATGGCGCTGCTGACCGCGGCCTCCCTGCTCGGCGGCTTCGCGGCCGGCCCCGGGACGCTCCTGACCGCCCGGGCCCTCCAGGGGTTCGCCACCGCGATGGCGACCCCCGCGGCGCTGTCACTGATCACCAGCACGTTCGCCGAGGGCCCGCTGCGCGAGCGCGTCCTCGGCCTCAACGGCGCCCTGCTCTCCGCGGGCTTCACCGTCGGCGCCCTGGTCGGCGGCGCCCTCGTCAGCCTGCTGAGCTGGCGGGCGGCCTTCTTCATCAACGTCCCGGTCGCCGTGGCCGTGCTGCTGGCCACCCCCGCCCTGATCGGCGAGAGCAGCCGCCCCGCCCGGCTCCGGCTCGACCTGCCCGGCGCGGTGACCGTGACGGGCGGCCTGCTGGCCGCCATCTACGCGGTCATCGAGCAGAACGCCGCCGCCGCCGTCGCCGGCGTGGTGCTGCTGGCCGCCTTCTGGGTGATCGAACTGCGCTCTCCCGCGCCGCTCGCCCCGGTGCGCATCCTCCGCCGCCCCACGGTGAAGTGGGGCAACGCCGCGGGCCTGGTGGTCTTCGCCATGGAGCCCGCCATGATCTTCCTGACGACGCTCTACCTGCAGAACGTCCTCGGCCTCTCGCCGCTGGCGACCGGACTGGTCTTCGGCGTCCCCGGCCTGGCGTCCGTCGGCGCCGGCGTGCTCGCCGGACGGGCCATCGGGCGCTTCGGCGGCCGGACCGTCCTGACCTGCGGCCTGGCCGTGCAGGGCCTGGCGACCCTGCCGCTGGTGCTCCTCGGCACCGACAGGACGGCGCTCCTGATCCTGGTCCCAGCGCTGTTCATCGGCTTCTTCGGGCACGTGACGTCCATCGTGGCGTACACCGTGACCGGCACCTCCGGGCTTCCGAACGAGGAGCAGGGCCTGGCGACCGGGCTGACGCTGATGACCCAGCAGGTGGCCATCACCGTCGGCATCCCGATCCTCGCCTCGATCGCCGCGACGCGCGGCGCGGAGCTGACCGGCATCCGCCTCGCGCTCAGCGTGGACGTGGCCGTGACGCTCGCCGGCGCGGGCCTCGTCTGGTTCGGCCTGCGCCCCCGCCCCGCGGAAGGGGCCGGCGGGTAAAGGTGGGCTTTGCCCGCCTCGGGGAAGGGGGCGGGGGTGGAGGAGTGGTTCACGCGGGAGATCGCGGACGCCGGGCGGCTCCGGTTGTTCTGCTTCATCGTGGCCTTCATCGCGGCGTTCCTGTTCATCCGGTTCAGCGTGCGGATGATCCGGCGGCAGGTGCGGTGGTGGCCCGGGAACGTGACGCCCGGCGGACGGCACATCCACCACGTCGTGTTCGGGCTCGTGCTCATGTGCGTCGGCGGCGTGGGCGGACTGGCCCTCACGGACGACTCGTCCGGGTGGGCGGCCGCCGCCGCGGCGGTGTTCGGGGCGGGCACCGCACTCGTCCTCGACGAGTTCGCCCTGGTCCTGCACCTCCAGGACGTCTACTGGAGCGAGCAGGGCCGGCTGTCGGTCGAGGTCGTCTTCATCATGATCGCGCTCTGCGGGCTGATGCTGCTGGGCCTGCGGCCCCTCGGCGTGGACGACGCCGCCGGGGACGGGGTGTGGGGCGTCGCGGGCGTCCTGCTGTTCAACCTGTGCGTCGCGGTGATCGCCCTCCTCAAGGGCAAGGTCTGGACGGGCGTCATCGGCCTGTTCATCGGGCTCGTCGCGATCGTCGGCGCGATCCGGCTGGCCCGGCCGGACTCGCCGTGGGCCCGGCGCCGCTACGCGGAGGGGTCCCGCAAGGAGCGGCGGGCGCGGACGAGGGAGCGCCGGTACCGCCTCCCCGTCCAGCGCCTCGGGGACCGGCTGAGCGATCTGATCGCCGGACGTCCGTCCATCAAGTCGTAGGGAGCGGCGGGCGCCGGGTTGACGCGGCCCGGCGGACGCGGACGGTCACCGTTGCGGGATCGACCCGCAAACCGACAAACAAGAACAGGAGAGACACGCGATGATGCCCGACCAAGACAGGTTGAACATCACCGGCCCGTCGCCGGTGGACGTGCTCACCAGGAAGTTCAAGGACGCGATCGCCGCCGCCTTCGGGCAGGAGCACTGGAGGACGGACCCCGTCATCCGGCGGGGCAAGCAGGCCGATCTGCAGGCCAACGTCGCCCTGATGCTGGCCAAGAACCTGAACCTCGACTCCCGGGTCGTGGCGCAGGAGATCGTGGACCGTCTCGACGTCGGTGACGTCGTGTCCGAGGTCCGGATCAGCGGGCCCGGCTTCATCAACCTGACGCTGAGCGACGAGTGGATCACGGCACAGCTCCGGCGGATCTCGGCCGACGAGCGCCTGCGGGTGCTGTCGGCCCTGAGGCCGGAGCGGATCGTGGTGGAGTACTCCTCGCCCAACGTCGCGAAGGTGATGCACGTCGGCCACCTGCGGACGACGATCGTGGGCGACGCCGTCGCCCGCATCCTGGAGTTCCTGGGGCACGAGGTGATCCGGGACAACCACATCGGTGACTGGGGCACGCCGTTCGGCATGCTCATCGAGCACCTCCTCGACTTCGAGGGGGGCACCGATGCCGGGCTCGACGCGTTCGTGAGCGACACGGGCGCCTTCTACAAGGCGGCCAACGCGAAGTTCGTGTCGGACGAGGAGTTCGCCGGACGGTCGCGGCGGCGGCTCGTCGCCCTCCAGCGGGGCGACGACGAGACGCTGCGGTACTGGCAGCTCCTCGTGGACGTCTCCTTGCGTTCCTACAACGCGTTGTACGAGCGGCTCGGCGTCAGGCTGACCGCCGACGACGCCAAGGGGGAGAGCTTCTACAACGGGCTCCTCCCCGAGATCGTCGACGAGCTGGAGCAGCGCCGCCTCGCGGTGCCCAGCGAGGGCGCCCTGTGCGTCTTCCTGCCGGACTTCAAGGGCAGGGACGGCGAGGACAAGGCGGTCATCGTCCGCAAGAGCGATGGCGGGTACAACTACACCACCACCGATCTCGCCACGATCGTCTACCGGGTCGCCGTCCTGCGCGCCGACCGGGTGGTCTACGTGGTGGGCGATGAGCAGACGGAGCACTTCGAGCTGCTGTTCGCCGTCGCGGAGAAGGCGGACTTCCTGCTCAGGGGGACCGTGCTCGAACACGCCAAGATCGGCATGGTGACCGACCCCGCGACCGGCGGCAAGCTGAAGAGCCGGTCCGGCGACGCGGTCCCGCTGTCCGCACTGCTGGACGGTGCGTACGAGCGGGCCGCGGCGAAGTTCGACGAGAGCGGTCGCGGCGAGCGGCTCGACGCCGCGACCCGTGCCGCGGTCATCCGCGACGTCGCCTTGGGCGCGGTGAAGTTCGCCGACCTGCTGGTGGCGCGGAGCAGCAAGTATCCGTTCGACCTCGAACGGATGATCGCGTTCACCGGCAGGTCCGCCGGCTTCGTGCAGTACGCCGGCGTCCGGATGAAGTCCGTCCTGCGCAAGGCCGGGCTGACGCCGGAGTCGGCCACGGGCCCGATCGTGATCGGGACCGAGGAGGAGCGGAACCTGGCGCTGCACCTGCTGGACTTCGGCATCACGCTGGAGGAGGCGGGCGCGGCGGCGGCGCCGCACCTGGTGGCGGAGTACCTTTACGGCCTCGCCACCCGCTACACGGCCTTCTACGAGGCCTGCCCGGTGCTCAAGGAGGGCGTCGACGAGGAGACCAGGGCGTCCCGGCTGGCCCTGTGCGCGGTCACGCTGCGCACGCTGGTCACCGGCCTGGAGCTCCTCGGCGTTCCCTCACCCGACCGGATGTGAGGGACGCGTTCTGATCATTGAGCGCGTCCGCCCGGCGCCCCGGCGCCGGGCGG
>NZ_JBEZJQ010000039.1:0-72680 GCF_040653135.1 Actinomadura sp. NPDC048021
GTCGACGAGCTGGCCGATCTGATGATGGTCGCGCCGCGCGACGTGGAGGACTCGGTCGTGCGCATCACCCAGCTCGCCCGCGCCGCCGGGATCCATCTGGTCCTGGCGACGCAGCGGCCGTCGGTGGACGTGGTGACGGGGTTGATCAAGGCCAACGTGCCGTCCCGGCTGGCGTTCGCGACCTCCTCGCTGTCCGACAGCCGCGTCATCCTCGACCAGCCGGGCGCGGAGAAGCTCGTCGGGCAGGGCGACGCCCTGTTCCTGCCGATGGGCGCGAGCAAGCCCATGCGCCTCCAGAACGCCTACGTCTCCGAGAAAGAGATCCACAGCGTCGTCGACCACTGCAAGGGGCAGATGGAGGCGAGCTACCGGGAGGACGTCGCCGCGGCCGGCGCGCCGAAGAAGGAGATCGACGAGGAGATCGGCGACGACATGGACCTGCTCGTCCAGGCGATCGAGCTGGTCGTGTCCACCCAGTTCGGGTCGACGTCGATGCTGCAGCGCAAGCTGCGCGTCGGGTTCGCCAAGGCCGGGCGGCTGATGGACCTGATGGAGAGCCGCGAGATCGTCGGGCCCAGCGAGGGCTCCAAGGCGCGGGACGTGCTGGCCAAGCCGGACGACCTCCCCGGGGTGCTCGCGGAACTGCGCGGCGGCGGCTGAGCGCGGTGCCGGGGCATTGCGGAATGATGCGAAATCTTGCCCAGTTTCGAACGTGTTGGCTGTCGCCGAACGGGCAGGCCCGTTCCTAGACTGGTCTCACAGTCGTGCGAGATCGGCCACGAGCTCCTCAGAGGAGGCCCGGCGTGAGCATCGGTGAGACCTTGGCGGAGGAGCGTCAGCGGGCCGGTCTCTCGGTGACACAGGTGAGCCTCCAGACGCGCATACGCGAGACCGTCGTCCGCAGCATGGAGGCCGACGACTTCTCCGCGTGCGGGGGCAACTTCTACGCCCGCGGCCACATCCGCAGCATCTCCCGCGTGATCGGCATCGATCCGGAGCCTCTCGTCGCCGAGTTCGACGCCGCGCACGGCGGCGCCCCGCAGCCGGTCTCGGCGGTGTCGGCGTTCGAGCCGGAGCAGCCGGTCGCGTTCCGCGAGCGCCGGTCGCCGAACTGGAGCGCGGGAATGGCACTCGCCCTCGCGCTCGTGGTCATCTACGGGATCGTCCAGGTGGTCGGGCACGGCGGCGGCGGCGAGCGGCGCACCGCCCGGCAGGTCGCCGGGACGCCCGCGCCGTCCACCCCGTCCGCCGCGCCGGCCCCGCCCAGGAGCAGCGCCCCGGTCGCGGAGGCGCCGCGCACCAAGGTCGAGGTGCGGGTCGAGGCCAAGCGGACGACGTGGCTGAACGTCCAGGGCGACCAGGGCAGGTCGCTGTTCAGCGGCATGATCCGTGAGGGCGACCAGAAGAGCTTCACCGCCAAGAAGAAGGTCCGGCTCGTGATCGGCGTCGGCGGCAGCGTCAACCTGACCGTCAACGGCAAGGACCTCGGCTCGCCCGGCAAGGGCAAGGGCGTCCAGCGGCTGACCTTCGACCGCGGCGACCCCGAGTCGGCCTGATCCGGAGCCGGCGGGCCCGTGCGTCCCGCCGCACGCCGGGACGCCCCGTGAGGATGCCGCGGGCCGATGGTCGGCATCGGAGCGGAGGCCCATTACCTTAGGGGCATGTCCACTCGCCGCAAGGTCTCACTCATCACGCTCGGCTGCGCCCGCAACGAGGTCGATTCCGAGGAGCTCGCCGCGCGCATCGAGGACGCGGGCTGGGACCTGGCGGACGGCGCGGACGGCGCCGACGTGGTGGTCGTCAACACCTGCGGGTTCATCGAGGCGGCCAAGAAGGACTCCATCGACACGCTGCTGGCCGCGCACGACTCCGGCGCCAAGGTCGTCGCCGCCGGGTGCATGGCCGAGCGGTACGGCAGCGAGCTGGCCGAGGCGCTGCCCGAGGCCGACGCGGTGATCGGCTTCGACGACTACACCGCGATCGGCGAGCGCCTCGACGACGTCATGGCCGGGCGCAGGCGCGACGCGCACACCCCGCGCGACCGCCGCACCCTCCTGCCGATCAGCCCGGTCGAGCGCCAGCGGGCGCACGGCTCCCACGTCCCGGGCCACGGCGGGCAGGACGACCTGCCGGACGGCGTGGCCCCGGCGTCGGGTCCGCGGGTGCTGCGGCGGCGCCTCGGCGGCGGCCCGGTCGCGCCGCTGAAGCTGGCGTCCGGCTGCGACCGGCGCTGCACGTTCTGCGCGATCCCCGCGTTCCGCGGCGCGTACGTGTCGCGCCCGCCCGCGGAGGTGCTGGAGGAGGCGCGCTGGCTCGCCGACCACGGCGTCCGCGAGCTGGTCCTCGTCAGCGAGAACTCCACGTCCTACGGCAAGGACCTCGGCGACCTGCGGGCGCTGGAGAAGCTGCTGCCGGAGCTCGCCGCCGTCGACGGCGTCGAGCGGGTGCGGGTCAGCTACCTGCAGCCCGCCGAGACGCGCCCCGGCCTCATCGAGGCGATCTGCGGCACGCCCGGCGTCGCGCCGTACTTCGACATGTCCTTCCAGCACGCGAGCGGCCCGGTGCTGCGCTCCATGCGCCGGTTCGGCGACCGGGAGCGGTTCCTCGGGCTGCTGGACCAGATCCGGGCGCTGGCGCCGGAGGCGGGCGTGCGCTCCAACTTCATCGTCGGCTTCCCCGGCGAGACCGACGACGACTTCGAGGAGCTGGTGGAGTTCCTGTCCGCAGCCCGGCTCGACGCCGTCGGCGTGTTCGGCTACTCCGACGAGGAGGGTACGGAGGCCGCGAACCTGGACGGCAAGCTCGACCCGGCCGACGTCGCCGCCCGCGTGGAGGAGCTGTCCGGCCTCGCCGAGGAGCTGACCGCGCAGCGCGCCGAGGACCGCGTCGGCTCCGTGGTCCGCGTCCTGCTGGAGGACAAGGCCGACCAGGCCGGGGACGGGGCGCGGGACGGCGGCTTCGAGGGCCGCGCCGAGCACCAGGCGCCCGAGGTGGACGGGACGGTCCTGGTGCGCGGCGAGGGGCTCGCGCTGGGCGACATCGTGGAGGCCCGGGTCGTGGGCAGCGACGGGGTGGACCTCGTCGCGGACGTCTCGTGATCGCCGGCACGCCCGAGCCGGTCGCGGGCACGCCGGATCCGCCACAGGCCGGCGTGTGGAACATCGCCAACGCGCTCACGCTCCTGCGGATCGCGCTGGTGCCGCTCTTCGTCTGGCTGTTCTTCCTGGACGGCACCGGCTGGCGGTTCGCCGCCTTCGCCGTGTTCGCGGTCGCCTCGATCACCGACAAGATCGACGGCGACATCGCCCGGGCGCGCGGCCTCGTCACCGACTTCGGCAAGATCGCCGACCCGATCGCGGACAAGGCGCTCACCGGGGCGGCGCTGATCAGCCTGTCGGCGATGGGCGAGCTGTGGTGGTGGGTGACCGCCGCCATCCTCGTCCGCGAGATCGGCATCACGGTGATGCGGTTCGTCGTCATCCGCCGCGGCGTGATCCCGGCGAGCAAGGGCGGCAAGCTGAAGACGACGCTCCAGGTCTTCGCCATCGGCTTCTACATCCTGCCGGGCCCCCTGGACTACCTGCGCTGGGTCACGATGGGCGCGGCGCTCGTCGTCACTGTCGTCACCGGGATCGACTACGTCGTCCAGGCCTGGCGCATGCGCCGCACGTCCGACGAGACCTCCTGAGCGCCGGCGCGTCGCGAGCCGTCAGGAGGCGGTGAGCTCCTCGCCGACGCGGAGGGCGCCGAGCGCGCGGGGCACGCCGAGCCTTCCGAACATGATCTCGCGGGCGCCGTCGAAGAGCTCCGCGCGGTACCGGGCGAGAGCGCGCAGCGGCTCGGGAGACCGCCGGGCGGTGTCCTGGTCGGTGTTGACGATGACGCACCGGCCGCACGGCCTCACGAGCTCGATGTCCACCTGATCGCCGCGCAGCCGGGTGACGGAGTCCTCGCCGTAGGGGCCGAGCCCGCGCAGGACGATGTTGGGACGGAAGCGCGCCATCGGGAGGCGGGCGTCCATCCGCCGGTTCAGGTCGTCGAGCGACTCCTCCGACAGCACCGAGACGGGGTAGCCGTCGGCGTACGTCAGGGTGCCGCCGCCGAGCGCGGTGGGGCGCGTCCCGGTGAAGCGGACGAGCCGGCAGGGGAGTCCCAGCGTCTCGGAGAACCAGCCGGCCGCCTCGTCGCCCTGGTCCACTCCCCGGCACGGACGGCGGTGCACGGTGACGTCGCGGGCGGGGCCGTCCACCGCCACGCAGATCAGGGGCGCGGGCGCGAGCGCGGTGTGCACGACGAGCTTCACGCCGTCGAACGCGGGATGGAGCAGCGCCAGCTGGGGGACTTCTCGCTGCGACAGGTGCCGCCCGTCAGGACGGACGAGCATGAACTCCCGGTCGTGGCGCAGCCCGTCCGGCGAGAGCTCGGCCTCGGCGGCCGGGACCGCCCCCGCGCTCTTGACCGGGAAGACGTTCAGGGCGGCGACAACGGCGATCATGCGTCGGACGTTACGGACCGGCCGGCCGGGCGGCCAGGCGTACGGGCGATACTTGACGCGGATACGTCAGCTTGGAGGCCGAGGGCATGACCGCGCAGGACTTCACCTACCCGGAGGTCGGCGCGACGCGTGACGCCGAACGCCCGGCCGGGTACCGGCACATGCGGCAGCGGACGCTCGTCGGGCGGGGTTCCGCGTCCTTCCGGAACGCCGCGGACGCGGTCATGGAGTTCTGGATGCACCGGGCGCTGCCGGTCCGGGTGGAGGCGTCGGCGCCGCGCGCCGCACCCGGGGTGAGCGTCGTGATCGGGCTGGGCGCCGGGCCGCTGCGCCTGAAGGCGCCCTGCCGGATCGTGTGGACGCGGGAGGAGGAGCGCTACGCCGGATGGGCGTACGGCACGCTTCCGGGCCACCCGGAGTCGGGGGAGGAGTCGTTCGTCGTGCACCTGGACGACGAGGGCGACGTGTGGCTGACGGTCACGGCCTTCAGCCGTCCGGCGACGGCGGCCGCGAGGCTGGCCGGCCCGCTCGGGCGCGTGTTCCAGCGGGCCTATGCCCGCCGCTGCGGAACCGTGCTGCGCCGGCTGGCGCGGGATTAGGTGGGCCGCGGGACCACGCCCACCCCGGTCGTGGCCCCGCGGCCCCGCTTTAGGGGCGCCCCCGCGCTATTCGATTATCCCTGCCGGCGTCCCCGTGCACGAATCGGCGGAATGAGTTTTGACTCACAATGTGACCTGCGCTTCTCGCCATTGTCGGCGGCCGGGGCCGATGACGTGCTGCGACGATGCGCGTCCCGGGCGGCGTCCCGGCCGCGCGCAGCGTCCGGCGCGGTCCGGGCTCGGCGGACATAAACGCGGCCGTCTCTTTTCGCGACGACGGAAAAGCGTTATGCCGGTGGGGCGGGTGTGAAGGCGGGGATCCGGCGGCGTCCTCATTCGGTCGGTTTTTCCGGTGAACCGGCGATCCGCCGGGCCCGTCGCGGGCCCGCGACGGTAGATTCGAGGACGCTCGCGCGAGGCGGCGGATCCCGCGCGGCGGGGACGGATGGGGACGCGATGCGGGTCGAACTGCTCACCGTGGGGGACGAACTGCTCCTCGGCGACACGATCAACGGGAACGCCGCGTGGCTCGGCCGCCGGCTCGCCGACCACGGCGTCGAGGTCACACGCAGCGTGGTCGTCGGCGACGAGCTCGACGTGATCGTCGCGGCGGTGGAGTCCGCGCTCGACCGGGCCGACGCGGTCATCACGACCGGCGGGCTCGGCCCCACCTACGACGACGTGACGCGCGACGCCCTCGCCAAGGCGGCGGGCGTCGCCCTGGTCCGCGACCCGGAGCTGGAGCGGCGGCTGCGAGAGCGGGTCGCGCGGGCCGGCCGCGAGCTGCAGCCGATGGCGCTGCGCATGGCGGACGTCCCCGAGGGCGCGCGGCTGCTGGCCAACTCCGCCGGCTCGGCTCCCGGCCTGCGCGTCGAGCTGCCCGGCGGGGTCGCCTACGCGCTGCCGGGCGTGCCGTTCGAGATGCGCACGATCATGGACGAGGTCGTCCTGCCGGAGCTCGCGGAGGTCGCCGGGCTGCCGTCCGTCGCGCGCCGCACGCTGCGCACCGCCCGGCTGTGGGAGTCGGTCATCGCGACCCGCCTGGCCGAGGTGGAGGCGATGGACGGGGTGAAGCTCGCCTACCTGCCCGACCCCGCCGAGGTGAAGATCCGGATCACCGTGGCCGGCCGGGACGCCGCCGGGCGGCTGGCGGACGTGGAGTCGCGCGTCCGGGAGCTGCTCGGCCCGTCGGTCTACGGGGTCGACGACGAGTCACTCGGCCTGGTCGTGCACCGGCTGCTCCTGGAGCGGGGCGAGACCGTCGCCACGGCCGAGTCGCTGACCGGCGGCCTCATCGGCGCCGAGCTGACCGCGACGCCGGGGTCGTCCGGCACCTACGCGGGCGGCATGGTGACCTATGCGACCGACCTGAAGCAGAGGCTGCTCGGCGTGCCGGGCGACCTGCTCGCCGAGCACGGGGCCGTCCACCCGGACGTGGCCGCCGGGATGGCCGCGGGCGTCCGGGACGCGGTCGGGGCGACGTACGGGCTCGCGGTCACGGGCGTCGCCGGCCCCGATCCGCAGGACGGCCGTCCCGTGGGAACGGTCTATATCGGCCTGGCCGGACCTGGAGACTCGCTGACGGTGGTCGGACCGAAACTCCCGGTGCCCGGGACGGGGCCGGAGATCCGTGCGGTGATCCGTCGGATGGCCGTCGTGCACGCGCTTGAGCTGCTGAGACGCCGGCTGCTGGGACTTGACGTCGCCGACGTGAGCGGAGAGGCTCGGGCAGATCGGGAAGATCGGGGCTGATTACAGCGTTACGTTGCGAGCGAACACGAAATCAACGGTCTGCCACCGCCGCCGCCAAGGCGGGTACGGTGGAACCGGCAGATGGTCCGAACTGAGGGAGGGAGCGAGACGATGGTCCTGCTTCGCCAGCTGCTCGGTGACGTACTGCGGCAGCTGCGGCTGCGCCAGGGACGCACCCTCCGTGAGGTGTCCGCGGCAGCGCGGGTGTCACTCGGCTACCTCTCCGAGGTCGAGCGGGGTCAGAAAGAGGCCTCTTCGGAGTTGCTGTCCTCTATCTGCAAGGCCCTGGGCGTCCCGCTGTCGCATGTGCTGAGGGAAGTCGCGGATCAGCTTGCCCTCGCCGAGCTGCAGCACGAGCCCGTCATGGCGGGTGCGCCGGAGCACGAGCGCATCTCCGCCGAGAGCATTCCGGAGACCCCGGAGGAGATCACCGGCGAGCTTCGCGCCGACATGGTCGCCGCCTGACCGTTTCCGGCGAGTTCATGCCCCGACCCGGGGTCGCGGGTGTGCGCGGCCTCACGGCATGAACTCGGCATTCCCGGGGAGCTTCCCGTGTTGTAACGGATAACCGTAACGATGCGGAAGGAGCCCGTTCATGGCGTCGGTCAAGAGCCCGCTCAACGACGCGGCACTGAAGGCCGCCGGGGACGCTTTGCAGGGCGCTCTCATCGATCTGATCGATCTCGCTCTGGTCGCCAAGCAGGCGCACTGGAACCTCACCGGACGCAACTTCAAGGTCGTCCACGAGCACCTCGACGAGATCGTCGCGCTGGCCCGCAGCGGCCAGGACGACGTCGCCGAGCGCGCCGTGGCGATCGGGGCGAACCCCGACGGCCGCGTGCGCACGGTCGCCGACCGTACGACGATCCCGCAGCTGGAGGCCGGCTACCTCGCCGACGACAAGGTCGTCGCCGCGATCACCGACATCCTCGCGCAGATCATCGCGCGGTTCCGGGAGCGCATCGAGGCGACCGACGAGCCGGACCCGGTGACGCAGGACCTGCTCATCAGCATCACCGCCGAGCTCGAGAAGCAGCACTGGATGTTCCAGGCGCAGACCTGACCCACCGGCGAAGACCCCGGCCCGCCGCCCGGCGAGGACCGGGGTTTTCTGCGTTCCGCCCCGATTTGATCCGCGATCTGCGGATTATGAGGGATGCACGCACTCTCCCGAGCCCTGCCGCTCGCCGCCGCCCTGCTCGCGCTGGCCGCCTGCGGCTCCGGAAGCGACGGCGCGGGCCGTCCCTGCACGATGATCGGATCCGAGGCCGGCGTGAACCTGGTCGTCCCCGACGGCTCCCGCGTCGCCGCCGCCTCCCTGCGGGCGTGCTGGAACGGGACGTGCCAGGAGCCCCGGATCGAGCTGGCGCCGACCTCGAAGGCCGTCTCGACCGGCTGCGACGGCGACGGCCCCGACGCCGTCTGCGGCGCCTCCGCGTCGCCGGACGGCGGCAAGTCGGGCTTCGCGCGGCTCCCCGGCCTCCCCAAGGAGCCCGTCGACATCACCCTCAAGCTGCGCGACGCGAAGGGCCGGACCTCCCTCACCCAGCGCCTCGACGTCACACCGAAAGCCACGTTCCCCAACGGCCCCCACTGCGGCGAAGGCCCCCCGCAGGTGGTGCTGACCGTGGCGAACGGGCGGGTGACCGTCCGCTGATCAGAGATGCGCCAGGACGGTCTCGGCGAACTCGACGGCGAGCGGGCTCAGGGCGTCCCAGCGGCGCGCCGCCCATCCGGCGGTGAGCGGCGGCAGCTCCGGGATCGGAACCAGCCGGACGTCTCCCGGCCTCGCTCCCCATCCGGGCAGCGCGGGCAGGATCGCCTGGCCGAGGTCCAGTTCGGCCAGCAGGAGCGCGGTGTCCCAGTCGGCGACGCTCGTGGTGGACGCGAGCCGCACTCCGTGGCGTTCCAGATGCATCTCCAGATGGACGCGGGACGTCGAGTGCGCGGGCAGTTCGATGTAGCGGATGGCGGCCAGTTCGCCCAGCGCCACGGACGCCCGCGAGGCGAGCGGATCGTCCGCGTGCACGGCGAGCACCCACGGCAGCTCGCACGACGCCCGCTGCTCGACGCCCTCCAGCGCCGGCCCGATCGTCACCCACGCCAGATCGGCCGTGTGCGACCGGACCGCCTCCAGGCACCGGCGGCTCGACCCGGCGGTCTCGAACTGGAGCGCCGCGTCGGGGTGCCGGTCCCGGAACTCCGCCACCCCCGCCGCCATGAAATGCCGCACGGTCGTGGCCCCCGTCGCGACCCGGACGGTGCCCCCCACCCCCCGCCGAAGATCGTCGAGCTGGCGCAGCGCGGTGTCCAGCCCGGCGATCCCCTCCCGCGCCGCCTCGTGAAGGACGCGTCCCGCGCGGGTCGGAGCCACCCCGCGCGGCCGCCGCTCCAGCAGCACGAGCCCGGTCTCGCGTTCGAGCCGCTTGACGTGCTGGCTGACGGCCGACTGGCTGCACGACAGCTCCCGCGCCACCGCGCTCAGGTTCCCCGCCGCACAGACCGCCACGAACACACGGAGATCGTCCAAAGTCACCCACCCAAGCTAGACCTTGGAAAAGCCCAACAAAACCCGAGAATTGACTTGGACACGGACGCGGCGCAGGCTCTGCCCAAGGGCGCAGGATCCGGCGACCCGGAAAGGCGGCGACCCGCCCTGGGCTCTCAGGGGGCAGGGCGGGCGCCGACCGGCTGGCAGTGCGGGCACCAGAAGGTCGCCCGCTCATCCTGCTCCGCCCGCTCGATCCGCGTTCCGCACCTGCGGCACGGACGTCCGGCGCGCCCGTACACCCAGTGCTCCCGGCCGCGCCCCAGCTCACCGGTCGTGATGTGGCCGTGCCGCTCCTTGTTGGCCTCCAGAAGGCGGTGAGAGAGCTGCACAAGCCCCAAGATGTCGGGAACGTTCCGCACGGCGGTCCACGGGTTCACGCCCCGCAGGAACAGAACCTCGGCCTTGTAGACGTTGCCGATTCCCGCGACCCTCGTCTGGTCGAGCAGCGCCTCCCCGATCGCCCGCTCCGGCTCCTCCGCCAGCCGCGCGACGGACTCGGCCGCCAGCTCCGGCCCCCACGCCGGATCGAGGAGGTCCGGCCCGAGGTGCCCGACCGCCGCGGCCTCCTCGTCGGTGCGCAGCAACTCGACCACCCCCAGCGAGTACCCGACCGCCTGCCACTCCGCGTTCGCCAGCACGAGCCGCACCCGGTGGTCGCGCGGCGGAGGCCCGGCCCTGCGGATCTGCCAGCGCCCCTCCATCTTCAGGTGGGTGTGGACGGTCAGCCCGCCTTCCACTCGCACCAGGAGATGCTTGCCGCGCGAGACCGCGTCCAGGACGGTCCGTCCGCGCAGGTCGACCGTCGCGTACCTCGGCACACGGAAGTCGGAGCGCGTCAGCACCCGCCCCTTCAGCGCCTCGCGCAGGCGCCGGGCGGTCAGCCAGACGACGTCGCCCTCGGGCATGTCAGATCAGGGAGGGGCTTTCCCAGGCGGACGGGTCCTCGGTCAGTTTCTGGACGGACGGCGGGAGCTCGCCGGCGGCGATGTGCGCGAGCGTGACCTGCTCCAGGATCGACCGCTCGCTGGCGCGCAGCGCGATCCACACCTCCTGCAGGGACCGCGCGGGCCCCTCGTACCCCACGTGCTCGGGCCGCTCGCCCCGCACGCCGAGCAGCGGCCCGTCGATGGCGCGGATGATGTCGGCCATCGAGATCCGCTCGGCCGGACGCGCCAGCCAGTAGCCGCCCTCGGGCCCCCGCTGGCTCCGCACGAGCCCGGACCGCCGCAGCTGGCCGAGGATGTTCTCCAGGAATTTGGGCGGTATCTGCTGGGCCTCGGCGAGCTGGACCGCGGTCACCGGATGGCTCCCGGCGACCGCCAGCTCGGCGGAGGCGCGTAGCGCGTAGTCGACCCGGGCGGACAATCGCATATTCGCATTATCCCTTGCCGATAGGACCACTTCGGTTCCCGGCGCCCCTCCCGCCAACCCCGAAGCACGGCGCACCGCCGGAACCGGGCTCTTGTCCGGCGATGCGCCGTGGTCTAGAAGGCCACGCGGTCACCCCACCCCCCGCGCGCCCCAGCACCCCCAACTGCACCAACCTCAACCACCACCGCAACCACGCAACAACCTCAATGGTTGCGATCGCGTCCGAAGGCAGGTTCGAGCGAAGCGAGAACCTGATCGCGCAGCGAGCCGCAAGGCGAGCCGGAGCGATGCAGCGATCGCCCGCAGTTCTCGACGATGGAGGGCCTCCGGGCCCGAAGGAGGAGAGCACTGCCATAGGTACAGCGATCGCGTCCGAAGGCAGGTTCGAGCTTGCGAGAACCTGATCGCACAGCGAGCCTCAAGGCGAGTCGTAGCGATGCCAGCGATCGCCCGCATTTTTCGACGATGGAGGGCCGTCAAGGCCCGAAGGAGGAGAAAAAGGCAATCAACACAGTCCCAATAGTTCGGCGGCGGCTTGGGCGTTGGCGGCGGCGGCGCCGTAGGTGGCCATGTAGACGGCGGAGCGGGGGCGCCAGACGGGGAGGCCCATCTCGACGACGACGGTGTCGGGGCGGGCGGTGAGGAGGGCGGTGGTGAGGGCGCGCTGGCCGGAGTGCCGGTGGGCGTCGCGGAGGACGATGACGAGACCGCGCCCCTTGGCACGGTCCAAGACACGTTCCGCCGTCCCGTCCGCGCCGTCGGCCTGGACGGCGTCGGGCGCCCACGGGCGCAGGCCCCAGGGCGTCGGGCCGACCGCGATGTTGCCCGTCGACTCGGTCTCGACGACCAGGGGCGCCGCGGTCCAGCCGGGCAGCGCGCCCGAGACGCGGACGGCGCGGCGGGCGGCCTCCAGGCCGGCGGGCCGGTCGACGGCGGCGGGGCTGTGCCCGGCGAGCCATTCCCTGAGCAGGCGGGTGCGCTCGGCCGCGTCGGCCAGCCTGGCGAGGGGGAGGCGCCCGGCGCGGACGGCCTCGTCGATCGCGGCGAGGGTGGCCTCGACGGTCTCGGCGTGCTCGCGGGGGCCGAGGCACAGCAGGTCGGCGCCCGCGATGAGGGCCCGCACGGATGCCTCCGGGATGCCGATGGCGCCGCTGGCGCCCTGCATGTCGAGCGCGTCGGTGACGATCACGCCCTGGTAGCCGAGCCGCTCGCGGAGCAGGCCGGTGATCGCCTCCGGGGAGAGGGTGGCCGGCGCCCCGTGGGTGATGGCGGGCAGGTTGAGGTGCCCGGTCATCACCGCGCGGGTGCCGGCCGCGATCGCCGCCCGGAACGGGACGAGCTCGCGGCGGTCCAGCAGGTCCAGGTCGGCGTCGACGAGCGGGATCCCGAGGTGGGAGTCGTCCACGGTCGCGCCGTGGCCGGGGAAGTGCTTGGCGCAGGCGGCGACGCCCGCCTCCTGCGTCCCGGTGACGGCGGCGGCGGCGTGCCGCGCGACCAGCGCGGGGTCCGAGCCGAACGAGCGGGTGCCGATGACGGGGTTGTCGTCGGCGGTGTTGACGTCGACCGACGGCGCGAAGTTGAAGTTGACGCCGACCTCGGCCAGTTCGGCGCCGAGCGACCGGTAGATGCGGCGGGTCAGTTCGGGGTCGTCGACGGCGCCGAGCGCGGCGTTGCCCGGGTAGGGGCTGCCGGTCGTGTGGCCGCCGAGGCGGGTGACGTCGCCGCCCTCCTCGTCGATCGTGATGAAGGGGTCGCCGGCCTTGCGCATCTGCGCGGTGAGCGCGGCCAGCGCCTCCGGGCTCGGGACGTTGCCGGTGAGCGCGAAGAGCGTGACGCCGCCGAGGCCGGCCTCCAGCTCGTCCAGGACCCAGTGGGGCGCGGTCGCGCCGGGGAAGGACGGGAGCAGCGTGCCGCGGGCGAGCCGGGCGATCTCGGCCGTGGTCGCGATGTCGTCGGTCGTCACCCCTTCACCGCCCCGGCGGTGAGCCCGGACACCATGCGGCGCTGGACGATCAGGAAGAAGGCGATGACGGGAATGGTGAGCAGCGTGGACGCTGCCATGATGGGCCCCCAGGCGTTGCCGCTGCGGCCGAAGAAGAACTGCAGCATGATCGGCAGGGTGTACTTGGTCTGGTCGTCCAGGAACGTGAACGCGAAGATGAACTCGTTCCAGGCGGTGATGAAGGAGAAGATGCTGGTCGCCACCAGGCCGGGCGCGACGAGCGGGAGCATGACGCGCAGGAACGTCCGGACGGGGCCCGCGCCGTCGATGGCGGCGGCCTCCTCCAGTTCGCGGGGCACCGCGGCGACGAAGCCGCGCAGCATCCAGATCGCGAACGGGACGGCGAACCCGATGTAGACGATGACGAGGCCGGCCAGGCTGTTCAGCAGGTCCAGCTGCTTCAGGTCCAGGAACAGGGGGATGACCAGCGCCTCGCACGGCACCATCTGCACCACCAGCAGCATGATCAGGAAGGTGGTGCGGAAGCGGAACCGGAAGCGGGCGACGGCGATCGCGGCCATCAGCGAGAGCAGCCCCGACACCAGGACGGTGACGAGCGCCAGGATCGCGCTGTTGCGGAAGTACTCCCAGAAGGAGACCTCGGCGATGCCGCCGTTCAGCACCAGGTCGAAGTGCTCCAGCGTCGGATGGGACGGCAGCGGCTTCGGCGTCGTGCTGAAGATCTCGGTGTTGGGCTTGAACGCGGTGGAGGCCATCCAGAAGACGGGGAACACCGCGATCGCGAAGACCAGCAGGCCCGTCCCGTTCAGCAGCAGCTTGCGCGGCAGGCGCCTCATCGGGTCTCCCCCTGACGGACCATGACCCGCACGTAGAGGGCGGTGACGACGAGCAGGATGAGCGTGAGCACGAGCGCGATCGCCGAGCCCATGCCGAGTTTCGGATTCAGCGAGCCGAACGCCTCGGAGTAGCCGTACAGCGACAGGTTGAACGCGTCGCGGTTGGCCATCCCGGCCATGATGAACAGCTGCGTGAAGACCTTGAAGTCCCAGATGATCGACATGACGACCAGCACGAGGAAGATCGGCTTGAGCATCGGGTAGGTGAGGCTCCAGAACGTCCGCCACGGTCCGGAGCCGTCGACCCGGGCCGCCTCGTACAGCTCGCCCGGGACGCTCTTCAGCCCGGCCAGCACGGACACCGCGACGAACGGGCACGCCTGCCAGACGACGCACACGGTGAGGACGGTGTAGGTGGACAGCGGCGTGGCGAACCAGTTGTAGTCGTTCCAGCCGCCGCCGACCAGGAAGTCCGGCAGCAGGTCCAGGCACCAGTTGACCAGGCCGCCGGTGGTGCCGAACAGCCAGCTGAAGATGATCGCGGCGGTGACCGGCGGGGTCGCCCAGGCGACCATGACGCCGCCGGCGACGAAGCTCGACATCCGCTTGCCGAGCTTGTTGAGCAGCAGCCCCACCAGCGTCCCGACGACCAGGGTCAGGGACACCGCGACGACGGCGAACAGCACGGTGTGCCGCAGGGTCTGCCAGAAGAACGGGTCGTTGAAGATCTTGTCGAAGTTCTCGGTCCCCACCGTCTCGGCCGGCTCGCCGCGCAGCTGGCGGTTGCCGACCTTCTGGAACGACATGATCCCGATCTGGATCATGGGCCAGAACATCAGGACGGCGATCACGAGCACGGTGGGCGCGATCAGCAGGTAGGGCCCGAAGCGGGGCCTGCGGCGGGGGCGCGCCCGGCCGGACGTTCTCCGGCCGGGCGCTCTCCGCACCGCGGGAGCGGTGTCGAGCATGGACGTTCCGATCAGCCGGGTACTACGGGTTCAGCAGCGTGTTGGCCTGCTCGTTCGCCTTCTTCATCTCCTCCTCGGCGGACTTGCCCTGCATGATCGCCTTGACGGCGTTCGGCAGCACCTTCTTGGCCTGCTCGAACTCGCCCCAGCCGGCGCTGATCGGCGGGAACTTGGTGTTGCCGGCGATCGAGGTGAAGACCTCCAGCTTGGGGTCGGAGAACTTCACGTCCGACCGCATGGAGGAGAAGCCGCTGTAGTCCGCCCAGATCTTGGCGTTCTTGGCGTCGTTCAGCAGCGTGATGTAATCGAAGGCCGCGCTCTTGGCCTTGCTGTCCTTCCAGACCGCGAGGTCGGAGCCGCCCGCCATGACCGGGGCGTTGCCGCCGGTCTTGCTCGGGATCGGGAAGACGCCCCACTTGTCGGCGTTCTTCTCGGAGATCTTCTTCATCTCCTTGAGCGCCCAGCTGCCGTCGACGTACATGCCGAGCTTGCCGAGCGCGAAGTCGCGCTGCGGGCCCTCCAGCTCGTTCTTGCCGACGTACTTGGCGGGCGCGACCTTCTCGGTGGTGACGAGCCCGGCGTAGTACTTGACCGCCTCGACCGCCTGCGGCTGGTCGAGCTGGCCCTTGAAGCCGCCCTTGCCGTCGTCGACGGCGACCTCGCCGCCGTTGCCCCACACGAAGCTGAGCAGCGCGTTGGTCTGGTCGCTCGGGATGCCGATGCCGGGGACCTTCTTGGCCTCCTGCACCTTCTTCGCGGCGGCGGTGAGGTCCGCCCACGTCTTCGGCGGCTGGATGCCGAGCTCCTGGAACCAGTCCGTCCGGTACCAGACGCCGCGGACGCCGCCGTACCACGGCACCGCGTAGGTCTTGCCGTCCGCGGTGTCGTTGCCGAGCGCGGTCTTGTTCAGCGTCTTGCCGTCGGCCCAGCCCTTGAACTCGTCGGTGATGTCGGCGAGGCTGCCCTGCTCGATGTGGGACTGGACGTCGGTGTTGCCGAGCTCGGTGACGTCGGGGCCCTCGCCGCCGGCCGCCGCCTTCTGGAAGGTGGTGGCGACCTGCGGCCACGGCACGTACTTGACCTGGACGTCGGTGTTCGGGTGCTTCTTCTTGAACTCGGCCTCGACGCCGTCGAGGATCTTGGTCTGCTCGGGCGTGCCGTCGCCCATCATCCAGACCTTGAGCTGCGCCGGGTCCTTGCCGTCGCCCGCGTCGCCGTCCTTGCCGTCGCCGCCGCAGGCCGTGGCGGCCAGGGCGATCGCGGCCGTCACGGCCGCAACCTTGATGTACTTCACTGGGGGTTCCTTTCCGGCATCGCCTCGCGCGGCCTTGTGGCCTGCGGTGCGAGTGGAGACGGCGCGGACCCTTTAGGGTCCCAGCCATGCCCCTCTCGCGTTCGCATCGCTCGCGGGCGCCCTGCTCGCCAGTCCGCGCTCTGCGAGCGCCCCCGACCCGGGGTACCGTGCCGGTCGGCGCTTGGGCGTAAACTAACAAGAAACTTTCCTAAACAAAACTGCTCGTTAGCGGATTGAGACATCAGGGGTCGCAATGGCAAGACGCCCGGGAACGCCGAGGCTGCTGCGTGAGCTGAACGACCGCGCGGCGCTGGACCTGCTCGTCGAGCAGGGCCCGCTCACCCGCGCGCAGATCGGCGAGCACACCGGGCTGTCGAAGGTGACCGCGTCCCAGCTGCTGTCACGGCTGGAGGAGCGCGGGCTCGTCTCGGTGGTGGGGGAGCAGGCCGGGGGGCGGGGCCCCAACGCCGCACTCTATGCGGTCGTCCCGTCCAGCGCGTACGTCGCGGGCCTGGAGGTCGGGCCCGACGGGGTGACGGCCGGCGTCGCCGACATCACCGGCCACATCGTCGCCCAGGTGACCGTGGACCCCAACGGCGCCGACGACCCCGTCAAGATGGTGCACAGCGCCGTCGTCAAGGCGTGCCGCTCGGCCAAGGTCGCGGTGTCGAAGCTGAGCGCGTTCGTCATCGGGACGCCCGGCGTCGTCGACCCGCGCTCCGGCGACGTCCAGTTCTCCTTCGACCTGCCCGCCTGGCACGAGGGCGTCCTCGCCGCGCTGCGCACCGACCTGCGCCGCCCCGTGACCATCGAGAACGACGTGAACCTCGCCGCGATCGCCGAGCGGGCCTACGGGGCCGCCCGCGACGCCGACGACTTCGCGCTCATGTGGCTCGACCGCGGCATGGGCCTGTCGGTGATGCTGGGCGGACGGCTGCACCGCGGCCGGTGGGGCGGCGCGGGGGAGATCGGCTACCTTCCCGTCCCCGGGGCGCCGCTGCCGGTCGGAGCCGCCCGGCGCGCCACGCAGGACGAGGGGGTCACCGAGTCGACGACCTGGGGGATCCCGACCCTTGCCGGCGGCTACGGGGCCCTGGTGGGCGCCGACGCGGTCCGAGCCCTCGCCCACCAGCACGGCATCGCCGAGCCGACCGCCGTGGACTGCGTCCGCGCGGCCGCCGCCGACGAGGACCGCGGCGGGCCGTTCCTCGACGAGCTCGCCGACCGCATCTCCTACGGCGTGACCTCGGTCAACATCGTCCTGGACCCGGGGCTCATGGTGCTGTCGGGCAGCCTCGGCCGGGCCGGGGGGCGGCCGCTGGCCACCCGCATCGAGTCGATCGTCGGCCGGATCAGCCCGACCCGCCCCGCCGTCGCCGTCACCGGCGTGAAGGGCAACCCCGTCCTGCGAGGCGCCCTGCACGCGGCGCTGGAGCAGGCCCGCGACGACGTCTTCTCGGCCGCGGGGGCATCGTAGGAAGGCGCGTCGGCGAAGCGGGAAGCGCCCGCACCCGCCGGGCGCGGGTGCTTCCCGCTCGCGCGGTGGACCGTTCCCCTACTTGGCGGACGCCGCCGCGACGGCGACCTCCGGATGACGCCGAGGGTCGTTCAGCGCGCGGTCGATGACGGTCTGGCTGATGATCTGACGCTTGCGCCGGAGAGCGGCGGCCTTGCGTGCCGTAGGTGTCATGCCGAAACCCCGTTCCGCGGTGGCGCTTTCCCCTGGGCCACCGCAAACCCCGTGATGCGGCCATGCTCTCAAACGGAAGGGCCGGGGGGTATCCGCCCGAGGAATGACTTCGAGGTCAGACCAACAGCGGAGGCCCGCCCTGGACAGTCGCGGGCTCGGCGCGCTGAGATCATGGGGAACGCCGACTTCTACCCGCCCGTTGGGGGAACCGTGAGCGACGAACCGAGGGGACTTCATGGCGCTGCGTGACCGTCTGCGGCGCCTCGTCCAGAAGCCGGGAAGCGTCGATCTCGCGCCGCTGCGCGCCCTGGTGGACGAGGCGGCGGCGCGCGAGTCCCGCGTCCGGGAGCTGCCGGACGCGGAGCTGACCGCCGCCGCGTCCGCCCTCCGCCGGAAGGAGGACCTCGCGGAGCTGTGCGCCCTCGGCCGGGAGGCCGCCCGGCGGACCCTGGGGGAGCGGCCCTTCGACGTGCAGCTCCTCGGAACGCTCGCGATGCTGTCGGGGCACGTCGCCGAGATGGCCACCGGCGAGGGCAAGACCCTGGCGGGCGCCCTGGCGGCGGCCGGGCACGCGCTGCGCGGCCACCGGGTCCACGTGATGTCGGTCAACGACTACCTGGCGCGGCGCGACGCCGAGTGGATGGGCCCGCTCTACGCGATGCTGGGCGTCACCGTCGCCTGGGTCGGCCAATCGTCCACCCCCGCCGAGCGGCGCGAGGCCTACCGGGCGGACGTGACGTACGCGCCGGTCAGCGAGGTCGGGTTCGACCTGCTCCGGGACCGGCTCGCCACCGGCGCCGCCGACCTCGTGCTGCCCGAGCCGTCCGTCGCGCTGATCGACGAGGCCGACTCGGTGCTGGTGGACGAGGCCATGGTGCCGCTCGTGCTCGCGGGCGCCGCCGACCTCGACGCCGCCGATCCGCGGCACGCCGACCTGGTCCGGCGGCTGCGCCCCGGGCTGCACTACGCCACCGACGACGAGGCGCGCAACGTCCAGCTCACGGCGGCCGGGGCGCGCGAGGTGGAGCGCGCCCTCGGGCTCGACCTCTACGCGCCGGAGAACCTCGCCGCGCTCACCGCGGTGAACGTGGCGCTGCACGCGGAGGTCCTGCTGCACCGCGACGTGGACTACATCGTCCGCGACGGCGCGGTGAAGCTGGTCAGCGAGTCGCGGGGCCGGGTCGCCCTGCTGCAGCGCTGGCCGGACGGCCTGCAGGCGGCGGTCGAGGCGAAGGAGGCCCTGGACGCCTCCCCGAGCGGGGAGATCCTCGACTCGATCACCGTGCAGGAGCTGATCGGGCGCTATCCCGTCCGGTGCGGCATGACGGGCACCGCGATGGCCGTAGCCGGGCAGCTGACCGAGTTCTACTCGCTGCCGATCGCGGTCGTCCCGCCGAACCGGCCGTGCGTCCGCGAGGACGAGCCGGACCGCCTCTACGCGACCGCCGCCGACAAGGAGGTCGCGATCGTCGAGGAGATCGCCGCCGCGCACGCCGAGGGGCGTCCGGTGCTGGTCGGGACGGGCGACGTCGCCGAGTCCGAGCGGCTGGCCCGCCGGCTGGCCCGCGCCGGGCTCGACCGGGTCGTCCTCAACGCCAAGAACGACGCCGAGGAGGCCGCGATCATCGCGGAGGCGGGCGCGTACGGCGCGATCACCGTCTCCACCCAGATGGCCGGCCGGGGCACCGACATCCGGCTGGGCGGCAGCCCCTCGCCGTCCGCCCCGGGCACGGCCCCGGCCGAGCGGGACGGCGCCGACCACGACCGGGTCGCGCGCGCCGGCGGCCTGCTGGTCATCGGGACGGGCCGCTACCACAGCAGCCGCCTGGACGACCAGCTCAGGGGCCGGGCCGGACGGCAGGGCGACCCCGGCGGCTCGGTGTTCTTCACCAGCCTCCAGGACGACCTCGTCACCCGCTACGCGCCGGACGAGGAGTCGAAGGCGCCCGCCGGAGACGACGGGCTCATCACCGACAAGGGCGCGCACTGGATCGTCGGCCACGCCCAGCGCGTCGCGGAGGGCGTCGACCTGGAGCTGCACCGCAACACGTGGCGGTACAACCACCTGATCGGGCTCCAGCGGCGGGAGGTGCTCGCCGAGCGCGACGCCGTCCTGCACGGCGACGCCGCCGACAAGGCCATGGCGGCCGACGCCCCGGACCGGCACGCCGAGCTCACCGCGATCGCGGGCGCGGAGGCGGTGGCCGGCGCCGCCCGGCAGATCGTCCTGTACCAGCTGGACCGCTGCTGGGCCGAGCACCTGGCTTTCCTCGCCGACCTGCGCGAGGGCATCCACCTGCGGTCGCTCGGCCGCGGCCTGGACCCGCTGGTCGAGTTCAACCGGGAGGCCGTCCCGGCGGGCAAGCGGCTCCTGTCCGACGCGCGGAAGCGGTCCGTGGCCGCCTTCGAGGCCCTCACCGCCTCCGAGGACGGCGTCGACCTCGACTCCGCGGGGCTGAAGCGGCCGTCGGCGACCTGGACCTACCTCGTCCACGACAACCCGTTCGGGTCCCTGGACGAGCGGGCCCTGCGCGGGCTGATCAACATGTTCAGGGGGCGGCGGCGCTGAGCTCCCGGGGCACGATCGCCTCGGCGGCGGCGCGGGCGAGGGCCGCCGCGTCGCGGACGCCGGCCACGCTGAAGGCCACGATCGCGCCCTCGTGCAGGATGAGCAGCTGGTCGGCCAGCACGCCGTCGCCCACCAGGCCGGCGTAGAGGGCGCGCACCCACGCCTTCTGCTCGGCGGCCGCCCCGTGGACCGGGTGGGACGGGTCGGGCAGCTCGGCGCAGGCGTTCACCATCGAGCATCCGCGCCCGCACTCGGCGGCCATCCACTCGCCGAGGGCGTCGAAGGTGGCGAGCACCCGCTCGCGGGCGCCGCCGGCCTCGGCGATCCGGCCGGTCGTGAAGGTGCGCCACCGCTCGTCGCGGGCCCGCAGGTAGGCCAGGATCAGCGCGTCCTTCGAGCCGAATCGGTCGTAGACGGTCTTCTTCGTGACGCCCGCCTCGGCGGCGATCAGCTCCATGCCGACCGAGCCGATGCCGCGCTCGTAGAACAGCTCGCTCGCGGCCTGGAGGACCCGCCGGGCGGCGGGGGTGAGCGGCCGGTCGTGCGCGGGCATCTCGGCTCCTTCCTCGGGGGTGACTCGGAGTATACATACCGGTATGGCTACGTTGTAGGTATACCGGTATGTATACCTCGGGAGGGCCAGTGGACATCCGCCGATCGGACGCCCTGCTGGGCGCCGCGTTCGTCGTCATGTGGAGCTCCGGGTTCGTCGGCGCCGAGCTCGGCACCCGCAGCGCGCCCGCGAGCGCGCTGCTGGCCTGGCGGTTCGTCATCGGCGCGGGCGCGCTCGGCATCTGGCTGCTGTGGCGCCGCCGCCGGATCCCGCCCCGGGACCTGGCCCTGCACGCCCTGATCGGGACGCTGGGCCAGGTCGGCTACCTCTCCGGCGTGTTCCTCGCCGCCGAGCACGGCGTCGTGGAGGGCGTCAACAGCCTGATCACGGCGTTGCAGCCGCTCGTCGCGATCGCGCTCGCCGCGCCTCTGCTCGGCGAACCGGTCGGCCGCCGGCAGCTCGCCGGGTTCGCCGCCGGTCTCGGCGGCGTCGCCCTCGTCGTCGGCGGCGACCTGAGCGCGGACGCCCCGGCCTGGGCGTACGCGCTTCCCTTCGCCGCCATGCTCTCCCTCGTCGGCGCCACCCTCGTCGAACGCCGCACGCGCCCCTCGCTGGAGCTCCCGGAGGCGCTGGCCGTCCAGGCCGGCGTGAGCGCCGTGGTGTTCTCGGGCTTCGCCGGCGTGGACGGCTCACTGGTTCCGCCGGCCGACCCCGCGTTCTGGACCGCCATCGCCATCCTCGTCGTGCTGGCGATGTTCGGCGGGTACGGGCTGTACTGGGTCAACGTCCGGCGCACAGGGGTCGCGCGCGTGTCCGCCCTGCTCTACCTGACACCGCCCACGACGATGCTGTGGGGATGGCTGATGTTCGGCAGCACGCTCACCCTGCCGTCACTCCTGGGCGTGCTCGTATGCGCCGCCGCCGTGACCGTCGCGCTTCGGGGCTCGGGCGGTCAGGAGCGCAGCCGCAGTCCGCGAGGCGTGGGATGGAACCCGGCCGACTCGAGCGCGGCGGCCAGCGGGGAGTCGCCGATCGCCTCGCCGTCGGCGCGCTCCACGGTCAGCTTGCCGAGCGCCCCCTCGCGGACGGCCAGGGCGAGCGCGTCGACGGCCGGCTGCAGGACGCCGGGATCGTCGTCCCAGGTCAGGAGCGTCCGCCCGCCGCGCTCGACGTAGAGGACGAGGCGCCCCTCGACCAGGACGACGAGCGCGCCGGCCTTGCGGCCCGGCTTGTGGCCGCTGGCGACCTCGTCGGCGCGCTCCGGCCAGGGCAGCGCCGCGCCGTACGGGTTGGCGGGATCGGCCGCCGCGAGCACGAGCGCGCGGACCGCGGGTTTGCCGGGCGTCTCCCAGAGGGCGGAGATGTCGTCCGGTGCGGCGGCCGCCGCCGGGCGGAGCGCCCGGAGCCGGTCGACGGCGCCCGGCAGCGCGAACTGGGCGGCCCCCAGGCCCTCGACGAAGTAGCCGCGCCGGCAGCGCCCCGTCTCCTCGAACGCGCGCAGGACCGGGTAGACGGCGGAGAAGCCGCCGGGGGTGCGTTCGGCGGCGACGGCGCCGCGGATGACGATGCCGTACCGCTCCAGGAGCGCCTCGGCGAGCGCGTGGGAGCGCAGGGTCGCGGCGGGCTCGCGCTCGGGGAGCGGCCACCAGCGTCCGGCGACCGTGGGCGGACCCGTCCGGGACGGCAGGACGGGACGTCCGCGGCGCGTCGTCCGGGAACGGTGCGTCGGACGGCCCGACCCGAGCGCGGACCGCAGCGGGGCCAGCGTGTCGTTGGTGAGGTGGCCCGCCCAGACGAGGTCCCACACGGCGGTGACGAGGTCGGCGTCGTTGGCGGTGGCCTGCTTGTTCACGCGGTCGGACAGCGTCCGGAAGAACAGCGCGCCGCCGTCGCCGAGGGCGTCGAGGACGGCCTGGTGCACCGGCGTGAGCGTGATCTCGGCCGGGGCCGGCATGAGCAGCGGGGCGGTGTCGGCCAGGTACAGGGCCACCCAGCCGTCGCCGCCCGGCAGCCCTCCCTGGCCCGCCCACACGACCTCGCCGGCCGAGGTCAGCTCGTCGAGCATGGCCGGGGTGTAGCCGGGCACCCGCGACGGCAGGACCAGCGACTCCAGCGCGGAGGCGGGGACCGCCGCGCCCTGCAGCTGCTCGATCGCCTGGACGAGCGCGTCGATGCCCCGCAGCCGCGACCCGCCCGAGATGCCGTGCCAGACCGGCAGGAACCGGCCGAGCGCCTCCGGCGGGGACGGCTCGACCTCGGCGCGCAGGCGCGCCAGGGAACGCCGCCGGAGCATCCGCAGCACGCCGCTGTCGCACCACTCGGTCGTCAGCGGGCCCGTCACGGAACCGACCGGGAGGAACTCCCCCTCGACGACCCGGCCCGCGCCCGACAGCCGCCGCAGCGTCTCGACGACCACGGCGACGCCCAGCCCGAAGCGCGCGGCGGCCTCGGCCGCCCGGAACGGCCCGTGCGTGCGCGCGTACCGGGAGACCAGGTCGCCGAGCGGGTCGTCGACCGGTTCGAGGAACGCCTCCGGGACCCCCACCGGCAGCGGCGCGCCGAGCGCGTCCCGGAGCCGGGCGGCGTCCTCGATGGCGGCCCAGCGCTCCTCCCCGGCGATCCGCACGCGGATCGCCCGCCGTGTCGCCTCGAGCTCCGCCAGCCACCGCGACACCTGGACCAGCACCCCGTCCGGGACGGGCTCGCTGACCGCGGCGGTCTCTTCGTCACCCGCCGTGGCCGCGGTCTCGTCCGGTGGGGCGCCGAGGCTCGCGGGCAGTGTGCGCTCGGCCGCTTCGGCCGTGCTGAGGGGGCCGAGCGTGCGGAGGAGGTCGGCGACGCCCTCCATGTCACGGGCCCGGCGGTCGGAGGCGAGGCGCTGGAGTTCGCGTTCGGTCTCGGCGACGGCGTCGGGATCGAGCAGCTCGCGCAGATCGGCCTGGCCGAGCAGTTCGGCGAGGAGCGCCGAGTCGAGCGCCAGGGCCTGCGCGCGGCGCTCCGCGAGGGGCGAGTCGCCTTCGTACATGAACGCGCCGACGTAGTGGAACAGCAGGGAACGCGCGTAGGGGGACGGCTCGGAGGTCTCCACCTCCACCATGCGGACCTTGCGTCCGGACAGGTCGCGCATGAGCTGCACCAGGCCCGGGACGTCGAACACGTCCTGCAGGCACTCGCGCATGGTCTCCAGCACGATCGGGAACGACGGGTACTTGCTCGCCACGGCCAGGAGCTGCGCGGCGCGCTGGCGCTGCTGCCACAGGGGCATGCGCTTGTCGGGACGGCGGCGGGGGAGCAGCAGCGAGCGCGCCGCGCACTCGCGGAACCGGGCGGCGAACAGCGCCGACCCGCCCAGCTCGTCGACGACGATGCGCTCGATGTCGTCGGCGTCGAAGACGGCGAGGTCGAGGCCGGGGGGCTCGTCCATGTCCGGGATGCGGATGACGATGCCGTCGTCGGCGTGCATGGCCTGAGCGTCGACGCCGTACCGCTCGCGCAGGCGGCCGGCTATGGCGAGCGCCCAGGGAGCGTGCACACGAGCGCCCAGCGGCGAGTGGACGACCATGCGCCAGTCGCCGAGCTCGTCGCGGAACCGTTCGACGACCATAGTGCGGTCGTCGGGTACGTGACCGGTGGCCTCACGCTGCTCGGTCAGGTAGGAGACGAGGTTGGCGGAAGCCCAGTCGTCCAGGCCGGCCGAGGTGACGCGCTCCTGCGCCTCCTCCTGGGGCAGCCGGGCCAGCTCGCGGGTGAACGAACCGAGCGCGCGGCCCAGTTCGGCCGGACGCCCCAGCGTGTCGCCATGCCAGAACGGCAGCTTGCCGGGCTGGCCCGGGGCGGGGGAGACGAGCACGCGGTCGGGGGTGATGTCCTCGATCCGCCATGAGCTCGCACCGAGGACGAACACGTCGCCCACGCGCGACTCGTACACCATCTCCTCGTCGAGTTCGCCTACGCGCGACGCCTTCTCGCCGACGAGGAACACCCCGAACAGGCCGCGGTCCGGAATCGTCCCGCCACTGGTCACGGCGAGCCGCTGGGCGCCCGGACGGTCGCGCAGCACGCCGGTCACGCGGTCCCAGACAAGACGGGGACGGAGTTCGCCGAACTCGTCGCTGGGATAGCGCCCGGCGAGCATGTCCAGGGACGCCTCCAGCGCCGACCGGGGAAGCGTGGCGTAGGGGGCGGCGCGCTTGACGAGGGATTCGAGGTCGTCGACCGTCCACTCGTCCATGGAGACCATCGCGACGATCTGCTGGGCCAGGACGTCGAGGGGGTTGCGCGGGTACCTGAGCTCCTCGATCTCGCCGCCGCGCATGCGTTCGGCCACCACGGCCGTCTGCACGAGGTCGCCCCGGTACTTGGGGAAGATGACGCCCTTGGACACGGCGCCGACCTGGTGGCCGGCGCGCCCGACCCGCTGGAGCCCGTTGGCGACCGACGGCGGCGACTCCACCTGGACGACCAGGTCCACCGCGCCCATGTCGATGCCCAGCTCCAGGCTGGACGTCGCCACGACCGCGGGCAGCCGGCCCTCCTTCAGGGCGTTCTCGATACCGGCCCGCTCCTCCTTGGAGACGGAGCCGTGGTGCGCCCTGGCGATCTCCGTGGGCGCCCCCTTGGCGGCGCCCGCCTGGGCCATCGTCGCCGCGGGGGAGTGGTCCTCCGGCAGGGGCTCGCCTGCGGCGCGCTCGTAGGCGAGTTCGTTCAGCCGTCCGCACAGCCTCTCGGCCAGGCGCCGGGAGTTGGCGAACACGAGCGTCGAGCGATGCGCCTGGATCAGGTCGAGCAGGCGGTCTTCCACGTGGGGCCAGATGCTGCGCTGGCGGGGGTCGGGCGTCCCCGAGTCGTCGACGAACCGGCCGACCTCGCCCATGTCCTCCACCGGGACGACGATGTCGAGCTCGAACACCTTCTCCGAAGGCGGCTGGACGACGGCGGCGGGCCTCGGCCCGCCCAGGAACGCCGCCACCTCGTCCGCGGGGCGGACCGTCGCCGACAGGCCGACGCGCTGGGCGGGGCGTTCGAGGAGCGCGTCCAGCCGTTCGAGGGACAGCGCGAGATGCGCGCCGCGCTTGGTGCCCGCCACGGCGTGCACCTCGTCGACGATGACGGTCTCCACCCCGCGCAGCGACTCGCGCGCCCGCGAGGTGAGGATCAGGAACAGCGACTCGGGCGTCGTGATCAGGATGTCGGGCGGCCTGACGGCCAGGCGGCGGCGCTCGTCGGCCGGGGTGTCGCCCGACCGCATGCCCACGCGGACGTCCGGCTCGGGCAGGCCGAGGCGCCGCGCCGCGTGGCGGATGCCGGCCAGCGGGGCGCGCAGGTTGCGCTCGACATCGACGGCGAGGGCCTTCAGCGGCGACACGTACAGGACGCGGCAGCGGTGCAGGGGGTCTTCCGGAAGGGCTTCGGTGCCGAGCCGGTCGAGGGACCACAGGAAGGCCGCCAGGGTCTTGCCGGACCCGGTGGGGGCCACGACCAGCGTGTTGTCGCCGCCGGCGATGGACTCCCACGCCCCGGCCTGCGCGGGTGTGGGTGCGGCGAAGGCCCCGGTGAACCAGGCGCGGGTCGCCGGGGAGAAACGTTCGAGCACGTCACCGCCCATGTCGCCATACTGCCTTGCGGGTCGGACAGAATGCGCGGGCGTGGCGCGGCTCACACGGAGGAGCGAAGCGAACCGGGGGGTGCGGGGGGCGCTCCTCCCCGCGGGAACTATTGTAAGCAAGCGCTTGTATGGTCATGGTGGAGCGGGCAGGCCCACGTTCCGCAAGGGAGTAGCGATGCCTTACGTCCTCCTCGCCCTGGGCGTCCTGTTCGCCCTGACGGCGGCCAACGCGTACGCCCCGCGGCGCAGCCCCGGCCTCCTCACCGCGAGCTTCTTCGCGGGCTGGCTCACGATCGAGCTGGCACCGCACGTCCTGGTCACCTGGGCCGCCGCCGCGGCCCTGGCCGCGGCCTTCGGGGGACTGGAAGGCTGGGCGGGCTGGACCGGGCTCGCCCTGGCGGTCCTCGGCATGGCGGGCGTCGCGGCCACCCTCGCGGCTTCCCGCCGGACGGTCGTCACCCTCCGGGACAGCGGCGCTCCCCTCGAACTGGACCCGGAGGGCGCGCCGCGCTACCCGCTCGGACACCTGATCGTCCCCCCGCTGTGCCTGGTCCCGCGCAAGGGCGTCCGCGTCGAACGCAACGTCGTGTACCGGCAGGAAGGCCGCCTGCGCCTGAAACTGGACGTCTTCCGTCCCGCGGCCGAACGCGCCGACGGCGAGCTGCGCCCGGGGCTCATGCAGATCCATGGCGGAGCCTGGGTGATCGGCGACAAGCGCGAGCAAGGGCTGCCGCTGCTCAACCACATGGCCGTCCAGGGATGGGTCGGCTTCAACGTCAACTACCGGCTCAGCCCGCGCGCCACCTGGCCGGAGCACCTGATCGACCTGAAGCACTTCGTCGCCTGGTACAAGGAGCACGCCGAGGAGTACGGGGCAGACCCCGACTTCCTGTGCGTGACCGGGGGGTCGGCCGGAGGGCACCTCACCGCGATGGTGGCCCTGACCGCGAACGTCCCCGAATTCCAGCCGGGCTTCGAGGACGCGGACACCACGGTGCAGGGCGCGGTCCCCTTCTACGGCTTCTACAACTTCTTCGAGCCGGGAACGTTTCCCCGCCCCTTCGGCACCACCCGCCTCATGGAACGGATGGTCATCAAGCAGCCCTTCGCGGAGAACCAGGAGGCGTACGCCAAGGCGTCCCCGGTCACCTACGTCCGCGAAGACGCGCCGCCCTTCTTCGTCATCCACGGGAGCCGCGACTCGCTCATCCCCGTGGTCGAGGCCCGCCGATTCGTCGAGCGGCTGCGGGAGGTCTCCGACTCGCCCGTCCTCTACGCCGAGATGCAGGGCGCCCAGCACGGCTTCGACGTCTTCCCCTCCTACCGGACGGCCCGGGTCATCGAAGGCGTCGAACGGTACCTGACGGGCCTGCACCGCCAGTACCGCCAGGGCCGCGCCCCCGAGGTGCCCGGCGAGGTGACGCGGTCCCTGGGAGAACCATCCGTCGGATAGCGTGGGACACGTGCGGCTAACACTCTTCTGGGATCGGATGAACCAGCAGTTCGGCGAGCACTACGCCGAGAGCGTGGCCAAGGACTACGTCATGGCCGAGCTGGGCGGCCGCACCATCGAACAGGCCCTCGCTGAGGGTGAATCCGCCAAGAAGGTCTGGCAGGCGGTCGTGGCCACCTTCGACGTCCCCGCGACCCTGCGCTAGGGCCGTCTACAGCGCGATGCGGTGCGGGACGAAGGACGACGTGTCGTCGGTGATGAGCCCGGACGTCTCCCTGATACCGATGCCTGCGGCCCCGTCGTGGACCACCCACGCGCCGAGCACGGGGTGTTCGCCGTCGAACTCCGGCAGCGCGCAGAACTCCTGGAAGACGTACCCCTCCGCGCCGTAGTCGCCCTGGGTCCGCTGCTCGGAACCGTCCGGCGTGACGATGCGCATGCTCGCGCCCTCCCGCCCGAGCAGCGGCTTCTGCACATAGGACGTCAGGTTCGACGGAGTGTTGAGGTAGGTGGGCAGCAGGTTGGGGTGGCCGGGGAACAGCTCCCACAGCAGAACGAGCAGCGCCTTGTTGGAGAGCACCATCTTCCAGATCGGCTCTATCCACGACGTCGGCGTCCCCGGGATGTTGCTCCCGAACGGCTCGGCGACGATCCACTCCCAGGGGTAGAGCTTGCAGAGCGTCCCGATCGCTTGCTCGTCGAGGTCGACGAAGCGTCCGCGCGCGGGGTCCCAGCCGATGTCCTCCATGGCGATCGCCACGCCGGGCAGGCCCGCCTCCTCGGCGGTCTCCTGCATGTAGGCGATCGTCATGACCTCCTCGCCGGTCTCGTCACCGGTGGTCCAGGCGAAGTGGACGGGCCCGCCGCCCACGGTGGGCGCCAACTCCTTCCAGCGCGCCACGAACCGCTCGTGGATGGAGTTCCACTGGTCGTCCTCGGGGTGGGTGTCCTGCAGCCAGTACCACTGGACGACGGAGCTCTCCACAAGCGCGGTCGGCGTATCGGCGTTGTACTCCAGGAGCTTGGCGGGCCCCTTGCCGTCGTAGCGCAGATCGAACCGCCCGTACAGGTGCGGGTCGCCGCGCCGCCACGACTCCTCGATCAGGGGCGCCACCCAGTCGGGGATGCCGAGGACGTGGTAACGACCGGTGGACACGACGTGCTCCACCACGTCCAGGCACATCCGGTGCAGTTCCTCGACGACGCCTTCGAGGGCCAGGACCTCGTCCATGTCGAAGACGTAGTGCACGGACTCGTCCCAGTAGGGCCGGGTCAGATGCTCGGGGTGCGCGGTGCGGTGGAAGGCCAGGCCGTGCGCCTCGACCTTCTCCGCCCAGCCCTCGCGCGGCGCGGAACGGACTCGGCGCACGGGTCAGCTCCCGCCCCGGCCGCCGCCGCCGAACCCGCCGCGGCTCAGCGTCCGCCCGCCACTCGACTTGATCTTCCCCTCGGGCCGGTACTGGCTGCCGCCGGACACGAAGCCGGACCGGCTCTTCCCGCCGTAGTACCAGAAGTAGCGGTTGTAGGCGTTGTTGGCCCCGTCGTCGATGTCGCCGGCGTTGCAGTTGTCGTCCGGGACGACCTTGTAGCCGCCCTTGCCCTTGGCCGGCGCGTTGCGGTCCACGCATCTCGCCGTCGTCGAACCGGAACCGCAGGCGACGAGGGTCAACGACAGGGCGCTCACCATCCCCACCTTCACGGCGCGGGAGCTGAGCCGGCGAGTGGGCTCCTGAGGGGGCAAGGGAACACGTCCTTCTCGCGGAGGGATCGATCGGCGGCCGAGGGCCACAGGTGATGAGACGGCGAAAACCCTAATCCGGTTCGATCACGGCCACATCACCTGTGCGACTGCTATTCGGGCACGGGGAGATGGGCGTAGAGGTCCATCGCGTCCACCGACGAGGGCAGGTCGCTGACCTGGCCGTCGCCGACCTCCACCACGCGCCAGGCGCCGTCCGCGCGGCGGGCCAGGTCGGTGGTGATGAACCGGCACCCCAGGGCGCGGACGGCGGGGGCCACCGCGCCCAGGTCCGGATCGAGCTCCACGCCGGGGCTGTCGGGATGCGGGCCCACCAGGGCGGGTTCGCCGTCCACCCACCACACGCGCGCCTCGCCCTCCTCGTACTGCTCGAACTCCCGCACGACGAGGCCGCCGGCCAGATGGTCGTCGCGCAGCGCGACCATCTTCGCCGCGATGTCGTGCAGTTGCGCGAGGTTCTTCACGTCGGGGACGAAGCACGCCTCTTCCCACTCGTGCTTGCACGACTTCACGTAGTCCTTGACCACACCGGGCCCGCCGCGCAGCGGCCTGACGAGCTCACCCAGCTCGGCGAGGGGACCGGGGTCCTGGCCGGTGCCGAGAGGGCGCCAGACGCTGTGCGGGGTCAGCCCCGCGAACGTGTCGTGCCATCCCGGCAGCTCGTGCGCGCGGCGGTAGTCGTCCGGGTGCGTCAGGAGCACCGTTCCGCGGCGCTTCAGGGCGGCGGCCATCGCGCCGTACTCCTCCGCCGAGAGCATCCACCCGCGGTACCAGACCGGGCCCAGGTCGGAGGGCGCCGCGTCGACCGCGTCCTCGACGTCCCCGCGCCGCAGCGCGTCGTGGTCGATGAGTGCGATCTCGCCGTAGTGGTCCCGCACGGCGGCGGCCTCACGGGCGAAGTGGGGGTCAACGCGCCGGGGATGGAGCGGATCGACGCAGAAGAGGACGGTCAGCGTCATGATTGGAACCCTCCGTCAACCCCGCCAGGTTACGGGGTCGGGACCATCGATCGCACGGAGATTCCGCCGCAAATCGGCATGCGGGACGATGATCGAACGGATGTTCGGTAAGCTGGGCGGGTCCCGCGGCGGCGTCATCGGACCGCGCCGCGGTCGAAAGTGTCGGTGGCCCGCCGTAACGTCGCCCTCGACATCGCAAGCAGCGGCCGAGAGCCGACACATCTCAACGAGAAGGACATCTCATGGCAGCGAACGACCGGGAGAAGGCTCTCGAGACCGCACTCGCCCAGATCGAGCGGCAGTTCGGCAAGGGGTCGGTCATGCGGATGGGCGAGGAGGCGCGGGCGCCCGTCGAGGTGATCCCCACCGGCGCGATCTCGCTCGACATCGCCCTCGGCATCGGCGGCCTGCCGCGCGGCCGCGTCGTCGAGGTGTACGGCCCCGAGGGCTCCGGCAAGACCTCCATCGCGCTCCACGCCGTCGCGAGCATCCAGAGGATGGGCGGCATCGCCGCCTTCGTCGACGCGGAGCACGCGCTCGACCCCGAGTACGCCTCCAAGCTCGGCGTCGACATCGACGCCCTGCTGGTCTCCCAGCCCGACACCGGCGAGCAGGCCCTGGAGATCACCGACATGCTGATCCGCTCCGGCGCGATCGACATCGTCGTCATCGACTCCGTCGCCGCGCTGGTGCCCCGCGCCGAGATCGAGGGCGAGATGGGCGACAGCCACGTCGGCCTCCAGGCCCGCCTCATGTCGCAGGCCCTGCGCAAGCTCACCGGCGCCATCAACCAGACCAAGACCACCGCCATCTTCATCAACCAGCTCCGCGAGAAGGTCGGCGTCATGTTCGGCTCCCCGGAGACCACCACCGGCGGCCGCGCGCTGAAGTTCTACGCCTCCGTCCGCCTCGACGTCCGCCGCATCGAGACGCTCAAGGACGGCACCGAGGCCGTCGGCAACCGCGTCCGCGTCAAGGTCGTCAAGAACAAGATGGCCCCGCCCTTCCGCGTCGCCGACTTCGACCTCCTCTACGGCCTGGGCATCAGCCGCGAGGGCGGCCTGATCGACCTCGGCGTGGAGCACGGCTTCGTCCGCAAGTCCGGCGCCTGGTACACCTACGACGGCGACCAACTCGGCCAGGGCAAGGAGAACGCCCGCAACTTCCTCAAGGCCAACCCCGACCTGGCCGACGGCATCGAGAAGAAGATCAAGGAGAAGCTCGGCATCGGCCCGAAGGTCGACAAGGAGGCCGAGCCCGCCGCCGCGGGCGCCGCGGGCGCCGCCGGCGCCGCGCCCGAGCCTCCCGCTCCCGCCCCGGTCAAGGCCCCCGCCGCGAAAAGGGGCGCCAAGGCCGCCAAAACGGGTGATTCCTGACAAGGAATCCTCCGAGACGGGTGACTCTTGACGAAGAGTAAGCGATGATCTCGTATGCAGGGCGGCGGCGCCTTACCCGGCACCGCACGACCGGTGCCCGGAACTTCCCCGATGGCGCCGCCGCTCCCATGGCCTCCGCCCCCGCCGGCTCCCCGTGACGGCCGCGGGCGAGAACGGCCCAGAGGCGAAGGCGCGCGAGATCTGCCTGCGCCTCCTGTCCGCCTCCCCCCGCACCCGGGCCCAGCTGGCGGAGGCCCTGCAGCGCAAGCACATCCCCGACGACGTCGCCGAACGCGTCCTGGGCCGCTTCACCGACGTCGGCCTCATCGACGACGAGGCCTTCGCCCAGGCATGGGTCCAGTCCAGGCACGCCGGCCGAGGCCTGGGCAAGCGGGCCCTCGCCGCCGAGCTCCGCCGCCGGGGCGTTGCCAACGAGACCGTCAACGACGCCGTGGAGACCCTGGACCCCGACCAGGAGGAGCAGACGGCCCGCGCCCTGGTCGCCCGCAAGCTCCCGTCCACCCGAGGCGCCGACCCGGCCAAACGCATGCGCCGCCTGGTAGGCATGCTCGCCCGCAGGGGCTATTCACCCGCCCTGGCCTACCGAGTGGTCAAGGAAGCCCTGGCAGAAGAGGGCACCGACCCCGAAGCCCTCCCCGCCCCTCCCGACTGACCAACCCGCCACACCGCGCAAGGCACCAAAGAAAACACCGCCGCCCCGCGGCGGGCCGGGGACTCCGGGGAGTGGGAGGCGTCCTCAGACCGTTTCCCGGTGCTGGAGCGGGCCGCGTGACCGTCGGCCGTGAAGAGTCGCACCCCCGAGGGTCTCCCCACTCCTGGGCGGCTGACCGGCTCGTTGCGTCTCGCAGGGCCACAGGGAGGGCCTCGGTCAGCGGTGGCACCGACCCGAAGGATCTGCTGCCGGTGGTGACTGACCGGCCGGGTGGGTCTTGCGGGTGGGGGCGACACGCCGGGGGTGGTGGGGCGGTGTCCGGAAGGGGGGCCGGAGGCGGGGTCGGGTGACGGTGTGATGGTGCAGGTCGGAGCGGGGGACGGGGGTCAGGGGAGGCGGTAAGGAAGGAGTCACGCCGACGTTCGGTTAGTCCGGAATGCCCGTCGTTTGCTTGCTCATTACCTCTGTGCCGCTTACCGTTACGGCAGTGAGGAGTTACTCCGCGTCTCGCGGATTGCCATACGACCGAGCACGTTCCAGCAGCTGAGAGGCATAAAGGACAGCTTCGTCGACCGGATTCGGCCGGATCGCCGGGGCGCGCCGCCGCGCCGTCCCGCGATGTCGTGCATCCGTGCGCGCGAGTAAGTCCTCGCTAGGCAGGGCCTGTACTCCGGACGGGCCCGCGGCGAGGAAGGATCTGCCTCATGGAGAGCGTCCTGCTGGGTGCAGCGCTGCTGGTGACCCTGGTCGCTCTCGTGATCGTTCTGGTGCGGCGCCCCGGCACGCCCGGGAGGGCCGCGGCCGAGATGGCCCGGGCGCAGGGCGAGGCGGACGAGATCAGGGAGAGGGCCGCGAAGGACGCGCGGGCCGTCCTGGAGAAGGCCGAGCGTGAGGCGCAGCAGACCGCCGCCGCCGGGCGCGCCGAGCTCGACGAGGAGGGCCGGACCCTCCGGGACGACCTCCGCACCGTCCGGGAGGACCTGGAGCGCCGGGAGGCGCGGCTCGCCGAGCGGGAGCAGCGGCTCGACACCGAGGTGCGCCGCCTGGAGGAGTGGCAGGGGCGGCTCGCCGAGACCAAGAAGGCGCTGGAGGCCCGCGGGCGGGAGCTCGACGGCATCGCCGAGGAGCGCCGCAAGGTCCTGGAGCAGGCGGCCGGGCTGACCGCCGAGCAGGCCAAGGGCGAGCTCGTCGCGGCGATCGAGAACCAGGCGAAGCGGGAGTCGATCCCGATCGTCCGGGAGATCGAGAACGCGGCCAGGGCGGAGGGCGACAAGCGCGCCCGCAAGATCGTGACGCTGGCGATCCAGCGGGTCGCCAGCGAGCAGACGGCCGAGTCGGTGGTGTCGGTCCTGCACCTGCCGAGCGACGAGATGAAGGGCCGCATCATCGGCCGCGAGGGGCGCAACATCCGCGCCTTCGAGACCACCACGGGCGTGAACCTCATCATCGACGACACGCCGGAGGCGGTTCTGCTGAGCTGCTTCGACCCCGTGCGGCGCGAGGTCGGGCGCCTGACGCTGGAGAAGCTCGTCCTGGACGGCCGGATCCACCCGCAGCGGATCGAGGAGATCTACGAGCGCAGCCGCAGCGACGTCGAGCAGCTGTGCGTCCGCGCCGGCGAGGACGCCCTGGTCGAGGTCGGCATCGCCGACATGCACCCGGAGCTGATCGCGCTGCTCGGCCAGCTGCGGTACCGGACGTCCTACGGGCAGAACGTGCTCAAGCACCTGATCGAGTCCGCGCACATCGCGGGGATCATGGCGGGCGAGCTGCGGCTGCCGGTGGAGGTCGCCAAGCGGTGCACGCTGCTCCACGACATCGGCAAGGCGCTCACGCACGAGGTGGAGGGCAGCCACGCGCTGATCGGCGCCGAGATCGCCCGCCGCTACGGCGAGCACGAGGACGTCGTCCACGCGATCGAGGCGCACCACAACGAGGTCGAGGTCCGGACCGTGGAGGCCGTGCTCACCCAGGCCGCCGACGCGGTGAGCGGCAGCCGGCCGGGGGCGCGCCGCGAGTCGCTGGAGGCCTACGTCAAGCGGCTGGAGCGGCTGGAGGAGATCGCCCGCGACCGGCACGAGGGCGTGGAGAAGGTCTTCGCGATGCAGGCGGGCCGCGAGATCCGGGTGATGGTGAAGCCCGACGCGGTCGACGACATCCAGGCGCAGGTGATCGCCCGCGACATCGCCAAGCAGGTCGAGGACGAGCTGACCTATCCCGGCCAGATCCGCGTCACGGTCGTCCGGGAGTCCCGGGCGATCGAGTTCGCCCGCTGACCGGCCGCGATCCGGCGACCGGTCGGTTCGTTGGGGTTTGGAGGAAATTAAGCGGCCGGTCTGGTGTTCGCAAGCTCCCGCGGTGATGATCAAGTCATTTCCAGGCGGGAGGATTGCGTGAACAGGATCGCCATGATCGGGGGCGGGGCCGTGCTGGCCGCCGCCCTCGCCTTCGCGGGCAGTGCCCAGGCCGCGCCGCAGGCCGCGGGGAAGCGGGCGCACGCGGTGATCGTCGGGCATCGCGGGTCGCCGGGGCAGGCCCCCGAGGAGACGCTCGCGTCCTACCGCGACGGGGTCCGCGACCGGGCCGACGTGCTGGAGGGCGACGTGCAGCTCACGGCCGACAAGCAGATCGTGCTCGTGCACGACGACACCCTCGCCCGGACCACCGACGTCGAGCAGGTCTTCCCCGACCGGGCCCCGTGGAGGGTGGGCCAGTTCACGCTGGCCGAGATCAAGAAGCTGGACGCCGGGTCCTGGTTCGACGCCCGGTACGCGGGCCAGCGGGTGCCCACCCTGAAGGAGCTGCTCGCCGTCAGGGACAGGGACACCGGGCTCAGCCTGGAGCTGAAGGCGCCCGCCAACAGCCCGGGGATCGCCACGCTGCTCGCCGGGGAGCTGAACGCGGCGGGCCTCACCGACGGCGGCACGCTCAGGTCGGGGGCCTACCGGGTGCAGGTCCACTCCCGCGACCAGGAGGCGCTCAAGGAGTTCCACGCGTCCGCGCCCAAGGTCCAGCTGTCCTACCTGACCGGCGGGAAGATGCTCTCCGACGACGAGCTGACCGCTCTGGCGGGCTGGACGGTCAGCGTGTACGCCCACCCCAGGGCGACCAGCGCCGACGACGTCAGGCGCGCGCACGCCAAGGGCCTGAAGGTGTTCAGCGACCCGGTGGACAGCCCGGCCGAGGTCTCCATGGGGGCGAACCAGGGCTATGACTGGCTCGCGACGAACTTCCCCGCCACCACCCGGCGGATCCTCGACGGCCGCAGGCCCTTCCCCGGCGCGAACGGCGTCGTGATCGACAGTGTCTTCCCCGACCCGAGCGGCGACGACGCCCAGCCGGAGAAGAGCGAGCACGTGGTGCTGCGCAACACGACGTCCAGGCCGGTCGACGTGAGCGGCGGCTACCTGCGCGACCAGGCGAGCAACCTGATGCGGATCGGCCCCGGATACGTGATCCCGCCGGGCAGCCTGCTGCGCGTCTACGTCGGCCCCGGCACGAACCGCCCCGACGCCTACTACAACGGCCTGACAGTCGGCTTCCTGAACAACACCTCAGGGGACACGGTGTCGTTCTTCCGGGCCGACCACACGCTGCTCGACATCTCCTCCTACATCGTTCCCTGATCAGCCGATCGTGAGGTCGACGGGTTCGACGCCGCGAGGCTCGAACCCGAGGGTCTGGCCGTAGAACGCCAGCTCCGCCTCCAGGCAGCGGATCACCGTGTCGGCCTTGCGGAAGCCGTGCGACTCGCCCTCGAAGGTGAGGTAGGCGTACGGCATCTTCTTCTCGGCCAGCGCCTGCGCGAACCGTTCGGACTGGTCCGGCGGCACGATCGGGTCGCTCAGCCCTTGCAGGAGCAGGACGGGGCAGGCCGTGCGGTCGGCGCGGTTGATCGGCGAGCGCTCCTCGTAGGCGCGCTCGAATCCGGGGAGGGGGCCGATGAGGCCGAACAGGTAGTGGGACTCGAAGTCGTGGGTGCTCTCGGCGAAGCGCTGCAGGTCGCTGATCCCGAAGTAGGACGTGGCGGCCTTGAACACGTCGGTCTGCGTGATCGCCGCGAGCGTCGTCCAGCCCCCGGCCGAGCCGCCGCGGATCGCCAGGCGCTCCGGGTCGGCGATGCCGCCGTCGACGAGGGCGCGGGCGGCGGCGACGGCGTCCTCGACGTCGACCACGCCCCACTGGCGGCGCAGCCGCTCCCGGTAGGCGCGGCCGTAGCCGGCCGACCCGCCGTAGTTGACGTCGATCACGCCGATGCCGCGGCTGGTGAAGTACGCGCGCTCCATGTCGAGCACCGTCGACACGCGCCCGGTGGGACCGCCGTGCACGAACACCACGTAGGGCGGCAGCTCGTCGTCCGGCCCGGCCGCCTCCGGGTTGGTCGGCGGGAACACGTAGGCGTGGACGGGGCGGCCGAACGGCCCCTCCAGGCGCTCGGCGCGCGGCCGGGACAGGTACGCGACGTCGGGCACCTCGGCCCGCTCCCGGCGCAGCCCCTCCACGCGCCCGGTGGTGGTGTCGACCCGCACCACCGAGGCCGGCAGGTCCGGGCCGCCGGCGATCCCCACGATCGTCGAGCCGTCCGTGGACAGCTGCGGCGCCCAGTGCTCGTAGGGGACCTCCAGGTCGACGAGGTCGAGGGTGTCGGTGTCGTACACGCCGAGCCGCATGTCGCCCTCGCCGTGCAGGACGGCGAGGCGCCCGTCGCCGAGCAGCGCGTACGGCATGCCGCCGAGCTGCCACAGCGGCGCGGCGAACTCCTCCTCGGCCGGGTAGAGCGCCTGCGCGGACTCCCCGTGCAGGCCGACCTGGTAGATGTTCCACCAGCCGGGCCAGTCGGAGATCACGTACAGGGACTCGTCGTCGCGCCAGAGCGGCGCCAGGGCCGACTCGGTGAGGCCGCCCTTGACGGTGCGGGGCGAGACCACCGCGCCGTCCTCGATCGCCGCGACGCGCACCTCGGTGCCGTCCCACGGCATGCGGGGGTGGTTCCACTGCACCCACGCCAGGTGCCCTCCGCCGGGGGACGGCACGGGGCCCGCGTAGAACTGCGCGCCCGAGACCAGTTCGCGGATCGCGCCGGCGTCGCCGGCGGCGCTGCCGTCCAGCGGGACGGCGACGATGGCGCGCCGGATGCCCGTGGCGGGCTGCTCTTCGGCGCCCTGCTCGGCCTCGGGGGCCGCGGGCTCGGCGATGTGGCCCTCGCAGACGCACCAGACCTCCGTCCCGTCCGGGGACAGGACGTAGTCGGCGTACCGCAGGCCCGCCGGGACGGCGGGCTCGGGTGTCAGCGGGTACGGCTTCGGGTCGCCCTCGTCGAGCCGGTGCAGCCGCTGGTCCTCGTAGTTGGAGAACACGACGGACCACCCCGCGCCGGTGCGGACCGGCAGGTAGGACCGGCCGCCGTACTCGTGGACGCGGGTGCGCGCGTCCCACGGGGCCTGCAGCAGCTCGGTGCGATGACCGTCCTTCAGATGGACGACCGTGGCCCGTCCGCCCTCCTCAGGCCGCGTCTCCTGCCACCACACGTCGTCGCCCGCGACGGTGGGGAAGCTGAGGCGCAGCCGGGCGCGGGCGACATCGGCCGCAGAGATGGGTGAAGGCCATGAGCCGTAGGGAAGGGTCGCACGAGCGGTCATAACAGGAATCGTCCCGCATACGGGGATCGGTTGGGGCCATGACGGGCCGTTTGAGCTCGGAAAGATACAAGCTCGTCCCCGGGAAACCCGCCGGTAACATCAGGGTTCGCCCGCCCCGGAGACAGCGGCGGGCGCCGCCGGAGAACGGCGGCGCCCCTCGCGGACGAGCGGATCCCTCAGACGGTCTGCTGGGTCACCCCGACCCCGGCGACGGGAGCGGGGCCGCCCGAGCCCATCGTCTTGGCCTCGGTCTTGCGGCTGCGGCGGCTGCGCCCCTCCAGCCACGTGGCCACGCGGCTCAGCGACATGTTGATCGCGATGTAGATGACCGCGACGACGATGCCGGCCTGGAGCACGTTGTTGCTGTAGTTCGCCGGCACCTGCTTGAAGCCGGCCTGCAGGAACTCGCCGTAGGCGATGATGAACCCGAGCGCGGTGTCCTTGAGCAGGACGACGATCTGGCTCACGATCGCCGGCATCATCACCGTGATCGCCTGCGGCAGCAGCACCAGCCGCATGACGCCGTTCTTGCGGAGCCCGATGGAGTAGGCGGCCTCCGACTGCCCCTTCGGGATCGACAGGACGCCCGCGCGCACCACCTCGGCGAGCACGGAGCCGTTGTACATCGTCAGGCCGAACACGACCGCGGCGAACGCGGGCACGGTGACCGTCCCGGCGTTGATCTCCACCCCGAAGATCGAGAAGAAGTAGTCCACCGAGAAGCGCTGCAGGGTGCCGAACTGGGACTCGGCGATCGCGGGGCTGATCTTGTTCGGGACGAAGAACGCCAGGAAGATCAGGATCAGCAGCGGGATGCCGCGGAAGAACTCCACCACGGCGCCGGCCGGAACGCGGACCCACCAGTGGTCCGACAGCCGGGCCAGCCCGAACACGACGCCGAACAGCAGGGCCAGGACCGTGGCGACGACGGCGGCCTTCAGCGTGTTCATCAGGCCGGGCAGGAGCAGGTGCCTCCACACCGTCCACTTCAGGAACGGCGTCCAGAGCTTCTCCTCGAACTGCCCCTTGTCGCTGAGGCGCCAGATCAGCGCGGCCATGACGGCCGCGAACACGACCGACACGACGGCGGTCAGGACCGCGTTGCGCACCCGGGCCCGGGGGCCGGGGATGTCGAAGAGAACTGTCGCTTCCTTGCTCATCGCGCCACCGCCATCCGCTTGGCGAGCCAGCCGAAGAAGTATCCGGTCGGCAGGGTGAGGATCAGGAAGCCGATCGACACGCCGAGGAAGAGGGGGATGACCCCGTTGGCGAACGTGGGCTTGTCGATGATCGTCTTGGTGACCAGCGCGACCTCGGCGTAGCTCGCGGCCGCGGCCACCGTCGTGTTCTTGATCATCGCGATCAGCACGCTGCCCAGCGGGGCGATGATCGCCCGGAACGCCTGCGGCAGGATGATCATCCGGAGGGACTGGGTGAAGGTCAGCCCGATCGAACGGGCCGCCTCAGCCTGCCCCAGCGGGACGGTGTTGATGCCCGAGCGCAGGGTCTCGCACACGAAGGCGCCGGTGTAGGCCGACAGGCCGAGGACCGCCCACCAGTAGTAGGTCGTCGAGGAGTTCTCGGAGAACTTCAGCGCGAGGATGTCGTTCAGGCCCAGGCTGCACATCAGCAGCACCAGGGTGAGCGGCGTGTTGCGCACGATGTTGACGTAGCCCGTGCCGAACGCGCGGAGCACCGGAACCGGCGAGACCCGGAAGCTCGCCAGGAGGGTCCCGATGATCAGGGACAGCACCGCCGCGGCGGCCGCGAGGCGCAGGGTCGCCCAGAACCCTTGGAGGATCTCGTCGAAGTTGTCGAAGAACGGGCTGAAGTCAAACATTGCTCAGCTGTTTCATCACGTTCCAGCGGGAGTCAGGCCAGGCCGACGCGTCCCCGGGCGATGCTGGTCGGGGACGCGCCGGCGTGACGGGCGTCAGTCGCGGCCCTGGATCAGGCGCAGCCTTCCATCTGCGGGGCGGTCGTGACGAGCTTGAGCCCGGTGCCCGCGAAGTGCTTCTCCAGCAGGGTCTTGGCCGTGCCGTCGGAGTACATCTGGGAGATGGCCTTGTTGACGGCCTCGCAGGTCTCGGTGTCGCCCTTCTTCAGGCCGACGCCGTACTTCTCGTCGGTGAAGGGGTCGTTGATGACCTTGAAGGAGCCCTTCTGCTGGTTGGCGAAGCCGGCCAGGATCAGGTCGTCGGTGCTGACCGCGTCCAGGGCGCCGGACTTCAGCTTGCTCACGCACTCGGAGTAGCTGGAGGCGTCGACCAGCGTGACGCCCTTGATGTTGAGCTTGCCGTCCGGCGGGCCCTCGGTGATGCGGCGGAAGGAGTTGGAGCCGGCCGCCTTGCAGAGCTTCTTGCCCTTGAGGTCGGTGGCCTTCTTGATGCTGCTGTTGTCGGCCTTGACCATCGTGTCCTGGTGGGCGACGTAGTACGGCCCGCCGAAGGTCACCTGCGACTTGCGCGCGTCGGTGATGGAGTAGGTGGCGACCACGAGGTCGACCTGCCCGCCGCCGAGGAACGACTCGCGGTTGGCGGAGGTCGTCTCCTTGAACGTGATGCCGTTCTCGGGGACGCCGAGCGACTTCGCGATGTACTTGGCGACGTCGACGTCGAAGCCGTCGAAGCTGCCGTCGGGCTTCTTCAGACCGAGCGCCGGCTGGTCGAACTTGATGCCGATGGTCAGCTTCTTGTCGTCCTTGGCCTTCTGGACGACCGTCTTGGCCTCGGTCTTCTCGGTGTCGCTGCCGCACGCGCTGAGCGCCAGCGACAGCGCCATCCCCGCCCCGATGAGGGCGCCGAAACGACGTACTCGCATACTCGTCCTACCTCTGCTCTCTGCCGGAGCCCCGCGGCTCAGTGCGTGAGGATCTTTGAAAGGAAGTCCTTCGCGCGCTCGGTCCGCGCGTTGGTGAAGAACTCGTCGGGGGTGTTCTCCTCGACGATCTGGCCGTCCGCCATGAACACGACCTTCTGCGCGGCCCGGCGGGCGAAGCCCATCTCGTGCGTGACGACGATCATCGTCATGCCCTCGCGGGCCAGTCCCGTCATGACGTCCAGGACCTCGTTGACCATCTCCGGGTCCAGCGCCGAGGTGGGCTCGTCGAAGAGCATCACCTTCGGCTTCATCGCGAGGGAGCGCGCGATCGCGGCGCGCTGCTGCTGCCCGCCGGACAGCTGCGCGGGGTACTTGTGGGCCTGGTTGGCGATGCCGACCCGGTCGAGCAGTTCCATCGCGTGCTTCTGCGACTCCTGCTTGCCCTGCCCGCGGACCTTCACCGGCCCGAGCGTGACGTTCTCGAGGATCGTCTTGTGGGCGAACAGGTTGAACGACTGGAACACCATGCCCACGTCGGCGCGGAGCCTCGCGAGGTCCTTGCCCTCCTTGGGCAGCTCCTTGCCGTCCACGAGGATCGTGCCCTCGTCGATCGGCTCCAGCCGGTTGATCGACCGGCACAGGGTCGACTTACCGCCGCCGGAGGGGCCGATGACGACGACGACCTCACCGGAGTTCACGGTGAGGTTGATGTCCTTGAGGACGTGCAGCTCGCCGAAGTGCTTGTTGACGTGCTCGACTACGACGAGCGGCCGGCCACCTGCGGCGGCAGGCTCCGGGGTGGAGTCCTCCGGCCCGGTCTTGGTGAGCTCGGGCCCGCTTTCGCTGTCCGTCATGGGCACGGACTTTATGTCATCGCCGGTAGTGCCCGAGTTGCCGCGCGGTACCGATACGATCACGAATACCCACGTCGGACGGGGTTCGGTCGTGGCGGAGAGTGATCATAAAAGGCGGCGGCGGGGTGCGCCGCCCGTTCCGCCATGTCGCGCCGGGCCCGTAACCTGGATGACTGTCATGAGTGCGCCAATGGAGACGGCTCCCCGTACGTACGAGATCCGTACCTACGGATGCCAGATGAACGTCCACGACTCCGAGCGGCTGTCGGGGCTGCTGGAGTCGGCCGGGTACGTCCGCGCGGGGGAGGCCGAGCCCGACGTCGTGGTCTTCAACACATGCGCGGTGCGGGAGAACGCCGACAACCGCCTTTACGGCAACCTCGGCCACCTTCGCCCCGTGAAGGACGGCCATCCCGGCATGCAGATCGCCGTCGGCGGCTGCCTGGCCCAGAAGGACCGCGACACCATCGTCAAGCGCGCCCCCTGGGTGGACGTGGTGTTCGGCACGCACAACATCGGGTCGCTGCCCGCGCTGCTCGAACGCGCGCGGGTGCGGGACGAGGCGCAGGTCGAGATCGAAGAGTCGCTGGTGACCTTCCCCTCGACGCTGCCGACGCGCCGCGAGTCCCCCTACGCCGCCTGGGTGTCGATCTCCGTGGGGTGCAACAACACCTGCACGTTCTGCATCGTCCCGTCCCTGCGCGGCAAGGAGCGCGACCGCCGGCCGGGGGAGATCCTCGCCGAGGTCGAGGCGCTGGTCGCCGAGGGCGCCCTGGAGATCACGCTGCTGGGCCAGAACGTCAACGCCTACGGTTCGGGCTTCGGCGCCCTGGCCGGCGCGCCCGACGAGGTCCGCGCGATGACCGGGGGCGGGCAGTCGGCGTTCGCGGGGCTGCTGCGGGCCTGCGGCGGCGTCGAGGGCCTGGAGCGGGTCCGGTTCACCTCCCCGCACCCGAAGGACTTCACCGACGACGTGATCGCCGCGATGGCGGAGACGCCGAACGTGATGCCGTCCCTGCACATGCCGCTGCAGTCCGGTTCGGACGCGGTGCTGCGCGCGATGCGCCGGTCGTACCGGCAGGCGCGCTACCTCGGCATCATCGAGAAGGTCCGGGCCGCGATCCCGGACGCGGCGATCACCACCGACATCATCGTCGGCTTCCCCGGCGAGACCGAGGCCGACTTCGAGGAGACCCTGCACGTGGTGCGGGAGGCCCGGTTCTCGTCGGCGTTCACGTTCCAGTACTCCAAGCGCCCCGGCACCCCGGCGGCGACCATGGACGGCCAGCTGCCGAAGCAGGTCGTCCAGGAGCGCTACGAGCGGCTCGTCGCCCTGCAGGAGGAGATCTCCTGGGCGGAGAACCGCAAGCAGCTCGGCCGGACCCTGGAGGTCCTTGTCGCCGAGGGCGAGGGCCGCAAGGACGAGGCGACGCGCCGGCTCTCCGGGCGGGCGCCCGACAACCGGCTCGTCCACTTCGGCGTGCCGGAGGAGCCGGTCCGCCCCGGCGACATGGTCACCGTCGAGATCACCTACGCCGCGCCGCACCACCTGGTCGCCGACAAGCCCGCGCTGGGCGTCCGCCGGACGCGCGCGGGCGACGCGTGGGAGGCGCGGCAGGGCGGAGGCGGCGGGGCCGGCGGCGTGTCGCTGGGCATGCCGTCGATCGGGCGCCCGGCCCAGCCCGCCGCGTCCGCGCCGGGCTGCTCGACCCGCCCCTGAACCGCGGTGTGATCGGGCCGGTCTAGGACGGCGGCCCGCCCGTGCCGCCGGGCTGGTCGCCCGCGCCGCCGGGCTGCCCGCCCGTCCCGCCGGGGTGCTCGCCCGCGGCGCCGGGGTGGCCGCCGGTCTCGCCGGGCTGCCCGCCCGTGCCGCCGGCCTGGCCGCCCTCGCGGTCGATGTACCGGCCGGCCTGGTCCTGGACCCGGTCGACCTTGTCGGCGTGCTTGCCGCCCGTCCGCTGGTCGAACGCGTCCCCTGCCTTCTCGACGCCCTGCTTGGCCTTGTCGGCGTGCTGCCCGAGCATCTGCTTGACCTTGTCGACGATCGACATCGAATCCCCCCGGATCCCTCGGCTCGTTCGGCGCCGCGGGCGCGGCGCGGCACCCGTTCATTCCGGCCATACCCGTTCTGTTGCCACAATCAATCCCGTGACCTCACCCAATGCCCCGCATGTGATCGCGGTCGTCGGCGCCACGGCGGCCGGCAAGTCCGACCTGGCCGTCGAGCTGGCCCTCCGGCTGGACGGGGAGGCGGTCAACGCCGACTCGATGCAGCTGTACCGCGGCATGGACATCGGCACCGCGAAGCTGTCCGCGGCCGAGATGCGCGGGGTCCCGCACCACCTGCTGGACGTCTGGGACGTCACGGCCACCGCGAGCGTCGCCGAGTACCAGCGGCTCAGCGCCGACGCCATCGCGCGGATCCGGGGCCGGGGGCGGCTGCCCGTGCTGGTCGGCGGGTCCGGGCTGTACGTGCGCGCCGCCCTCGACCGGATGGAGTTCCCGGGGACGGACCCGGCCGTGCGGGGCCGCCTGGAGGAGGAGCTGGCGCGGGTCGGGCCCGGTCCGCTGCACGAGCGGCTGCGCGGCCTGGACCCCGCGGCCGCGGAGGCGATCCTGCCGAGCAACGGCCGCCGGATCGTGCGGGCGCTGGAGGTCGTCGAGATCTCCGGCCGCCCGTTCACCGCGACCCTGCCCGAGCACCGGTACCGCTACGACGACGTCGTGCAGATCGGGCTGAGCGTGCCCCGTGACGAGCTGGACGAGCGCATCGCCCTGCGGGTGGAGCGGATGTGGGAGGCGGGCCTGGTCGACGAGGTCCGGGAGTTGGAGAAGCGGGGGCTGCGGGACGGTCTGACCGCCGGGCGCGCCCTCGGCTACGCCCAGGTGCTGCGGTTCCTGGCGGGGGAGTGGACGGAGGAGCAGGCCAGGGAGGACACCGTCCGGACGACGCGGCGTTTCGCCCGCCGCCAGGAGTCGTGGTTCCGCCGCGACCCGCGCGTGCTGTGGCTGCCCTACGACGCCCCCGACCTGGCCGATCGTGCCGAGGCCCTGGTGAGGCAAGGGCGGTCGGAGCCCATATGATCGGGGGCATGCGGTTCGTCAAGGGGCATGGCACCGAGAACGACTTCGTGATCCTCCCCGATCCGGACGGCGTCCTGGACCTCACCCCGGAGGCCGTCGCGCGGCTGTGCGACCGGCGGGCGGGGATCGGCGCGGACGGCGTCCTGCGCGCGGTCCGGACGAAGGCCGCCGACGTCGACGCCGACGCCGAGTGGTTCATGGACTACCGCAACGCCGACGGCAGCATCGCCGAGATGTGCGGCAACGGGGTGCGCGTCTTCGCCCGCTACCTGGTCGACGCGGGCCTGGCCCCGCCCGGGGAGTGGGACCTGGCCACCCGCGCGGGCCTGCGCCGCGTGACGCTCGGCCCGTCCGGGGACGTCACCGTGGAGATGGGCCGGCCGGAGCTCCTCGGCCCGGGCGAGGCGAGCCTGGCGGGCGCGAGCTTCGCGGGCGAGCGGGTCAGCGTCGGCAACCCGCATCTGGCGTGCCGCGTCACCGAGCCCGTCGCCGCACTCGACCTGTCGCGCGCCCCCGACTTCGACCCGGCGGTCTTCCCCGCGGGGGTGAACGTCGAGTTCTTCCGCGGCGTGGGGGAGCGGCACGTCGAGATGCGGGTGTACGAGCGCGGCTCGGGCGAGACCCGCTCGTGCGGCACCGGGACCGTCGCGGTGGCCGCGGCGGCGGCCGGCGGCGTCGCCGACGGCGCCGAATGGACCGTGGACGTCCCCGGCGGGCGGGTGACCGTCGTCCTGGACGGCGAGACCAGCTACCTGAGCGGCCCGGCCGTCCTGGTCGCCGAGGGCGAGACGCGGCCCGGCTGGATCTAGCGGGCGACCGTCTCACCTGGGCGTGCGCCGGTCCCGGAGCGGTCCCGGCACAGACGGGACAACTGTCCCTCTCCGGCGGGACCTTCCGCCGCATAACTTCTCTCTTGCACACCCTCTGGTGAATGGCCCGTATGGACCGGGATGGGAGCCCCGGGCCCGTACGGAGCCTGAGGGCCGGTGGCGACCTTCTTGGCGGGGGGCGGTCACCGGCCCTCCCACCCGGAGGGGGCGCCTCAGGGGGAGACGCCGTTGACCGGCAGTCTGGCGCGGACCAGGGTTCCGCCCTTGGGGCCGGGCCCCACCGTGCAGGATCCGCCCAGCTCGGCCGCGCGCTCGCGCATGGAGGACATGCCGATGCCGGAACGCACCTGGTCGGGCAGTCCCACACCGTCGTCGTCGACGGTGACGTGCAGATCGCCGTTCAGATGCAGCCGCACCTCGGCGCAGCCCGCTCCGGCGTGGCGGTGGACGTTCGTCAGCGCCTCCTGGACGATCCGGTACGCGGCGACCTCGGCGGCGGCCGGCAGGCCCTTCAGGTCGCCCTCGACGCGCACGTCCACCCGCGGGCCGTCTCCGGCGGCGACGACCCCGCCGAGCGCCTGGATCGCGCCCTCCAGCCCGAGATCGTCCAGGGCGGGCGGCCGCAGGCCGTACACGAGCTCCCTGATGTCGCCGATCGTGCGCCCCATGGTGGCGCGCAGCTCCTCCAGCAGGCCGTCGACCGCCTCGGGGTCGGTCCTGAGCGTGATGCGCGCGGCGTCCACCGTCATGGCGAGGCTGGCCAGCGTCGGCCCGAGCCCGTCGTGCAGGTCGCGGCGCAGCCGCCGCCGCTCCTCCTCCCGCGTGCGCAGGATGTGCTCCCGGGAGCGCTGGACGTCCGCGGAGAGACGCGCCGCGTTCGCCAGCTCGGCGAGGTTGCGGGCGAGGACGTTCGACAGGCGCGCGTCCGGGGTGCGGGTGACGCCGAACAGCAGGCGCCCCACCGGCTCTCCGTGCCACACCAGCGGGATGAGCTGCGGGCGGTCGCCGAGCACGCCGTCCTCCGCCGAGACCGTCCGGCCGTCGCGGTCCAGCACCTCGATCGTGACGCCGGTCGCGTGCAGGGCCGAACGCGCCACCTCGGCGGCGACGGCCAGCGCGGCGCCCGGGTTCGCGGCGGTCTGCAGCCGCCGGTTCAGCCGGTCGGCGATCCGGTACGGGTCGCGCTCGCCGTGGATGAACGCGTCCACCATGCGCTGCAGGCGCCGCCGGACGGGTTCGAAGACCGCGCCGGCGACGATCGCCCCGGCGAGCCCGGCGAGGGTGCCGCGGCCGTGGGCCAGCAGGCTCGCGGTGCCGACGAGCGCGAAGTACACGCCGGTGATGACGACGACGAGGCCCGCGTACACCAGCGTCCGGCTGACCACGAGGTCGATGTCGTACAGCCGGTAGCGGGTGATCGCGATCGCGATGCAGATGGGGACGGCGACGATGGTGAGGTCGCGCAGCGGGTCGCCGATCGGGCCGTTCTCGCCGACGAAGATGATCGCCTCGGCGAGGATGCCCGGGTAGACCACCCAGGCGATCTGCCGCCGCACGTCCGGCGGCGCCTGCACGAACCGCACGGCCACCGAGAACAGGCCCGCCGCCAGGGCGGTGACGATGACCGCGCTGATCGGGAGCGGGATCTCCTCGAACGGGTACACCGAGACGCCGTTGTGCCAGCGGCGCACGCCCGGGTCGACCGTCAGGTGCGCGCAGACGACGACCGGGACGAGGCAGGCGAGGGCGAGGGCGGGCCGGAACCACCGCGACACCAGCCGCCCGTCCGGGAAGATCAGCGGCAGCACGAGGGTCAGGGCGTAGGTGTCAACGGCCCACAGCCAGACGGCGAGCCACTGGACGAGCCCGGCCCCGGGCGCGCGGTGGAGTTCGAGCCAGGGGCCGAGGTTGAGGGAGAGCACGTACAGCGAGGCGCTGAAACCCGCGCCGACCATGAGCCAGGCGACCGTCAGGCCGGGCCTGTGCCGCAGCAGGACGGCGCCCACGGGCGTCCAGGCCAGGGCGACCAGGATCTCGGGATGCCACCACACCATCCGCAGTTCGGACGGCACGCGGGCGCCGATGATCAATGACGCGGCGACGGACGCGACCGCGGTCAGCGCGAGGAGGGCGCCCACGCGCCCCGCCGCGCGGTCGTGCTCTTCCGTCTCCATGCACACTCCCCGCCCGAAAGTAATGGAATGTTAAAACGCGCAGCTCCCTGTCCCGCAGGCTTGAGCGCGTCCGCCTCAGGACACCGCCGGACCGGTCGGGCGGAGAGCGTTCCGGTCGCGATGCATGCGGGCGTGCCGTGATGGTAGCTGGGGAAACGCCCGATATGAACGGAAGGTGCAGGTCAGCGGCCAGTCGTGGCCGCGTACCGGGCTTCCGGGCGTGTCGGCGTGCGGGGAGGGGGCGGGCGCGCGTGCGGGGAGGGACGGGTCAGGACGCCGGAGTCAGCATGCTCTCGCGCGTCAGGGCCCTCACGCCACGCCTCATGTCCTCGGCGGTGAAGTCGTCGAGGAGCAGGCGCTGGATCAGGAAGCCGGGGAAGAGCGCGAACAGCGTCTTGCCGGCGGCCACGGCGTCGGTGTCGGCGGGGAGCCGGCCGGCGCCGACCAGCCGGCGGATGTAGCGGGTCCAGGTGTCGCGCAGCCCGGCCACGTTGTCGGCGACGTACGCGGCGATCTCCGGATCGTGCGTGGCGAGCGCCCAGGCCTGGGGCGCGAGCCGGAGCGGGCCGTCCTCGCCGGACAGGGCGACGACCCGGGAGGCGAACCGCTCGGCCATCTCGTCGATGGGGAGCAGCGGGTCGCTGTCGGCGAGCACGGTGAAGAACGTGCGCAGGTCGCCGATCACGGTGGCGATGTTCGCCTCGATGATCTCGTTCTTGCTCTTGAAGTACCGGTAGACGGCGCCGGCGGAGAGCCCGGCCTCGGCGAAGACGTCCTGCATGGACGTCGCGTGGATGCCCTTGCGGATGAAGCAGGTCCGCGCCGCTTCCAGGATCTGGAGGCGGCGGCGCTCCAGGTGCTCCTCGCTGACTCTCGGCATGGCACCAATCTAAAACGAACGTTCGTTTCTTGACAAGTTCCGGAGGGGGTGCCAGGCTCCGCGCCAAAGAGAACGGACATTCGTTTTTTGGAGGAGATCGTGCGGACTTCCCCCGCCGCGCGCGCCGTCGGCGTGGCCGCCGGCGCGGCGCTGCTGCAGCTCGTCATGGTCGTGGCCTTCTCGTGGCCCGCCGCGCGGACGGCGCCGCGTGACGTCCCGGTCGTCGTGACCGGTCCGCGGGCCGCCGAGGCCGCCGACCTGCTCGACCGCGCGCGGCCGGGCGCCTTCGACGTCCGGACCGCTCCGGACGAGGCCGCCGCCCGTGCGGCGATCGCGGATCGCGAGGCCTACGGCGCGGTCGTCACGGCGCCGTCCGGCCCGAAGGTGCTCACCGCCTCCGCCGCCTCGCCGCTGGTCGCCCAGCAGCTCGGCGCGATGGCGACGCGGCTCAGTCCCGGGGGCGCCCCGGTGTCCCCGCCCGTCCAGGACGTGGTCGCCGCGGACTCCGACGACCCCCGCGGGGCGGGTTTCGGCGCTCTCGCGCTACCGCTGGTCATGTCCGGGCTCGCGGCCGCGGTGCTGCTGACGTTCGCCATCCCGTCCCTCGCCTGGCGCACCGCCGGCACGGCGATCTTCGCCGTGCTGGGCGGGTTGGACGTCGCCTGGATCGCGCAAGGCTGGCTGTCGCTGCTTCCCGGCTCCTACGTCACGCTCGCCGGAGTCATGGCGCTGACCGTCCTCGCCGTGACCGGAACCGTGGTCGGCTTGGCCGCCGCCATCGGCCGCGCCGGCTTCGGACTCGGCGCGCTGACGCTGCTGCTGCTCGGCAATCCTCTGTCGGCGGCCACCTCGGCGCCCGAGCTGCTGCCGCAGCCGTGGGGCGCGATCGGCCAGTACCTGCCGCCGGGTGCGTCGGCCACCCTCCTTCGGTCGGCGGCGTTCTTCGACGGCGCCGGAGGCGCCCGCCCGCTCGCCGTCCTGGCGGCCTGGGCCACTGCCGGTCTCGGGCTCGTGGTCTTCGGCGGTCTGCGGAGGCGTTCGGCCGGCGAGGCCGAGCGCGGCCGCGAACCGGCGCTCGCGTGACCCTCAAGGCCGTGACTCTTGGCGAATCCTGTACGCGTTCCGTGGTCAATCAATAGCATTCGGTGACTCCTGGGTGGTGTGCGGAGGGGCGGACGGTGGCGACGTTCATGGTGCGGCGGGTGGCGAACCACGCGGCGCTGGCCGTGCTCGCCGCCAGCCTCGGCTACCTGCTCGCCGCCGCGGCGCTCGATCCGCGGGCAGGGCTCGAAGACCGCGCGTCCCGTCCGCCGCAGGCCGTCATCGACGCGCGGCTCGGTGCGCTGAACCTCGATGACCGGACGCCTTTGGCGGAGCGGTACCTCACCTGGGCCAGGGGCGTGGCGCAGGGCGATTTCGGCCGGACGTGGGAGGGTGAGCCGGTCGAAGGCGAGTTGTGGCGCAGGCTCGGAGTGAGCTTTCGCCTGGTCGCTCCGGGGGCCGTCCTGGGAGGCGCCTTGGGCGTCGCCCTTGGCGCCTACGCCGCCGCCCGGCACGGTCGGGCGGCCGACAGGCTGGTCTCCGGCGGCTCTTATCTGCTGCTGGCCGTCCCGGTGTTCGTCCTCGCGCCGCTCTTACAGATCATGGCCGGTGAGGCCAACGACGCCCTGGGGATGCGGGTGTTCGTCTGGCTGGGGGAGTCCGCGCCGGGGCCGTCCGGGGGTCGGCTCTGGGATCTCGCCGATCGGGCGCGCCGGCTGATACTGCCCACGGCCACGATCGCGCTCTGCCAGATCGCTCTCTACGCCCGCTACCAGCGCGGCCTGATGCTGGACGTGCTGCACGCCGACCACGTGCGCGCCGCGAGGGCCAGGGGTCTCCGGCGGCGCGGCGCGCTGCTGCGGCACGGGCTCCGGACCGCGATCGTCCCGATGACCGCCTACTTCGCCTACACGTCCGGACTGGTTCTCCTCGGCGGGGTGTTCACCGAGACGGCCTTCGGGCGGCACGGGCTGGGGGAGTGGCTCGTCGACTCCATCTCCCGGGGCGACGTCAACGCCGTCGCCGCCATCGAGTGCCTCGCCGCCTGCGCCGTCCTCCTGGCCGCTCTCACGTCCGACGTCCTGGCCGCGGCGCTGGACCCCCGCGTGCGCGCGGGAGCCGCGCCATGACCGCCGGTCGTCGCACGGTGGCCGGAGCGGTCCTGCTCGTGCTGTTGTTCCTCCTGGCCTTCGCCGGGCCGCTCGTCTCGCCGTGGGGATGGGACGAGACGGACTTCACCGCCTTCCGGCAGGGGCCGTCCGGCGGCCACTGGCTCGGCACGACCCAGAGCGGACGCGACGTCTTCGCCTTCACCCTGCGCGGCGCGCAGAACTCGCTGCTGGTCGGCCTGAGCGCCGCCCTGCTGTCGACGGGGCTCGCCGCCGTCGTCGGGACCGCGGCCGGTTTCCTCGGCGGCGGGGCCGACCGGGTGCTGATGTGGGGCGTCGATCTGCTGCTGGTGCTCCCGTCCTTCCTGGTCGTGACCGTCCTGGCGTCCCGGATCGCCGGAGGGTGGCCGGTGCTCGCGGCGCTGCTGGCCGCGTTCATGTGGATGGTCACCGCCCGCGCGGTCCGGGCCGCGACGCTCTCCCTGCGGAACCGCGACCACGTGCTGGCCGCGCGGTTCCTCGGCGTCGGCACGCCGCGGCTGGTCGCGCGGCATGTGGCGCCCGGGCTGGCGTCACTGCTGGCCGTGGACGCGAGCCTGAACGTGAGCGTCGCGGTCGTCGCCGAGAGCGGGCTGTCCTACCTCGGGTTCGGGACGCGCCCGCCGGACGTCTCGCTCGGCACGGTCATCGCCGACGGCCGGGGCGGGGCGACCGCGCATCCATGGGCGTTCGGGTTCGCCGCCGGGCTGCTCGTCTCGATCGTCGTCGCGGTGAACCTGATCGGCGACGGGCTGCGGGACGCTCTCGACCCGGAGGCCGGGCGTTGACGGTCCTGCGGGTCGCCGACCTGGCGGTCGGTCACGCGACGGGTGCGCACGTCCTGCGCGGTGTGAGCTTCTCGGTCGAGGCCGGGGAGGCGCTCGGGCTCGTCGGCGAATCGGGAGCCGGCAAGACCTCGCTCGCGCTCGCTCTCATGGGGCTGCTCCCGGAGGGAGCGCGCGTGACGGGCTCTGTGCGTCTGCGCGGCCAGGAACTGCTGGGACGGACCGACGCGGAACTCTCGCGGGTCCGCGGCAAGGACCTGGCCATGGTCTTCCAGGATCCGTCGTCGGCGCTCTCGCCCGCCCACAGGGTGGGAGACCAGATCGTCGAGGCCGTTCGGATCCACTCGGCGGTGAGCCGCTCGGCGGCCCGCGCCCGCGCTCTGGACCTGCTCGAACTGGTCGGCATGCCGGATGCGGCGCGGCGGGCCCGCTGCTACCCGCATGAGCTGTCCGGCGGGATGCGGCAGCGGGTGATGATCGCCATGGCCGTCGCCAACGACCCGGTCGCGATCCTGGCCGACGAGCCCGCCTCGGCCCTCGACATGACGGTCCAGGCGCGGGTGCTGGACGTCCTGCGGGACGCCCGGGAGGCGAGTGGAGCCGCGGTCGTGCTGATCAGCCACGATCTGGGCGCCGTCGCCGGATTCGCGGACCGCGTGATGGTGCTGCACGAGGGCCGGGTGGTGGAGACGGGTACGGCCGAGCAGGTTCTCTGTAGGCCCCAGACGCCCTTCGCGAGCCGCCTGGTGCGCCCATGGACGCGAGCGGGAGATGCGCCGGTTCCGCGTGCTCGGCCTGAGCGTCCGGTGGTTCTTCAGGTGGACGGCCTGGTCCGCCGGTATCCCTTATCTAGAGGGGCGCTGCTGCGGCGGCGGGCCGGAGAGGTGCGGGCCGTGGACGGCGCGAGCTTCGACGTCCGTGAGGGGGAGACGCTTGCGCTGGTGGGGGAGTCGGGGTCCGGTAAGACCACGACGCTGATGGAGATTCTGCGGTTGTCCCGTCCTCAGGACGGGCGCGTCAGGGTCTTGGGCCAAGACACGGCCGCCTTGCGCGCCGCCCACCGCAAGGCCTTGCGCAAGGACGTCCAGGTCGTGTTCCAGGACCCGTACGCCTCGCTGAACCCGCGTATGCGGGTCGCCGACATCATCGCCGAACCGCTCCTCGCGCATCGCACGCCGATCGGTGGTCGCGTCGAGGAACTTCTCGCGACGGTGGGCTTGGAACCCGGCTATGCGCGGCGTTTCCCGCATGCGCTCTCGGGTGGGCAAAGGCAGCGTGTAGCCCTGGCCAGAGCCCTCGCCTTGGAACCCCGTCTTCTGCTCTTGGACGAGCCCGTGTCCGCACTGGACACCGCCGTGCAGGCGAGCGTCATGAACGTGCTGGCGGGGCTTCGGGCGCGGCTCGGCATGGCGTGCCTGTTCGTCACCCACGACCTTCCCCTGGTGCAGGGCTTCGCCGACCGGGTCGCCGTGATGCACAGGGGCCGCGTCGTTGAGATCGGGCCGGTCGCCGATGTGTACGGGGCTCCCGCTCATCCCTATACGCGGGCGCTGCTGGACGCGGTCCCTTCCCGCCCGGATCGAGTTCGCCGCTTCCTTCTTGACGGTGACCCGCCCGACCCTGTCGCCAGGCCCGCAGGGTGCCGGTTCCGTGCTCGCTGCCCGCACTACGCCACGCTCACCCTCGACGACAGACGCCTATGCGAACACCACGATCCGATGCCGCTCGCCATGGCGGCGGACCGCTCCGTCGCCTGCCACCATCCGCTCGTCTCGGCGGAGTCCGAACGATGAGACAGGTCGTCGCCGCCGTCCTTCTTGGGATAGCGCTCATCACCGGCGCCGGGTGCCGTGCCCCGGAGACAGCGACGTCCAACGCGTCCGGGGCGCTCCCGGCGGCGGATGTGAACCCGACTCCGCGCGACCGCGTCGCCAAGGGCGGAGCGCTTCGCTGGCCGCTCCCCGAGTTTCCGTCCCAGTGGAACACCAACCACATCAACGGTGCCAAGGGCGCGGTGGAGCACGTCATTCAGGGCGTTCTGCCGTATCTGATGCGTGCAGACGAGAAGGCCGTCCCGCACCCCGTTCCGGAGTACCTGGAGTCGGCCACGTTGAAGCGGACCCGGCACGGCCAGACCGTGACCTACCGGCTCAACCCGCGTGCCAGATGGTCGGACGGACGGCCCATCGGTTTCGCCGATTTCCTGGCGCAGACCCATGCGCTGTCTGGTCGTGACCCGCGCTACGAGGTCTCGACCGTCACCGGGTACCGGCAGATCGAGCGAGTCGCGCGCGGTGCCGACGAGCACGTGGTCAAGGTGACGTTCGCCCACACCTACGCGGACTGGCGCAGCCTGTTCAGCCCCCTGTACCCGGCCACCGCCTACGCCAGCCCAAGCGCGTTCAACACAGGGTGGATGGGCCGCGTACCTGTCACGGCCGGACCGTTCAGACTCCAGCAGATCGACCGGACTGCCAAGACGCTGACCCTGGTGCGGAACCCGGCATGGTGGGGTGCGCCGGCAAAGCTCGACCGGATCGTCTTTCGCGCCATGGACACCAGCGCGATGCCCGGCGCGTTCGCCAACGGTGAGATCGACCTGATGGACATCGGTCTCGACGCGGACGCGTTGCAGCGTGTCCAGGGCGTCCCCGGCGCCGCCGTCCGCAGGGCGGGCGGGCCGGACTGGCGGAACTTCACCTTCAACGCGGCCGGGCCCATCCTGTCCGACGCCAGGGTGCGCCGGGCGGTCATGCTCGGCATCGACCGGCACGTCATCGCACGATCCGACCTGTCAGGCCTCGGCGTACCGGTCCAGACGCTCGGGAACCACTTCTACGTCAACACTCAAACCGGCTACCTGGACAACTCCAGCGGTCTGGGGGCCTACGATCCCGCTCGGGCCAGACGCCTCCTAGACGAGGCAGGCTGGAGACCGCGGGGCAAGTACCGCGCCAAGGCGGGACGCACGCTCGCGCTGCGGTTCGTGGTTCCGTCCGGGGTCCCCATCAGCAGGCGGGAAGGAGAACTGACGCGTGCGCTGCTCGAACGCATAGGCGTCCGAGTGGACATCCAGGTCGTCCCCGCAGACGACGTCTTCGAGCGCTACGTCACTCCCGGGAACATGGACATCGTCCCGTTCTCGTGGCTCGGCACCCCGTTCCCCGTCTCGCAGATGAAAGCCGTGTTCGCGCGTCCGCGCGGACGGAACGTCCAGCAGAACTACTCGCGGATCGGCAGCGCCGCCATCGACGCGGCGATGGACCAGGCCGTCGCGGAGATCGCTCCCGAGAGGGCCCGCGCTCTGGTGAACAGGACCGACCGGCTCATCTGGCGCCAGGCGTCGGTGTTGCCGCTGTACCAGCGCCCCCAGCTCGTCGCGGTGCGCGCGGACCTCGCCAACGTGGGGGCCGGCGGTTTCCGGAGGCCCGCCTATCAGGACATCGGCTTCACCGGCCGGTGAAGCTCACGGGAAGGCGAGCCGGACGCCCTTGCGGTCGCTGGTGAAGCGGGCGTTCCACACGTACAGGCGCAGGTCGTCGGCGGAGAGGTCCTCCTTGACCGGGAGGTCGGACGCGACGCGGACCACGTAGGAGGCGCCCGCCGGGATCATCGTGTCGCCGCCGTCCTCGACGGGCGCCTTCGATCCGCCGATCCGCGCGGTGACCGTGCTGTGGTTGGGGAGGGTGCACATGTCGTCCGGGATGCCCGCCTGCGGCATGCACCGCTCCTGCGCCGACGACGGGACCTGCGACTTCGGCATGAACAGGTCGGCGGGGAAGTCCAGCAGGACGGGCCGCCGCCCGCTGTTGGTGAGGACGTAGTCGGCGTAGGCGTAGGTCGTGCCGGACGGCGGGGCCTGCGTGGCGCCGATCGGCTGCCGGGACGTCCCCGCCATGACGGCGGCGAGGCTGTAGCCGTAGCCCTCCGGGGTCGTGAAACCGACCGGCGGGCCGGCCTTCGGGGCGGGCACGGACGTGACCGCCGCGTCGTCGCCCTGGCCGGCGAGGCTCGGCGGCGGGGACGCCGTGCCGTCGCCCGTGCCGGGCCGCAGGAGCACGATCGCTCCGGCCACCGCGGCGATCCCGACGGCGCCGGTCAGTGCGCCGGCGAGTCCGAGCCTTCCCGCGTGGCTCTTCTTCCTGCGGCGGTGCGAGCGGTACGGCTGGCGGCTGTCGGACATGGTCGTCGCTGCTCCCTCGGCCCTCTCCGGCTCGGTCGGCGTGTCCTGCCCACGGCGGGCAGGCCACCATACCTGACGGCCGGATCGGCGGCGGTCCCGGTCTGAGGGCTACGAACCGCGCGCGATAAGGGCATCGCGGCCGAGTCCTCGCAGGGAGGCGTCCAGCACCTGCGCGGTGTGCGCGACCGCGATGGCGGCCCCGCGCCGGCGCAGCGCCGTGGCGATCTGCATCGAGCAGCCGGGGTTGGCGGCGACCAGTAGTTCGGCTCCGGTGGCGTCCACGTTCACCGCCTTGCGGTCGCCGAGCTCTCCGGCGGCCTCCGGCTGGAACAGGTTATAGGTCCCGGCGGATCCGCAGCAGACGTCCGGTTCGGCGATCTCGCGGACGGTCAGCCGGGGGATGGCGGAGAGCAGCTCGCGGGGCTGGCTCCGGATGCCCTGCGCGTGGGCGAGGTGGCAGGCGTCGTGGTAGGCGACCATGACCGGAAGCGGCCGCCGCTCGGCCCGCGGCCCGAGCTCCACCAGGTACTCGGCCAGGTCCCGCGTTTTGTCCGAGAGCGCCTCTGCCCGCCCGGACCATTCCGGATCGTCGGCCAGCAGCGCCCGGTACTCCTTCATCGCGGACCCGCAGCCCGCGGAGTTCACCACGATCACGTCGACGGCCTCGAAGGTCTCGACCGTCCGGCGGGCGAAGGCGCGGGCCTCCTCCTCCCGTCCCGAGTGCAGGGACAGCGCGCCGCAGCACCCCTGGTTCCTGGGGATGACGACGTCGCAGCCCTCCATCGCCAGCACGCGGGCCGTGGCGGCGTTGACGCCCGGGAAGAACTCGCCCTGGACGCACCCGGTCAGCATCCCGACCGTGGCGCGGCGCTCCCCGCGCGCGGCGACCCGCTCGGGGAGCCTCGGCGCCTTGCCGAGAGGCGGCGCGAGCCGTTCCATCGCCGCCAGGGACGGTGAAACGCGTTCCAGGAGGCCGCTGCGCCGCGCGAGTCGTTCCAGCCCCGATTTCTGGTAGGCGCGCAGGGGCCCGCGCAGGGCTCGGAGCCTCCGCCTGTACGGGAACAGCTGGAAGACCATCTCCCGTAGGGCGCGTTCCTTCAGCGAACGGGGGTGTTCGCGTTCGACGTCGGCGCGGGTCATCTCGATGAGCCTGTCGTACTGCACGCCGGACGGGCAGGACGTCACGCACGCCATGCATCCGAGGCAGCGGTCGAAGTGCTCGACCATCGGCCCGCTGAGCGGTTCGCCGTCCGCGTGCTGCTGCATCAGATGGATGCGGCCCCGGGGAGAGTCCATCTCCTCGCCCCACAGCACATAGGTGGGGCATGTCGGAAGGCAGAAACCGCAGTGCACGCAGTCGTTGAGCAGGTCCGGGAGGTCGTCTTGGGCGCTCATCACATCCCTCCTACGAAACGGCCCGGGGACAGCCGGTGATCCGGGTCGAACTGGTCCTTCACCCGCCGCATCAGCGTCAGCGCCGGAACCGGCCCCCACAGGTCGATCTCGCCGCGCACCTCCTGCGGCGCGTAGCGGACGACGGCGTGACCGCGATGCGTCTTCAGCACGTCCCTCAGACGACCGAGGACATCGGCCACCTCGTTCGGGCCGAGACCGGCGGGAAGCCCGACGTGACCGTGCCCGCCGGCGCTCCAGGTGGCGGCGGCGTCCGGGCCGAGCGTGCGGATGACGTCGCGGAGCGAGGGCGGCGGGGCGCCGATGTCGATGAGGGTGGTGCCCTCCGGGTAGAGGCCCCAGCCGTCCGGTGCGGTGCCGGAGATCTCGGCTTTTTCACCGAGGAGCTCCGCGGTCTGCCGAGAGCGCGCGGCGACGCCGTCGGGAACGCCCTCCAGGAAGACCGCGAACGTTCCCGGGCTGATGTACTCGACCGCGCTCGGGGCGACGGGGGAGTGCAGGACGGTCTGGACCGCGTCGTGCGCGTCCTCCGGCCCGTCGACGGCGCACGTCACGTACGCGGTCGCCTCGGGGATCGGATGCAGGCGGAACGTGGCGTCCACGATCAGGCCGAGCGTTCCGTAGGAACCGGCGAAGAGCCGCCCCAGGTCGTACCCGGCGACGTTCTTGACGACCTTGCCTCCGGAGCGCGCGACCTGGCCGTCCGCCCGGACGACCGTGAGCCCGATGACCAGGTTCCTGGGCGTCCCGTAGAGCGTGCGCAGGGGACCGGCGGCGCTCGTGGCGATCGTCCCGCCGACCGTCGAACCCGGTAGCGGGACGTCGAGCGCGAGCCGCTGCCCCCGTTCGGCCAGTTTCTCGGCGAAGTCCTCCATCGCGAGCCCGGCCTCCGCTTTGGCGACGAGGTCGCCTGCCGTGTGCTCGACGAGCCTGTTGAGCCGATGGGTGTCGATGAGCAGATCGCAGCGATCCGGTGGCTCGCCCCAGTCCAACCGGGTCTCGGCCCCACGCGGGACGACGGCCAGGCCCTTCTCGGCGGCCACGCGCATGACGTCGGCGGCCTCAGTCAGGTTCTTCGGCGCCGCGACGAGCGCGGGCTCCACGCCGAGCACGCCTTCGGCGGCCTCACCGGGCCGTACGTCGCCGCAGACCTTCGCCAGGGCGTCCAGGGGCCGCATCAGAAGATGTCCGCCTTTCCCTCGAACGGGTGCGGGCCCTTGCGTTTGCCGGGCACCTCCCCGCACAGCCGCGGCGTGGGGAAGACCTTGCCCGGATTGCACAGCCCCGCCGGATCGAAGCCGCAGCGGACCATCTGCATCGTGTCCAGGTCGGCGTCGGTGAACATGCGCGGCATGTAGCGGGCCTTGTCCACGCCGACCCCGTGCTCGCCGGTGATGGAGCCGCCGTGCTCGATGCACAGGTCGAGGATCGCGCCCGAGACCTCCTCGGCGCGCTCCTCCGCGCCCGGCTCGGCGTCGTCGAACAGCACCAGCGGATGCAGGTTGCCGTCTCCCGCGTGGAACACGTTCGCGACCCGCACGCCCGACTTGGCGGACAGGGCGTCGATCCTGGCCAGGACGTCCGGGAGCACCGTCCGGGGGATGACGCCGTCCTGGACGAGGTAGGCGGGGCTGATCCGGCCCACGGCCGCGAACGCCGACTTGCGCCCCTTCCAGATCAGCGCCCGCTGCGCGTCGTCGGCGGCGATGCGGATCTCGAAGGCGCCCGCGTCCCGGCACATCCGCTCCACCTCGGTGAACTGGGCGGCGACCTCGGCCTCCGGGCCGTCCAGCTCCACGATCAGCACCGCGCCGGCGCCCGGCGGGTACTCGCAGCGGACCGCCGCCTCGGCCGCCTCGATCGCCAGCGCGTCCATCATCTCGATCGCCGCCGGGACGACGCCCGCGCCGATGATCGCCGACACCGCCGCGCCGCCCGCCTCGATCGAGCCGAACGCGGCCAGCAGCGTCTGCACGGTCTCGGGGACCCGCGTCAGCCGCACCGTGATCTTGGTGGCGATGCCGAGCGTGCCCTCCGCCCCGACGAACACGCCGAGCAGGTCGTAGCCGGGCCCGTCCGCCGCGAGCTCGACGAGCTCGCCGTCGGGCGTGACGACCTCGCAGGCCAGCACGTGGTGGGCGGTGAACCCGTACTTCAGGCAGTGCGCGCCGCCGGAGTTCTCGGCGACGTTGCCGCCCACCGAGCAGATCTGCTGGCTGGACGGGTCGGGCGCGAAGTAGTACCCGTGCGGGCGGACGGCCCGCGTCACGTCCAGGTTGATCACGCCCGGCTCCACCACGGCCCGCTGCCCGGGGATGTCGATCTCCAGGATCCGGTTCATCCGGGACGTGACGATCAGCACGCCGTCGGCGCGGGGGAGCGCCCCGCCCGACAGGCCCGTGCCCGACCCGCGCGCGACGTAGGGGACCCCGGCCGCCGCGCACTCCCGCACGATCGCGGCGATCTGCTCGGCCGTGTCGGGCAGCACGACGACGCCGGGCGTGCACCGGTGGTTGGTGAGGCCGTCGCACTCGTAGGTGCGCAGCCGCACCGGATCGCTGATCACCCGGCCGGGCCCGAGCAGCGCCTCCAGCCTGAGTCCGAGCGCCGTGAGCATGGTCTCCACTCTCTCCACGATCCCTCGCCCGCCGAGCGGTCGCAAGGCCCTGCGGGCCGTCCGGAACGCCTCTCCCGGACGGCCCGCGAACGCCGCCGGAGCCGGCCCCCTACGGGAACTGCTGGTAGGCCGGCGTGGTGAGGAACTCGGAGTACTCGTCGGCCAGCGTGACCTCCTTGAAGAGCTCCACGGCCTGGTTGTAGCGGGGCTCGTTGTACGCCTGCCCCAGCTCCTCGCGGATCTTGCCCAGCTCCTCGTCCAGGAGCTGCTCCACCCACTCCTTGGTGATCTTCTGGCCCTCCGCGGTGGAGACGCCGTTGTAGATCCACTGCCACACCTGGGAGCGGGAGATCTCCGCGGTGGCCGCGTCCTCCATCAGGTTGTGGATCGCGACCGCGCCGGCGCCGTCCAGCCAGGTGGCCAGGTAGCGCAGCGCCACGTCGATGTTGTTGCGCAGGCCCGCCTCGGTGATCTCACCGGGGGTGGCCTTGACGTTGAGCAGGTCGGCGGCGGAGACGTGCACGTCCTCGCGGAGCCGGTCGCGCTGGTTCGGCCTGTCCCCGAGGACGCCGTCGAACACCTCGCGGCAGACCGGGACGAGGTCGGGGTGGGCGACCCAGGAGCCGTCGAAGCCGTCGCCGGACTCGCGGGTCTTGTCGGCGCGGACCTTCTCCAGCGCGACCCGGTTGACCTCCTCGTCGCGGCGGGACGGGATGAACGCCGCCATGCCGCCGATCGCGTGCGCGCCCCGCTTGTGGCACGTCCGCACGAGCAGTTCGGTGTAGGCCCGCATGAACGGCGCGGTCATCGTGATCGCGTTGCGCTCGGGCAGCACGTAGTCGGTGCCCCGGTCCCGGAACTTCTTGATCACCGAGAAGAGGTAGTCCCAGCGGCCCGCGTTCAGGCCGGCCGAGTGGTCGCGCAGCTCGTAGAGGATCTCCTCCATCTCGAACGCGGCCGGGATCGTCTCGATCAGCACGGTCGCGCGGATGGTGCCGCGCGGGATCTCCAGGGCGTCCTGGGCGAGGTTGAACGCGTCGTTCCAGAGCCGCGCCTCGAGGTGGCTCTCCATCTTCGGCAGGTAGAAGTAGGGGCCCTTGCCCTTGTCGAGCTGCCTGCGGGCGCTGTGGAAGAAGTAGAGGCCGAAGTCGAACAGCGACCCGGACATGGGCTCGCCGTCGACGAGCAGGTGCTTCTCCTCCATGTGCCAGCCGCGCGGCCGGACGACGATCGTCGCGAGCTCCCCGTCGTCCTTCAGCGCGTAGGACTTGCCGCTCCTGGCGTCGGTGAAGTCGATGGTGCGGTCGAGGGCGTCCCGCAGGTTGAGCTGCCCCTCGACCATGTTGTTCCACAGCGGGGTGTTGGCGTCCTCGAAGTCGGCCAGCCACACCTTGGCGCCCGAGTTCAGCGCGTTGATCGTCATCTTCCGGTCGGTCGGGCCGGTGATCTCGACGCGGCGGTCCTCCAGGCCGGGCGCGGGCGCGGCGACGCGCCAGGAGTCGTCGCCGCGGATGCCGGCGGTCTCGGGCAGGAAGTCGAGGGTCCCGCCCGCGGACAGCTTGCGCTGGCGCTCCGCGCGCGCCTCCAGCAGCTCCTTGCGGCGGGCGCCCAGCTCGCGCTGCAGGGCGGCGAGCAGGCCGAGCGCCTCGGGGGTCAGGATCTCCTCGTACCGCTCGCCGAGGGGTCCGGTGACCTCGATGCCTTCCAGTCCAGCCATCTGCCTGCCCTTTCGTATAGCGAAATTCGACTTCTGTTATGTGGAGAACGGTACTCGCCGGTACGGAGGCCGGTCAAAGCGGGGTCCCCTGCAGACCTCCCCGCGCGCGCTTGCGTCAACCCAGGGGGAAACCGGGTGATAACCAGGTGACCGGTGGGGATGGTGCGTGAGACCATCGCGGGGAAGATACGGCCGCGAAGCGGCGTTCTACGAGGACATATGACTGAACCTTTCTCTGCAGACGAGACCCAGGCCCCTGACGAGTTCGAGTACGAGCCCCTGACGGGCGAGCTCGACCTGGAAGAGCGACGGGCACTGCGCCGCGTCGCGGGCCTCTCCACCGAACTGACCGACGTCACCGAGGTCGAGTACCGCGCCCTCCGGCTTGAGCGGGTCGTGCTCGTCGGCGTGTGGACGGAGGGGACGGCCGCGGAGGCCGAGAACTCCCTGCGCGAGCTGGCGCTGCTCGCCGAGACCGCGGGCTCGCAGGTGCTCGAGGGCCTCGTCCAGCGCCGGACCCGCCCCGACTCGGCGACCTACATCGGCTCCGGCAAGGCGGCGGAGCTGCGCGACATCGTGATCTCCACCGGCGCGGACACCGTCATCTGCGACGGCGAGCTGGCGCCGAGCCAGCTGCGCCACCTGGAGGAGACCGTCCAGGTCAAGGTGATCGACCGGACGGCGCTGATCCTGGACATCTTCGCCCAGCACGCCAAGAGCCGCGAGGGCAAGGCGCAGGTGGAGCTCGCGCAGCTCGACTACCTGATGCCGCGGCTGCGCGGCTGGGGCGGCAACCTGTCCCGGCAGGTCGGCGGGCGCGCCGCGGGCGGCGTCGGCATCGGCGGCCGCGGCCCCGGCGAGACCAAGATCGAGCTGGACCGGCGGCGGATCCGCACCCGGATGGCCAAGCTGCGCCGCCAGATCGCCGAGATGTCCAAGTCGCGCGACACCAAGCGCGGCGAGCGGCGCCGCCACCAGGTGCCCGCCGTGGCCATCGCCGGCTACACCAACGCGGGCAAGTCGTCCCTGCTCAACCGGCTCACGGGCGCCGGGGTCCTGGTGGAGGACGCGCTGTTCGCCACCCTCGACCCCACCGTCCGGCGCGCCGAGACGCCGGGCGGCCGCGCCTACACCCTGGCCGACACCGTCGGGTTCGTCCGGCACCTGCCGCACCAGCTCGTCGAGGCGTTCCGCTCGACGCTGGAGGAGGTCACCGACGCCGGGCTGGTCCTGCACGTCGTCGACGGCTCCGACGCCGACCCCGAGGCGCAGATCGACGCCGTCCGCGAGGTGCTGCGCGAGATCGGCGCGGACCGCATCCCGGAGATCATCGTGATCAACAAGGCGGACGCCGCCGACGAGCTCGCGATCGCGCGCCTGCAGCGCCGTGAGCCGCACAGCGTCGTCGTGTCCGCCCGCACCGGGTTCGGCATCGAGGAGCTGCGCGCCGCGATCGAGGCCGACCTGCCGGGTCTGGAGAGCGAACTGCACGTCCTGGTGCCGTACGAGCGCGGCGACCTCGTCGCGCGCGTGCACGAGCGCGGCGAGGTCCTCAAGCAGGAGCACGTCGCCGAGGGCACCGTTCTGCACGCCCGCCTTCCGGTCGACCTCGCGGGTGAACTGGCCCAGTACGAGACCGTCTCCCCGACGGCCTGATCATCCTCACCCACCGGGTGCCTCCGCAGGAGCCCCGGTGGGTTTGGGATGGGCCCAGTGACCGATTCGAGAACGTCCGAAGACGCCCCTTGGTCGCCGAACGATGACAGCTTGTCCAATCCGCTTGACGGTGCGGTTGAAATCCGTACCGTCGTAGAGCTAAGGGGCGGGGTGATGGGTGTCAATGTGCTGCGATCAGAGGTTGTCGGACGGACGTTCCGTGCACTACCGTGACGAAACCGATACCTCCGGTCTCGTTGCCAGCGGTGGCCCCCCGGCCACCCGACCCTCCACAGGTGGAGCCGCCGGCACCCAGTCGGCGTTTCGGATCGAGAGCAGGTGGCCCAACCATGGCAGGTCCGAACGCTCGAACGAGGGACCGCGGCCCGCACCGTCGCCCCACGGCATCCTGCACCGCGCTCACGTGCGCATGGCCCCATCCAGGTCGGTGACCCTATGACGGTACGGCTGTTGACGAACATCGGCAGGCTCTGGACGGGCACCGACGTCTGCAGCAACGCCGCGGTGCTCATCCACGACGACCGCATCGTCTGGGCCGGGCCCGCCTCCGACCTCCCGCAGAGCGTCCCCGGCATCATCGACGACATCGTCGACGTCGACCACGTCGAGAATCTCGGCGGCGGCCTCGTCACGCCCGGCCTCATCGACGCCCACTCCCACCCCGTCTACGCGGGCAACCGGTGGGCCGAGCTCGCCATGCGCACCAGCGGCTCGTCCCACTCGGCCATCACCGCGGCGGGCGGCGGCGTCAACTCCACCGTGACCGTCACCCGGGGAACCGACCCCTGGACGCTCTGCAACGGCGTCCGCGAACGGCTCCGCCAGTGGATCCTCGCCGGCACCACCACCGTCGAGGCCAAGACCGGCTACCACCTCACCCGCGACGGCGAGCTCGCCGACATCCGGATGCTGCGGTCGCTGGAGGGCGAGCCCTCCATGCCCCGCATCCACGCCACGTTCCTCGCCGCGCACATCCTGCCGCCCGAGTTCTTCGGACGCCGCCGCGACTACATCGAGGCCGTCCGCCTCTGGGCCGGCGACGCCGCCGTCGCCGGCGCCGACTCGATCGACGTCTACTGCGACGAGGGCCACTTCACCGCCGAGGAGGCCCGCGCCCTCCTGCTCACCGGCAAGCGCGCCGGCCTCAAGGCCCGCATGCACGCCTGCGCCAACGAGCGCATCGGCGCCGCCCAGGTCGCCGCCGAGGTCGGCTGTGCCTCCGCCGACCTGCTCACCCAGGCCAACGACGACGACATCAAGGCCCTCGCCCACGCCGGCGTCACCGCCACCGTCTGCCCCGGCAGCTCCCTCAACAGCAGCCGCGCCCCCGCGCCCGTCCGGCAGATGCTCGACCGCGGCGTCACCGTCGCCCTCGGCACCGACCACAACCCCGGCCAGTGCGGCATCACCTCCATGCCCCTCGTCATCGGGCTGTCGGTCGCGATGTTCGGGCTCAGCGTGACCGAGGCGCTGCGCGCCGCCACCCTCGGCGGCGCCGCCGCGCTGCGCGTCGGCGACCGCGGCTCCCTCGCCCCGGGCATGCTCGCCGACATCGTCCTGTGGGACGCCGACCACGAGGGCGCCTTCGCCTGGGCGTTCGGGCTCCGCGCCCTGCGCATCTGGCGCGGCGGCGTCCCCGTCCAGCCCTGACGGAGGAGGCGGGGGCGGCGGGTAGTGTCGCCGGCATGGGCAGCGCGGTCGCGGTCGTCACCGATTCCACCGCCTACCTTCCCCCCGGGCTCGCCGAACGGCACGGGCTGACCGTCGTCCCCCTGCAGATCGCCGTCGGCGGCGCCACCCGGGACGAAGGCGACATCAGCACCGCCGAGGCCGCCCTGGCGCTGAAGGAATGGCACCCCGTCACCACGTCCCGCCCCGCGCCCCGGCGGTTCGCCGACGCCTACGAGGCGGCCGCCGCCTCGGGCGCGCGCGAGGTGGTCTCCGTGCACCTGGCCTCCGCCATGTCGGGGACGGTCGAGGCGGCGCGGCTCGCCGCCGAGGGCGCCCCCGTGCCCGTGCGGGTCGTCGACAGCGGGACCATCGGCATGGGCCTCGGATTCGCCGCGCTCTCCGCGGCGGCCGCCGCGATGGCGGGCGGGTCCGCCGACGACGCCGTGTCCGCCGCCGTCCGGCGGGCCGGGCTCACCCGCTCCCTCATCTACGTCGACACCCTGGAGCACCTGCGGCGGGGCGGCCGGATCGGCGCCGCCGCCTCCCTGTGGGGCTCCGCGCTGATGGTGAAGCCGCTCCTGGAGATCACCGGCGGGCGCATCGCGCCGCTGGAGAAGGTCCGCACGTCCTCGCGGGCGCTCGCCCGGCTGGAGGAGCTGGCCGTGGCCGAGGCCGGAGCCCGGCGCGTCGACCTCGGCGTCCAGCACCTCTCTGCCGCCGCCCGCGCCGAGACCCTCGCCGCCCGGCTGCGCGAACGCGTCCCGCACGTCCAGGACGTCTACGTCGGCGAGGTCGGCCCCGTCATCGGCGCCCACGTCGGCCCCGGCATGCTGGGTGTCGTCATCGCCCCCCAGTTCTGACCCGCGGGCGCCGGGAGGAGGGCTTCAGGGGCGCAGGAGGCGGCGCAGGACGGTCGGCGGGTGACCGGTCTCCGCCCTGACCGTCCGGGTGAGATGCGCGTGGTCGGCGAAGCCGAGATCGGCGGCGAGGCCGGACAGGTCCCGTTCGCCCTGCTCCAGGCGGTCCAGGGCGAGCCCCACCCGGATCCTGTTCCGGTAACGAGTGACGGACATGCCGGTCTCGCGGCGGAACGTCCGGCTCAGGTGGGAGGGGGAGACCTCCAGGAGCCGTGCCAGGGAGACGAGCCCGGCCGCCTCCTGATGGCCGCTCGCCATGGCCTCGCGTGCCTCGTCGACCAGGGCGCGGCGCTTCCCGCCCTGCTCGTCAACGGCGAGGTGGGCGAGCAGGCCCATCAGCCGCTCGGCCGTCTCGAAGGCCACGTCGGGGCCGGAGCGCAGGAGGAGGCGATGGGCGACGTCCGCCCGCGCGCTGACCCTGACCGTCCCGGACGGGCGCCGCCACAGGGCGGGGGAGAGCATGATCGACGTGCACACGTCGCCGCCCGCGGGATGCGCGAACTGGCCCTCCTCACCGACGGTCTGGGCATAGCCCATGGTGCGGTCGACGACGGCGCGTCCGTGGCGCGACCGCATGCGGAACCGCCCCGACCGCACCAGGACGATCTGATCCCCGGTGAACGGCTCGGGCTCCGACCATCCGGGCTGGTGCCCCGTGCAGCGCACCGCGTGGACAGAGAAGTCTTCCGTCTCCGCCACGGTGGTCGATTCGCGCATGCCCGTCATCGTACGCAGGGGCAAACATCTTCAAGCGCCGCCGGAAGGCCGCCCAGCACACTCGCGGAATGGTCGGACGATGGCTTCTAGCGATGCTGCTCACGGGGCAGGCGATGGTGTCGATGGACGGCTCCATCGTGGCGGTGGCGATGCCGGACATCGCGGAAGGTCTGCACGCGTCCGGCTCTCTGCTGCAACTCGTCACGGGCGGCTACATCTTCGCCTTGGCCGTCCTCGTGGTCACGGGCGCGCGGCTGGGCGACAGCTACGGCCACCGCTCGATGTTCTTCCTCGGGCTGTTCGGCTTCACGGTCGCATCGTTGGCGTGCGGGCTGGCGCCGACCGGTGCCGTCCTTGTCGCCGCGAGGATCTGCCAGGGTGCAGCGGCCGCACTCCTGCTTCCGCAGGTTCTCTCCTTGATTCAGCTGTCCTTCAAGGGGGCGGCCAGGGCACGTGCACTCGGCCTGTACTCGATGGTCCTGGCGTTGGGGGTCGCCTTGGGCCAGGTGGCGGGAGGCGTCATCGTGACCCTCGGCGGCAGTTGGCGGCCCATCTTCCTGGTCAATGTCCCTGTGGGGGCCGCGCTCCTCGCCATCGGACCACGTCTGATGCCGCCGGAACACAGGAAGCCCGTCCGCCTGGACCTGCCCGGCGTGGTCCTCCTCTCCTGCGGCATGGGCGCGCTCGTCGTGCCCCTGGTTCTCGGCAGGGAACAGCACTGGCCGCTGTGGACGTGGCCGTCCATAGCGACGGGATGCGTTGTGCTCGCCATCTTCTGCGTCCATGAGCTGAGAACGGCGTCGCCGCTTCTGGACCTCTCGGTGCTGCGCAGACCGTTCATCAAACCCGGCCTGTTCGCCTCCTGCGCGGTGATGGGCGCCTACACCGGCTTCCTCTTCACGCTCGCGCTCTACCTGCAGAACGTGCTCGGCTTCTCGCCGCTCCACGCCGGGCTCACGTTCCTCCCGTACACGGCGGGCTTCGCGACGGCGGGCCTGGGGTGGACGCGCCTGCCCCTCTCTCTGCGAGGGGACCTGCCGACATGGGGTCTGCTCACGTTCGCCGCGGCCGCTTCGGCACTGGCCCTCCTGACCCGGGACGGCTGGCCGGTGCTCCTGGCGGTGCCCCTCCTGTACGCCGCCGGGGCCGGTCACGCCGCCGCCTTCAGCCCTCTGGTCGACCGGATCACCGGGGCCGCGGGACCGGCGCAGGCCTCGTCCGTCTCCGCCCTGACGAACACGGGCGCGCTGCTGTCGAACGTCCTCGCGATCGCCGTCTTCGGTGGCGTCTACCTCGCGACGCCCGGCACGCTGACCCGCGTCGCGGCCCTCCTGGCGGCGCTGCTCGTCCTCGCGGCCGCGGCGTCCCGGCGCCGCTGACCCAGGGTTATCCACACTTTCCGAACCCCGCGCACCCGCCCGGCCGGCCTCCTTAACGTCAGGCTCCATGAGCCCTGACATCGAAGACCGCCTGCACGCACTCACGGGCCGTTGGAAGCCGCCCGCCGCCCCGGCCGACGCGCCGCCGGCCGCCCGGTTACGCGCGACGCCCGACCGCTCCCACGTCCGCACGCTCGTCCTCGTCGGCGTGCTCGCCGCCCTGGTGGCCGTCGGGTATCTCTGGCTCGCCCGGCCGCGCCCCCAGCCGGCGGCCCCCGCGGCGACCGCCTCCCTCGTCGAACCGCGTCCCACCCTGTCGGCCGCCCCGGCGGCCTCGGCGTCCTCCCCGGTGGTCGTCCACGTCCTCGGCAAGGTCGAGCACCCGGGCGTGATCACCCTGCCGTCCGGTTCCCGGGTCGCCGAAGCGATCAAGGCCGCGGGCGGGGTCCGTCCGGGCGCGAAGACGGGCACCCTCAACCTGGCCCGCCCCCTGGTGGACGGCGAGCAGATCCCCGTCGGCGTCCGCGCGCCGTCACCGCCCCCACCGCCGCCCGGCGGCGCGGCCCCGCCCGCTCCGGGTGCGCCCGGCGCCCCTCTCGACCTCAACGCGGCCACCCCCGACCAACTGGACGACCTTCCCGGCGTCGGGCCCGTCCTCGCCCAGCGCATCGTCGCCTACCGCACCCAGCACGGCGGCTTCCGCTCCGTCGAGCAACTCCAGGACGTCAGCGGCATCGGCGCCCACCGGTTCGCCGACCTGAAGGCGATGGTCCGGGTTTGACCCACGACCTCCGCCTCCTGGCCCCGGCGCTCGCCACCTGGCTCGCCGCCGCCGCGACCACAGGGCTGCCCGGGCCCCTCATCTACGGCCTGGCGGCGACCGCCGCCGCCGCGTCCCTCTACCTCCTGACCACCCACTGCCCACCCGCAAGCACCTCACCGCCCAAGGGGCAAGCACCTCTTCACCGAAACGCAGACACCCCGGAACACCCAGTTGACCCTCACGAACTCACGCCCACGCATCTCCCGAACGGCGACCCCCCATGGCAGACGAGTGCCGACAACTCCCGCCACCCGCAGCAGAGCCCCGCCCGACCCAAGAACGGCAACCAGCGCGACCGCTACTTCACTGCGTCCCGCCTTGGCGATGTCGCGCGGGGCGTGGGCGGCGGCCGGTTCGAGCGCTCCCTCAGACGACTCGTTCCGATCGCGCGGCGGGCGGAAGGCGGCGGTGCGGGGTCGGGGAACGGGTGGCGGCTGCTCGCCGGGGCGGCCCTGGCCTGCGCCGCGGCGTCGGCCTGCGGGGTGGCGCTGCGGACGACGGCCGTCGGGACGGGGCCCGCGCGAGAGCTGGCCCGTGCGGGACGGTTCGCGACGGCCGAGGCCGTGGTGACCGGGGACCCGCGGGCCAGGCCCGGGAACGGGCGACCAGTGATCATCATCCGCGCGCGGGCGGAGGCCGTGGAGCGAACCGGGGTCCGCGTCCCGGTGCTGCTGATCGCCTCGGATCCGCGCTGGCTCCGCCTGATCCCCAGCCAGCGCATCCGGCTCCGCGGCCGCTTCGTGCCGCCGAGGGGCCCCGGCCTGCTCGCCGCGGTCGTGATCGTGCGCGGGCCGCCGGCCGTCCTCGGGCCGCCGTCGGCGATCCAGCGCGCCGCCGAGCACGTGCGGGCGCGGCTGCGAGCGGCCGTGGCCCGGCTCCCGCCCGACAGGCGCGCGGTCCTTCCGGCGATGGTCGTCGGCGACACCTCGCGCCTCGACCCGGAACTCGCGGAGGAGTTCCGCATCGCCGGGCTCACCCACCTCCTCGTGGTCTCCGGCGCGAACCTGGCGATCGTCATCGGGGCGGTCCTCGGGCTGTGCCGCCTCGCCGGGCTCGGCCGGCGCCGGGCCCCACCCGTCGCCGTCCTCGCCGTGTGCGCGTTCGTGGTCGTCGCCCGTCCGGAGCCGAGCGTCCTCCGGGCGACCGTCATGGGGCTGATCAGCCTTCTGGCGCTGCTCACCGGACGGCAGCGCCAGGGCCTGCCCGCCCTGGCGGCGGCGGTGCTGCTCCTCGTCCTCGTCGACCCGGAACTGGCGCGTTCCTACGGGTTCGCGCTGTCGGCCCTCGCGACGGCCGGCCTGCTCGTCCTGGCCCCGCCCTGGCACGAGCGGCTCGCCCGCCGGATGCCGGGCCCGCTCGCGGCCGCCCTCGCCGTCGCGGCCGCCGCCCAGGCGGCCGTCGCACCCGTCCTGGTGATGCTGTCCGGGGAGATCGGCGCCGTCTCCGTGTTCGCCAACCTGCTCGCGGCCCCGGCCGTCGCCCCCGCCACCCTCCTGGGCGCCCTCGCCGCGGTCACCGCCCCCTTCTCCCCGCCGCTCGCCCGCGTCATCGTGTGGCCCGCCGGCCTGGCCGTGGGCTGGATCATCTGGGTCGCGCGAACCGCCGCGTCGCTGCCCTACGCGACCATTCCGTGGACGAGCGGCGCTCTGGGCGCCACCACCCTCCTCCTGGGCGCGGGGGCGGCGGCCCTGGCCCTGCGCAGCCGCCGTCTCCGCCTCCTCACGGCCGCGGCCATGACCGGGGTCCTCATCGGAGTCGTCGCCCTTCGCGTCATCGCCCCGTCATGGCCGCCGCCGGGCTGGCAGATGGTCGCCTGTGACGTCGGCCAGGGCGATGCCCTGGCGCTGTCGGCCGGGCCGGGGCAGGCCGTCGTCGTGGACGCGGGCCCCGACCCCGCCCCGGTGGACCGATGCCTTCGCCGCCTCGGCGTGACCGACGTCCCGCTCATGGTCCTGACCCACCCGCACGCCGACCACATCAACGGCGTCTCCGGCGTCCGCCACGGCCGCGCCGTCCGCGAGGTGCTGATCACGCCCCGCACCTCGGGCCGCGAGGCGCGCCGCACGTCCGGCCTCCGCGTCGACCCCGCGGAGACCGGCCGGCAGTGGCGCGTCGGAGACCTCACCCTCTCCGTCCTGGCCCCGCTGACCACCGGCCCCGCCCTGTCACCCGGGGACGACGGCACCACGATCAACAACGCGAGCGTGGTCCTCGTCGCCCGCAAACCGGGCTTCAGCGCTCTCCTGGCCGGCGATGTGGAACTGGAAGCCCAGCGCGCCCTGGAAGCGAGTGTCCCCCGCGTCCAGGTGCTGAAGGTCCCGCACCACGGCTCGCGCAGCCAGGACCCGGCCTTCCTGGCCGCCGCCCAAGCCTCCATCGCCTTGATCTCGGTCGGAGCCCGCAACGACTACGGCCACCCGTCCGGCGCCACCCTCGCCCTCCTGGGCCGCCTCCACACCCAGATCCACCGCACCGACAGGGAAGGAGACATAGCCATAGCCCGCACCCGGTCCGGTCTCGTCACCGTCCCCCGCCACTGACCCAGGCGTTGGGGGAGGGATCCTCGTGGTCGGCCGCGGGGGTGGGTGGGGCGTGGCATGCTGCAAGGGTGTCGGTTGAGTCCATCATTCTGGTCGTCGGTGATGAAGAGCTGCTCGTGGATCGGGCGGTCGGAGACGTCGTCGCGTCGGTGCGGGCGGGGGATCCGGAGACCGAGGTCATCGACCTGGCTCCGGGAGGGCTGGAGCCCGGACGCATCGCCGAGCTGACGTCGCCGTCGCTGTTCGGCAGCGGGAAGGTCCTCGTGCTGCGTTCGGCGCAGGATCTGGGCAAGGACCTGACGGCCGAGGTGCTGAAATACGCCAAGACACCGGCGGAGGACGTCGTGCTCGTCGCCGTCCACCCCGGCGGCGCCAAGGGCAAGGCCCTGGTGGACGGGCTGACCAAGCTCAAGGCGCGCAAGATCTCGTGCCCGAAGGTCACCAAGGCCGGGGAGCGGGTCGACTTCGTCCGGGGCGAGATCCGCAAGGCGGGCGGGAAGATCTCGGCGGACGGCGCGCGGGGGCTGATCGAGGCCGTCGGCAACGACCTGCGCGAGCTGGCCGCGGCCTGCAGCCAGCTCGTCGCCGACACCGGCGGAAAGATCGACGATGCGGCCATCGCCCGCTACTACCGCGGGCGCGCCGAGGTCAGCGGCTTCACCGTGGCGGACAAGGCGATCGAGGGACAGCTCGCCGAGGCCCTCGAGCAGCTCCGCTGGGCGCTGGCGACCGGTGTGGCGCCCGTCCTGATCGTCAGCGCGCTCGCCCAGGGCGTGCGCGGACTGGCGAAGGTCGGCGGCGCTCCGCGCGGCGCGCGGGGAGCGGCCCTGGCCAAGGACCTGGGCATGCCGCCGTGGAAGATCGATCGGGTGCAGAAGCAGCTGCGCGGCTGGTCGGGAGACGGGGTGGCACGGGCGCTGACCGCCGTCGCCGAGGCCGACGCGGAGGTCAAGGGCGGCGCCGCCGACCCCGCCTACGCCCTGGAGAAGACCGTCGCCCGAATAGTCGCCGCCCGCGGCTGACCCGCCGACGGAAAGCCGACCACGCCGGCAGCGCGAACCGGACCCCCACCAGCTCGAACGAGAGCTCCAGCGCGAGGCGCGCGACATCCGAGGTAGTCGACCGAAACACGGACCGGCGACTCGTAGGACAGCGGTTGTGGTCGGGCGTTCATGTGGGGTGTGGGGGCGGGTTTGTGTTGTGGGGCGGTTAGGCCGTGTTTCGAAGTAGGTGGAGCCATTCGTTGATGGCGGTGATCTCGAGGGTTGCCTGGTAGCGGACGGAGAGCTTGTCGTATCTGGTGGC